>NZ_JBEXVQ010000050.1:0-71684 GCF_040629405.1 Lentzea sp. NPDC005914 | reverse complement strand
CACCCGGTCCCATTCCGAACCCGGTAGTTAAGCCCTTCTGCGCCGATGGTACTGCACTGGTTACGGTGTGGGAGAGTAGGTCGCCGCCGAACTTTCTTTCAGAAGACCCCTGAGGGTCGAGCACTTCGGTGCTCCCCTCAGGGGTCTTCTGCATGTCCGGAACCTGCAGGTATTTCGCTTGCCGGCCCTGATCTCATGGACCCCATGGACGCGGTCGTGCACCCAGATCTGGCGTCGTTCGACGCCGCCACTCACGATCGGCTCGCAGCCGATCCGGTTCGCAACACGGTGGCTCTCACCTCACTGGACCGCGTCCGCCGGCTGCCGGCCGAACATCGTCCGACGCTGATCACGTTCCACGAGAACGGTGAAGTGGTCGGCTCCCTGATCCGCACCCCGCCCTGGCCGTTCCAAGCAGCCGATCTCCCTCTCGCGGCAGTGGACCTGGCGGCGCGGACAGTCGACGAGGTCGACCCGGACGCCCCAGGAGTCACCGGACCGCGGGAAAGGTCAGAGGCGTTCGCCACTGCGACGGGCAAGAACTTCACCAAGTCCCTGGCCACCAGGCTGTACCACCTGAGCACCCTGGCGCCGCCGGCCGTCGAAGGTTCCGGTCGCATGGCGACAGAGGACGATGTCGAGCTTCTCACCGCCTGGCGCACGGAGTTCGTCAGGGAAGCCGTTCCGGAAGCGCCGGTCGAGTCGACGACCGAGTTCATGCGCGGTTCGCTGCGCCTCGGCAACGGTCATGCCGTCTGGGAGATCGACGGCAGTCCAGTCGCCTGGGCCGCGGCGAGCATTCCGCACGCCGGCATGACCCGCGTCGGTCCGGTCTACACCCCACCCGAGCACCGCAAGCACGGTTACGGTGCCGCCGTCAGCGCGATGGTGAGCCGGTGGGCACTGGACCAGGGCGCCACCGACGTCCTCCTCTTCGCGGACCTGACCAACCCGATCTCGAACTCGATCTACCAACGCATCGGTTACCAACCACTCGACGACTGGGCGGAGTTCTGGTGGAAGCGTTGACCTACGACAACCTCGAGGACTTCCTCGAGGTGGCCGGCGATCTCCTCGGTGCCGACCCGGTGAACCACAGCGTCCATCTGACCACAGTGGACTCCGCCCGACGTGGGCTCCGGCAGCCGGCGGCGCTGATCTCCCTGCACGACAACGGAACCCTCGTCGGCGCGGTCACCCGCATGCAGGACCGGCCGCTCCACCTCGCCGCGATGCCACTCGCTGCGGCACCGTTCGTCGCCGAAGTCCTGCGCGGGCAACCGATCGACGCCGTCACCGGCCCGGTGGACCGCGTGGAGGCGTTCCGGACCCTGTGGCGCGAGGGCGGCCACGAGACCTACCGGCTCCGGCTCTACCACCTGGATGCCCTCGTCGTTCCGGACGTACCAGGGGAGTCCCGCCTCGCGACCGCCGCGGACGACGACCTGATCACCGAGTGGTGGGTGCGGTTCATCGAGGAACTCGACGGCACCGAACGGGCCGAGGCCGAGGAAGTGATGCGCGGCAGCCGGGCCATGCCGGCCGGCCACGTCATCTGGCTCGCCGGCGGTGAGCCGGTCTCGTGGGCGGCCAGCACCGATCCGATCGCAGGGGTGTCGCGGGTCGGCCCGGTCTACACGCCGCCCGAGCACCGCCGGCACGGTTACGGAGCCGCGGCCACGGCGGCGGTCAGCCAGTGGGCGTACGGGGCGGGGGCCGACCACGTCGTGCTGACGGCGGACTACGCCAACCCGACCGCCAACTCGGTCTACCAGGGCATCGGGTTCCGGCACGTCTCGGACTGGTCCGAGTACAAGTGGTCCTAGTCGAACAGCTCGGGCGAGAGCGCGCGGTTGCGGACGTGTGAGGAGAAGACGAGCGAGGTCGTCGTGTCGCCGTAGCGCTGCATCACCTCGACGAGTTCTTCCAGTTCGACCATCGACCGGCAGACGACCCGGAGCAGCCAGCAGTCATCTCCGGTCACGTGGTCGGCGTCGAGGATCTGCGGGAGTGCGAGCACCTGGCTCCGGAACCGCGGTGTGTCGAGCGACCGGACCCGGACGCGCACGATGGACTCGATCGGCAGCCCGATCCGTGCCGGTGAGACCACCGCGACGAAGCCCGTGATCACGCCCAGCGACTCCAGGCGGCGCACCCGTTCGGTCACGGCCGGGGCGGACAGCGACACCTCACGACCCAGCGCGGTGAACGACATGCGCCCGTCCGCCTGCAGCAGGCTCAGGATCTTCCAGTCCACCGCGTCGAGTTCCACCTGGAAATCATAGGCAGAACACCGCGAAGGCCTGGAGTTCCGCATGTGAAAACGCGAACCGGCCAATCAGGATCAAGGGCATGACCAACGCACTGCGATTCCCCGCCGCCGACCCTCAGGCCGCCGCCACGTTCTTCGCCGCCGAACTCGCGTTCGAAGCCGATCCCGACGACGTGCACCGCGACATGCAGGCCGGCGACACGCGGGGATACGTTCTCGTGGAGACGCGCGCACCGGAGGCGTTCGCCCAGGCACGCATTCCCGGCGCGATCAACCTGCCCTACCGCGACCTGCCCGAACAGCTCGACCTCGACCCGGACCTCGTCTACATCTGTTACTGCGAAAGCTTCCAGTGCAACGCGGCGACCAAGGGCGCTCTCGCACTCGCGCAACGCGGGTATCGCGTGAAGAGGCTTGCCGGAGGTATCACGGCGTGGCGGGAAGCCGGGTATCCGGTCGAGACGAACGGCCTTGCGTCGGCGAGTGTTTCTAAGGTCGCGTGTCATTGCTGAGTCAAGCCGACATAGGCTCACGTCTGTGACCGCACCGCGTTTGCTCGTCCTGCAGCCCTCGCAGTCAGACCCGCTCGCGAAGCTGGGCGACTGGCTGGAGGCCGACGGCATCGAGCTTCACCTCGTGTCACTGCAGGACGAGCCCGCGCCGGAGAACCTCGACGGCTACCAGGGCGTGATCTGCCTCGGCGGCGAGATGGGTGCGCTCGACGACCTGCAGCACCCGTGGCTCGCCGATGCCCGCCGCCTGCTGAGCAGCGCCGTCGCGAAACGACTGCCGACGCTCGCTATCTGCCTCGGCGCGCAGTTGCTCGCGGCGGCCACCGGTGGCCAGGTGCGCCGCGGTCCGCAGGGGCCGGAGGTCGGGGTGCTGCTGGTGGCGAAGCGCGATGCGGCGGGTAACGACCCGTTGTTCGCGGACCTGCCGTTCACGCCTGACGTGCTGCAGTTCCACAGCGACGAGGTCCACCTGCTGCCGCCCGGCGCGGAACACCTGGCGGCGTCCCCGAAATACCCGAACCAGGCGTTTCGGGTCGGTGCGTCCGCTTACGGCCTGCAGTTCCACATCGAGACGACGCCGGAAATCGTCTTGAACTGGGCGGCCAAGGATCCTGAATCGGCGGCGTGCGCGCGACAGGCCCACTTCGACGTGGACTTCCTCGCCGAGGCGCACCGCGACTTCGAGGAGGTCTGGCAGCCGTTCGTCGCCAGATTCGCGAAGCTGGTGCGGGGAGAACTGTCGCCCGCGGGGTGTTTGGGCACACAACTTCCGTTGGTGTGACGTTACTTTCGTAGGTTATAGGGCATCCTGGCTACCCGGTACCGTCATCATCGAGCACCTTGTTCGATCCAGCCGGAGGATCAGTGTGGATCCCGCTCTTGTAGTGATCATCGTCGTTGTCACTGCTCTCATCTTCGACTTCACCAACGGGTTCCACGACACGGCCAACGCCATGGCCACCTCCATCGCCACAGGTGCGCTGAAGCCGCGCACGGCGGTCGCGCTGTCGGCGGTTCTCAACCTCGTCGGCGCCTTCCTGTCCGTCGAGGTCGCCAAGACCATCTCCGGCGGCATCGTGGACGACGCCAAGATCACGCCCGCGATCATCTTCGGCGGGCTGGTCGGCGCGATCATGTGGAACCTGGTCACCTGGTACGCCGGGTTGCCCTCGAGCTCGTCCCACGCGCTGTTCGGCGGCCTGATCGGCGCCGCGTGGGTCGCGTCCGGGGTGGACGCCATCCACTTCGCCAAGGTGCTCGACAAGGTGATCGTGCCCGCGGTGGTCGCACCGCTGGTCGCGGGACTCGTCGCGGCGCTCGCCACGATCGTCGTCTACCGGCTCAAGAAGTCGACGGACCCGCGCGTCTCGCACACCGGTTTCAAGGTCGGCCAGGTCGCGTCGGCGTCGCTGGTCTCGCTCGCGCACGGCACGAACGACGCGCAGAAGACCATGGGCATCATCACCCTCGCGCTGATCACGTCCGGCTCGCTCGCCCCCGGCTCGGCCCCGCCCACCTGGGTGATCCTGAGCGCCGGTGTCGCGATCGCGCTCGGCACGTACCTCGGCGGCTGGCGCATCACGCACACGCTCGGCAGGGGCCTGACGACGATCGAGCCCGCCCAGGGCTTCGCGGCGCAGACCTCGACGGCCACCGCGATCCTCGCGTCGTCGCACCTCGGGTTCGCCCTGTCCACCACGCACGTCGCGTCCGGCGGCATCATGGGCTCCGGCCTCGGCCGCGACCGGCACGGCGTCAGGTGGGGAACCATGGGCAAGATGGCCGCCGGGTGGCTGCTCACCCTTCCCGCCGCCGGCATCGTCGGTGCCATCGCGGGCAAGTGGGCGTCCAGCGGCATGGGCGGGGTCATCGGTGTCGCCCTGATCGGTGGTGTGGTCGCCATCGGCATCTGGATCCTGTCGCGGCGCGAGCCGGTCAAGCCGGAGCACATCATCGACGAGGTGGCTGCTCAGGCCGAACTGCACAAGGTGGCGGCATGACGATCAAGTGGGAAGCGCTGCTCCAGGTCTTCGGCGCCACGCTGCTGGTGACCCTGCTCGTGATCACGCTGTTCGTGCTCGGCATCCGGGCGCTCTCGAGCGACAAGAAGGTTCCCGCGGTGGCCAGCTTCGCCGGCTGTGTCGCGGTCGTGCTCTACGGGCTCTCTCTGATCGTCTTCTAGCGCTGTGAGGACTAGGTTGGCTCTCGATGAGCGAACCAGTCCGCCACGCGTCACCAGCAAGATTCGGACTCACCGAGCCCCGCAGCGAGGAAGTGCTGCGCGGCCTCGGACTGTGGGCTGACCGCCGTCCCGCGGACGGCGCCGAACTGGTGCTGTCCGCGCTGTCCCGTTGCCCCGATCCCGACCTCGCGTTGCGCGGCTTGGAGCGGCTCCAAGAGGCGTCCGACTGGACCGCGCTCTCGGCTGCTCTGCACGAGGACGAGGTCGTGCGCGGGCGTTTGCTCGCGGTGCTCGGGTCGTCGACCGCGCTGTCGGACTTCCTCGTCGCCAACCCGGACCGGTGGCGTTCGCTGACCGACGGGGTCGACGTGTCGCTGGAGCTCGCGGATGGCGACGTCCTGCGCACCGAGTACCGCTCGAAGCTGCTGCTCGTGGCGGCCAACGACCTGGCGCACGTCGTCGAGCCGTCTCTGCCGTACGTGCCGTACGACACCGTGGCCGCGCAGCTGTCCGATCTGGCCGTGTCGGCGTTGCGGGCGTCGTTGAAGCTCGCCTCGGAGCGGGTCAACGGCGCGGACCGGTGCCGGCTCGCGGTGATCGCGATGGGCAAGTGCGGCGCGAACGAGCTGAACTACGTGAGTGACGTCGACGTCGTGTTCGTCGGCGAGGGCGATCTGGCCGCGGCGACGCGGCTGGCCAGCACGATGATGCAGATCGCGGGCCAGTCGTGCTTCGAGGTCGACGCGGCGCTGCGGCCCGAGGGCAAGGCCGGTGCGCTGGTCCGCACGCTGGACGGGCACGCGTCCTACTACAAGAAGTGGGCGCGGACCTGGGAGTTCCAGGCTCTGCTGAAGGCGCGGCCGGTCGCGGGAGATGCCGAACTGGGGCAGGCGTACCTCGACGTCGTGCGGCCGTACGTGTGGACGGCGGCCGAGCGCGAGAACTTCGTCGAGGACGTGCAGGCTATGCGCCGCCGCGTCGAGGACCACGTGCCCACCGGGCTCGCCGACCGTGAGCTCAAGCTCGGCCGCGGTGGTTTGCGTGACGTCGAGTTCGCGGTGCAGCTGCTGCAGCTCGTGCACGGTCGCTCGGACGAGGACCTGCGCATTCAGGCGACGACCGCCGCGTTGGCCGCGCTGGGCACGGGTGGTTACGTCGGGCGCAACGACGCGGCGGACTTCGGGCGTTCGTACCGGTTCCTGCGCACGTTGGAGCACCGGCTGCAGCTGCAACGGATGCTGCGCACGCACCTCTTCCCGGCCGATGACGACGCCGCGGCGTTGCGCTGGCTCGCGCGTTCGGTGGGTGTGGCGGCGGACGGGCGGCGGTCGGAGGGACAGGTGCTGCTCGCGGAGTTCCGCAAGCACGCCAACCAGGTCCGGCGGCTGCACGAGAAGCTGTTCTACCGGCCTCTGCTGCAGTCCGTGGCGGGCGTGCCGACCGAGGCACTGCGGCTCACGACCAAGGAGGCCGTGGCCCGGCTCGCCGCGTTGGGCTACACGTCGCCTGACGGGGCGTTGCGGCACATCCAGGCGTTGACGCACGGTGTGTCTCGTCGTGCTCGCATCCAGGGCGCTTTACTGCCGGTGCTGCTGGACCTGTTCGCGCTCACCCCTGACCCGGACGGCGGGCTGCTGGCGTACCGGAAGGTGTCCGAGGCCCTGGCCGAGACGCCCTGGTACCTGCGGCTGTTGCGAGACGAGGGCGCGGTCGTCGAACGGCTCGCGGTGCTCCTGGGCACCTCCCGGTTCGTCCCTGATCTGCTGGTGCGGGCGCCGGAGGTGATGCGGCTGCTCGCGGACACCGAGGCGTTGGTCGGCCGTGATCCGCACTCGATCGGGAACCCCTTGCGCAGCGCGGTTTCCCGGTACGACGACCTGCCCCGCGCGGTCGCGGCCGCGCGGTCGTTGCGGCGCCACGAGATGCTGCGCGTCGCCGCCGCGGACCTGTTGGGGTTCATGTCCATCTCGACGGTGTGCGTGTCGCTGTCCGAGGTGTGGGGCGCGGTGCTGCAGAGCGCTCTCGACGCCGCTGTTCGTTCGGCCGGCGAGCCCGTGGCCGCGTTGGCCGTGATCGGCATGGGACGCCTCGGCGGGCACGAACTCGGTTACGGCTCCGACGCGGACGTGATGTTCGTGTGCCGGCCGTTCGACGGCGTGTCCGACGCCGAGGCGGCGAAGTGGGCGAGCGGCATCGTCGAGAAGATCCGGCGGCTGCTCGGCGCGCCGTCGCAGGACCCGCCGTTGCAGGTCGACACCGATCTGCGGCCGGAGGGCAGGCAGGGCCCGCTGGTGCGGACGCTGGACTCGTACCGCGCGTACTACCGGCAGTGGGCGGAGATCTGGGAGAAGCAGGCGCTGCTGCGGGCGCGGTTCATCGCGGGCGACGCCGCTCTGGGTGCCGAGTTCGAGGCGTTGATCGAGCCGCTGCGGTACCCGGAGGCCGGTCTGGACGCGCCGTCGGTGCGGGAGATCCGGCGGATCAAGGCGCGTGTCGACGCGGAACGGCTGCCGCGCGGGGCCGACCCGAGCACGCACACCAAGCTCGGGCGCGGTGGGCTCGCCGATGTCGAGTGGACGGTGCAGCTGTTGCAGCTGCAACATTCCGGTTCGGTGCCTGACCTGCGCACACCGTCCACAATGGCCGCGATGGAGGCTGCCGTCTCGGCAGGTCTCCTGGCGGCGGACGACGCTGCCGCGCTGACCGCCGCGTGGAACCTCGCGACGCGCGCCCGTAACGCCGTGATGCTGGTGAGGGGCAAGGCGTCCGACCAGCTGCCCACCTCAGGGCGCGACCTCGTGGCGGTCGCTTCCGTGATGGGGTACGAGCCCGGCGGCGATCCGGGTGAGTTCCTGGAGGAATATCGCCGGACCACCCGCCGTGCACGTGCAGTAGCGGAGCGAGTCTTCTACGGTGAGGGACTGTGAAAGCGATCGCGTATACCCAGTTCGGTGACGCCGACGTCATGTCGTTGCAGGAGCTGCCCGATCCACTGCTCGGGCCCGACCAGCTGCTGGTGGAGGTCAAGGCCGCCGGGGTGAACCCGGTGGACTTCAAGGTCAGAGCCGGTTACCTGCAGGGCCTGATGCCGCACCACATGCCGTTGATCCCCGGCTGGGACGTGGCCGGCGTCGTGCGGGCGGTGGGCATCGGCGTGAACGACTGGAAGCCAGGCGACGAGGTGCTCGCGTATGCGCGCAAGGACCACGTCCAGTTCGGTGCGTACGCCGAGCTGATCTCCGTGCCGGATCGGATGATCGCGCGCAAACCGTCCAACGTGGACTTCGTCACGGCGGCCGCCCTGCCGCTGGCCGGGCTGACGGCGTTGCAGGCGTTGAAGGCGGTCGGCACGGGCCCAGGTGACGTCGTCCTGGTGCACGCCGCGGCCGGTGGCGTCGGGCATCTTCAGGTGCAGATCGCGCGGGAGTTGGGTGCCGCTCGGGTGCTCGGTACGGCGTCGCCGCGCAACCACGAGTTCGTGCGTTCGCTCGGGGCCGAGCCTGTCGCGTACGGAGACGCGCTGGTCGACTCGGTGGCGGAGCTGATCGGTGGTGACGGCCGGGTCGACGTGGTGGTCGACAACGTCGGCGGGCTGGCGTTCGACCAGTCGTTGCAGCTGGTGAGGGACCGGGCACGGATGACGTCCATTGTGGACGGGCCGCGTGCGCTGGAGAACGGTGTGATCAACACCTGGGCCCGGCCGAACGCCGAGCAGACGCAGTGGCTGGTCGATCTCGTGGCGGCCGGTTCGGTGCGCGTCGAGGTGCAGCAGACGTTCCCGTTGGCGGAGGCCGTGAAGGCGCACAGGTTGCTCGAAGGTGGGCACGTGCGCGGGAAAGTCGTACTAACCGTCTGAAATCTTCATGTATATCTTCAGGTTTGGGGGCACTCCCGGAGGAGTGCCCCCGCTTTCTGAACTGCTCAGTCCTCGTCCGAGTCGGGGTCGACAGCAGGTGCGCTGGTGTAAACCTCGACCACCCACTCCTCCTCCAACGCCTCGGCGTCTTCGGAGTCGGGCACGAGACGGTTGTAGACGCGCACGCCGAGGTCCAGCACGTCAGCGGCCTGAACCGCTTCGAGTGCATCGGGTGCGGAGTCGAAGATGTGGGTGGTGAGCAGCTGCGGAGCCGTGAATTCGGCGACATCTTGAGACACGCGCGGACCCTAGCGCATTGACGTTTCACCCATTCGAGATGAGACTAGGCGCGCTCAGCGGGGGAGCTGTTGTACGCACGGGGGTCGAACAGAGGAAGTCATGCAGCATCGTCGGGTCACGCGCCGAGGTAAGACCGTGATCGCCATCGCGGGCGTGGCTGCTGGAGTGCTCGCGTTACTGGGTGTGATTCAGTTTGCACTGAGTGGTGACAATTCCGCCGCGCAGCCCAACGTCACGGCCACGACGACAGCGTCGAACACAGTCGAAACCCCTGATGGCGCACTGGAAACCACCGAGCCGTCGGCCGACGTCAAGGTCACCACGGGTTCCTTCAAGCAGCAGCGCGGCATGCTCACCGTCGAGGTGACTCGCGTAGAGGCCGCGAACGGGCGCGTGAAGCTCTTCGTGTCGGCCACGAACGCCTCCCAGGCCCGCATGACCCTCCCCGTGGACGGAATCGCCGTCCTGGACGATCTGAAGCGCACCTACGCGGCGTCGAGCAGCAAGTGGGACGGCCTCGTCACCCAGGGCACGACTACGTCGGGCACCGTGGTCCTCGACGAGAAGCTCGGAGTGGGTGTGAACTCGCTCACGCTGACGTTCAACTCGATCTCCGGCCAGTTCGCGCCCACCGGCGCCGCGATCACCGTGACGGGCATTCCGATCCCGAAGTGATTAGGGCCGCCGCTGTGGGTACGCCTCGTGCATGACTCAACGCGGAAGTGATCAGCACGGCCCCGCCCGCGACGACGAGCTGAAGCGCGAGCTGGCGAACGAGCTGCGCGCCGGCGGCCCCACCCGCTCCCAGTCGTGGCGCGAGCCGGAGATGCCGGAGCCGGACGAAAATCTCTCAGACGACCGTTAGATGGTGCCTACTCTGCTCCTGTGAAGTTTCTGTTCTTCTGGGGCCACCAGCCCGAGCGTGACGGCAGCATCGGCAAGGGCTGCCTGTCCCAGTGGTGGCCGTGCACGTTCTCCGTCGACGGCGTCTCGTTCGCGTCCGCCGAGCACTACATGATGTGGCGCAAGGCTTTGCTGTTCGACGACGCCGTCGCCGGACGCGTGCTCGCCGCCCGCACACCGGCCGAGGCCAAGGCGTTGGGCCGTGAGATTTCCGGGTTTTCGGAGCCTGCCTGGGTTTCCGCACGAATGGAGATCGTCGTCGCGGGGAACCTGGCGAAGTTCGGCCAGGATCCCGCGCTGCGTTCCTATCTGCTGGGAACGGGCTCCCGCGTGCTGGTGGAGGCGAGCCCGCTGGACCGCGTGTGGGGCATCGGTCTGGCCGCTGACGACCCACGTGCCTCGGATCCCGGTTCCTGGCTCGGTCTCAACCTTCTTGGCGAGGCCCTGATGGAGGTCCGCTCCCGGTTGTCCGCAGCGTGAGGTAGGTGGTGAGTGCCGCCAAGGTGATCCCGCACGGAACCAGTCCTTTTCGGATCAACGCGGGGATGTCGCCGAGCGGCACCCACTCGACCCGCGCGGCCTCCGCGGGGTCCGGCTCGCCGGTCTTGACCGCATCGGTTCCCACGAACATGTGCGTGGTGTGCGAACTGAGGCCGTTCAAGGGGTTCATGGTCACCAACGGCTCGACGCGCACCCGGTAACCGGTCTCTTCCTCGGTCTCCCGGACGGCCGCCGTCGCCGCGCTCTCGCCCGCCTCGCACCGCCCGGCCGGGATCTCCCAGCCCCAGACGTCCGTGGTGAACCTGTGGCGCCACATCAGCAGGACGTCGTCTTTCTCCACGACCACCACGGCCGTCGACGGGTAGGGCAGCCGGAGCACGTGGTGCTCGAACCGTTCGCCATCCGGAATCTCGACGTCGTCGAGGTCGACGCTCATCCACTCCGACTCGTAGATCCGGCGGGTGCCGTGCACTGTCCACTGTGTCACGCCGCCGACCTTAAACCGGCTGTCATCGGCTGACCCGTTCGCACGCACCTGAACCGTTCGGCCCTCAATCCCGTGTTGCCGTAGGCGCCGGCGTTGGGCGAGGCGCCCGACTGACCGGTAGGGAGAGACGATGTTCAGCTACTCAGGACCGGCCCGACTCGTCTACGCGGACGGCAGCGCGGCCGACCTGGACCGGGTGGACCTGATCGAGACCGTGACCGAAGCCGGCTACTGGCAGCTGTCCGGCGCGGCAACGTCGGCAGAAGCTCTCGACGGCGGCGACGCCCGGATCAAACTGCCGACCGGCGGCGAGGCCGACGTCCTGGTCTCCAACGTCCGGGAGGGGACGAGCGCACGAGGGGTGTCGTACAGCGCGAGGCTGCTCGGAGCGGAAGGCCGGACAGCCTGAAGGCCGGGCGCTTTCGCACCCGGCCCTCAATCGTCCTCACCGCATCCTGAGCACTCGCAGATGGTGAGATCGCCCTGGACCGTGCCTATCTGGACCACGTTGCCGCGGACCTCGCCCGAGACCCGGTTCGTGACGCCTGCCCTGTCTTCGAGCCTGCGCAGCAGCAGACCGGCGAGCCCGAGGAAGAAGCGGAGGGAGAAGGCGATGAGCCCTGCCACCAGAGCGAGCACCGCTCCGTAGAGGAGGAGGTCCGCCGGGTTTTGGGCATCACCGCTACCAGGTGGTGCCCGAGAAAACTCGGATGATCTCCGCTGTAAGCATCGCCTTGAAGTGTCCCATCGCGGGCCCAAACGTCACAAGAGCCGGAAGGCCCGACGGGGCAGCACACCAGCGCGCAAGAAACCGCAAGACTGGCCCGATAGCCGCGCGTCATCATGCGCCATGCGCATCGAATACGACCCTCAGGCTGACGCCGCCTACATCTATTTCACAGACACTGACCTTGCTCCCGGCCGAGACATGGTTCCGCTGGACACGCCACCGGGGGTGCAGGCAATGGTGAACATGGACTGGAAGGACGGCAAGATCGTCGGAGTGGAGGTCCTCGGAGCGGCAGCGTTGCTCCATCCAGACCTTCTGACGCAGGCGACCTTGCCGGGCGAAAGTAGCCGCTAAGGCAACAGGTTGACGCCGTCGTGCGCACGGGTCTGCGTGCCCGCCTCGAACGCGTCCGCGACGCGCACGGCATAGGCAGGTGTCATCGCTTCGCGCACCTCGTCCAACGTCATCCACCGAATTTCCGCGGCCTCGTCGGTCACCCGAATCGGCTCGTTCAGTGGCGTGCAGCGGAAAACGAGCGCGACGACGCCGCGCTTCATGTTCTTGTAGACGCCGGTGAGGTGGTCGACACGGACCGTCATCCCCGTCTCCTCGAGGACTTCACGGCGTGCGCCGTTCTCGAAGGTCTCCGACAGCTCGAGCACGCCGCCCGGCGGTTCCCAGTGGCCGTTGTCCCGGCGGCGAACGACAAGAACCTCGCCCTCGTCGTTAACGACGATTCCGGCGACGCTCACCGAATGGCGCGGTGTTTCAGACATGGTCGCGACCCTACGAACGACCGAGGGCCGGGCGACTGAATCAGTCGCCCGGCCCTCAGAAGGAAAGATCAGCCGATCACACGTCGTAGTACAGCGCGAACTCGTAGGGGTTCGGGCGCAGACGCAGCGGGTCGATCTCCTGCTCACGCTTGAACGAGATCCAGGTGTCGATCACGTCCGGGGTGAACACGCCGCCCTCGAGCAGGAACTCGTGGTCGGCCTCCAGGCTGTCGAGCACGGCGTCCAGCGTGGCCGGGACCTGCTTGACGTCGCGGGCCTCCTCGGGCGGGAGCTCGTAGAGGTCCTTGTCGATCGGGGCCGGGGGCTCGATCTTGTTCTTCACGCCGTCGAGGCCGGCCATCACCATCGCCGAGAAGGCGAGGTACGGGTTGCCGGACGAGTCGGGGCAGCGGAACTCGATGCGCTTGGCCTTCGGGTTGTTGCCCGTGATCGGGATGCGGACGCACGCCGAGCGGTTGCGCTGGGAGTACACCAGCGAGACCGGGGCCTCGTAGCCCGGGACCAGGCGGTGGTAGCTGTTCACCGTCGGGTTGGTGAAGGCCAGCAGCGACGGGGCGTGGTGCAGGATGCCGCCGATGTAGTGGCGGGCGGTGTCGGACAGGCCCGCGTAGCCGCTCTCGTCGTGGAACAGCGGCGCGCCGTCCTTCCACAGCGACTGGTGGGTGTGCATGCCCGAGCCGTTGTCGCCGAACAGGGGCTTCGGCATGAAGGTGACGGTCTTGCCGGCCTGCCACGCGGTGTTCTTGATGATGTACTTGAACAGCATCAGGTCGTCGGCGGCGTGCAGCAGGGTGTTGAAGCGGTAGTTGATCTCCGCCTGGCCCGCGGTGCCGACCTCGTGGTGGGCGCGCTCGACCGAGAAGCCGTTCGCCTCCATGTTGAGGACCATCTGGTCGCGGAGGTCCGCGTAGTGGTCGGTCGGCGTGACGGGGAAGTAGCCGCCCTTGTACTTCACCTTGTAGCCGAGGTTGCCGCCCTCTTCGTCGCGGCCCGTGTTCCACCAGCCGGACTCGGAGTCGATCTTGTGGAACGCCCCGTTCGCCGTGGTGTCGAACTGGATCGAGTCGAAGATGTAGAACTCGGCCTCGGCACCGAAGTACGCGGTGTCGGCGATGCCCGAGTCGGTGATGTACTGCTCGGCCTTGCGCGCGATGTTGCGCGGGTCGCGGCTGTACGCCTCACGCGTGAACGGGTCGTGCACGAAGAAGTTGACGATCAGCGTCTTCTCGATGCGGAACGGGTCGAGGCGCGCGGTGTAGAGGTCGGGCAGCAGCAGCATGTCCGACTCGTGGATCGACTGGAAGCCGCGCACGGAGGAGCCGTCGAAGGCGAGACCCTCTTCGATCGCGTCGGCGTCGAACGCCTTGGCCGGCAGCGTGAAGTGCTGCATCACGCCGGGCAGGTCGCTGAACCGCACGTCGACGAACTTGACGCCCTCGTCGGAGATGAACTTCAGCACCTCGTCGGAATTTTTGAACACCCTCGTCGACTCCTTGGCTATGGACAACGGCTGGTCATCGCGAGCGACCGTATGTCGGTGGTGTTGCCCGTCCGTCACTCGGATGTTTCGCCAGTGTTAACGGGGCGGTCCGAGGGGGCAAGACGACCTGCCGGTCCTCACCCGATGTTCACAGGCTTACTCTGGTGGGGTGAGCAGGTGGACCGGTTCGTGGCTGTCGGGACCGCACTCGGTGCTGGAACCGGGTGACGAGTCGAACGACGGAAATCAGCAGCGCTGGCGTGGTGAGCGTCACGGCTTCCCCGAGAAGGGGCCGGGCTCCATCGCCTCGATCGGACGGCGCACGTTCGCCATCCTCGTCGACTTCCTCCTCGCGGCCGGTGTCGCGGCCGTGTTCACGCGGCCGGACCTGCCGAAGAACTGGAGCCTGCTGGCCTGGTTCGTCATCACCGTCGTCGCGGTGGCGTTCTTCGGGTTCACGCCGGGGCACGCGCTGCTCGGGCTGCGGGTGGCGCGCATCGACGGCAAGACGTTCGTGCACCTGCCCCGCGCGCTGCTGCGCACGATTCTGATCTTCCCGCTGATCCCGGCGCTGGTCTGGGACGCGGACGGCCGGTGCCTGCACGACAAGGCGGCGGGCACGGTCGTCATCAAGGTCCGCTAGCCCTGGACGGCCGACACAGCCCAGCACGTGAAAGGGCCCGCCGCACGAGAAGTGCGGCGGGCCCTTTCACGTGGCGGGAGCCGGGGTCAGCGGCGGCGGAGCGTGCGCTGGACGTTGCGCATCTTCGCGCCCGCGGGCATCGGGCCCTTGGGCAGCGCGGCGCCACGGCTCGACAGCGCGGCGAGGCGGGTCTCCAGCGCGTCGACCTGGGCGGCCGTGATGTTGCGCGGCAGCTTCATCAGCTTCGACTGCAGCTTCTTCAGCGGGACCTGGCCCTCGTCGCTGCCGATGATGAAGTCGTAGATCGGGGTCTCGCCGACGACGCGCGAGATGCGCTTCTTCTCCTGCGCGAGGAGCGGCTTCACCCGCTGCGGAGCACCCTCGGCCACGAGGATCACGCCCGGACGGCCGAGCACGCGGTGCACGGCGTCGAGCTGCGTGGTGCCCGCGACGGCAGGCGTCACGCGCCAGCGGCCGCGCAGGTTCTCCAGCGCCCACGCACCGGCACCCGGCTGGCCGTCGGCCTTGCGGAAGACGTTGCTCTGCACGCGGCGACCGAAGATGATCACGGCCAGCAGCGCGCCGATCGCGACGCCCAGCGGCACGAACATCCAGACCGCGTGGAAGACGAGGCCCAGGACCACGGCGATCGCGGTGACGCCGAGGACGGACCCCAGCATCAGCGGAACCAGCGCCTTGTCCTCGCGGCGCTGCATCTTGAACGCCTCGAAGATCTGCTTGCGCCGTTCGCGTGAAGCCGCGCGGCGAACCTTCGCCGCTTCCTTTGCCGCCGCCTTGTCCTGCTTACCTGCCATACCCATCAGGATACGTCCCCGGAAAAATCGGACACAGCGGCAGCCTGGCTGAACACGCGCGCGCCTCGTGCGAGACTGCCGGGCATGGACGCGTTGCTGGAGGGTCTTGATCCGGAACAGCGCGCAGCGGTGGAAGCGCCGCGCGGCCCGGTGTGCGTGCTCGCGGGAGCCGGTACCGGCAAAACTCGCACGATCACGCACCGCATCGCCTATCTGTGCCAACGCGGTCACATCGCCCCGACGCAGGTCCTCGCCGTCACGTTCACCAAGCGCGCCGCAGGGGAGATGCGCACCCGTCTGCGCTCTCTGGACGTGCACGGCGCTCAGGCCGTGACGTTCCACGCGGCCGCGTCCCGTCAGTTGCGCTACTTCTGGCCACGGGTCGTCGGCGGCCCGCGCTGGGACCTGATCGACCAGAAGATCCGCGTCGTCGGCCGCGCCGCGTCGAGGCTGGGACTGCCGACGGAGGCCGACGCGCTGCGCGACCTCACCAGTGAGATCGAGTGGGCGAAGTCGTCGCTGCTGACGCCGGACGCGTATCCGGCCGCCGCCTCGCGCGCCTCGCGTGACATCCCCGCGCCCGCCGAGCAGATCATGAAGCTCTACGCGATGTACGAGCAGCTCAAGAACGAGGCCCAGCTGCTCGACTTCGACGACCTGCTGCTGCACACGGCCGCCGCCTTGGAAGACAACCTGGAGGTCGCGCAGGAGTTCCGCGACCGCTACCGCTGCTTCGTCGTCGACGAGTACCAGGACGTGACGCCGCTGCAGCAGCGCGTGCTCGACGCGTGGCTCGGCGACCGCGACGACCTGACCGTCGTCGGCGACGCGAACCAGACCATCTACTCGTTCGCCGGTGCCTCACCGCAGCCGCTGCTCAACTTCGGCCGCCGGTTCCCCGACGCCGTCGTCGTGCGGCTGGAGCGCGACTACCGCTCGACGCCGCAGGTCGTGGCGCTGGCCAACGACGTGATCAAGTGGGCGCGCGGACGTCCGGCCGGGTCGCGGCTGCAGCTGATCGGGCAGCGGCCGGAGGGTCCTCTGCCCCGCTTCCACGAGTTCGACGACGAGCCCGCCGAAGCCGACTCGGTCGCGCGGCGCATCAAGACGTTGCTCGACGAGGGGGTCGCGGCCTCCGAGATCGCGATCCTCTACCGCGTCAACGCGCAGTCCGAGGTGTACGAGCAGGCGCTCGCGTCGCTCGGCATCCCGTACCTGGTGCGCGGTGGCGAGCGGTTCTTCGAGCGCGCCGAGGTGCGCCAGGCCATGATCACCTTGCGCTCGGCGGGCGACGTCTCCGGATCGCTTCCCGAGGTCGTCCGCTCGGCGCTCGGCCGGGTCGGGCTCACCGACGAGCCGCCGACGGGTGGCTCCGCACGCGAACGCTGGGAGTCGTTGCTCGCACTGGTCGAGCTCGCCGAGGAGTTCGCGGCGGCGATGCCCGAGGCCGATCTGCCGCGGTTCTGCGTGGAGCTGGACATGCGGGCCGAGACGCAGCACCCGCCGACCGTCGAGGGCGTGACGCTGGCGTCGCTGCACGCGTCGAAGGGTCTGGAGTGGGACGCCGTGTTCCTCGTCGGGCTGGTCGAAGGCACGATGCCGATCCAGTACGCCGACGGTGACGAGGCGAAGGTCGAAGAAGAACGCCGCCTTCTGTACGTAGGCGTGACGCGCGCGCGTGAGCACCTCTGGTTGTCGTGGGCGCTGTCGCGTGCAGCCGGTGGACGCAAATACCGCCGCCGGTCCCGCTTCCTCTACAGCCTCGTGCCCGAGAACCACCCGGCCGCCCGAGTATCTGGCGGCGCGCAACGGCCACCTCTCATGAAGAAGGAGAAGCCGACCTGCCGGGTGTGCGCGTCGACGCTGGTCGAGGCGCAGGCCGTCAAGCTCGGCCGATGCAGGTCCTGCCCGTCCGATGTGGACGAAGAACTGCTCGAGACGCTGCGTCAGTGGCGTGCCGGGCGGGCGCGGGAGTTGAAGGTGCCCGCGTACGTCGTCTTCACCGACGCGACGCTGATGGCGATCGCGGAGCAGCGACCCACGGATTCGGCCGGACTTGTCGCGATCTCGGGCATCGGCGCCTCGAAGCTTGATAAGTTCGGTGACGATGTGTTGGGCCTGGTCCGGGCCGGTGTCGGGTACTCCGCCACCTGATCGGAACAAGTTTCGTTAAATAGGTTGCGAGCCCGTGGGACGGGGTCATAACCTGCTCATGCCGGGTCCGGAGGACCCGTCTGGGGAAGAAGAACTACTACCAGCTCGCAGAGCTCTCGAGGGAGGTGCCCGTTGTGAAGAAGATCTTGAGCATCGAATCCACCCTCGGCACCTCTGTGTCCGAGCACCTCTGCATGCCCACCACCGCTCTGACCGTGTGGCAGAAGTCTGCCCACAAGTCGGCGGCACTGCTGGGTCGTGAGCGCGGCACCGGACTGTTCAACGAGCAGCCGATTGTCCGGCCGACCAGCGATGACGTTCCTAACTACACGACTGCGCTGTCCGCGCATCAAGTGAGAAGGCTCCTGCCGACCCCATAGAAGGGGTCGAAGGACCACCAGGCTCACGAAAGCCGCGGACTCGTACAGAGTCCGCGGCTTTCGTGTTTTTTGCAGTACCCCACACAAGGAGAAAACCCTGATGTTGACGGCAACTGTCCCGCTCACCGGCGAGACACTTCCGGACCTCGCGGAGGGGCTTGACCTGCCCTGCCGCACCCACAACCCCGACCTCTGGTTCGCTGACGCGCCGACCGACCTCGAGAAGGCGAAGTCCTTCTGCGGGACCTGCCCGGTGTTGGCGGAGTGCCTTGCCGGCGCGATCGCCCGTCACGAGCCGTGGGGTGTCTGGGGTGGAGAGATCTTCGAGCGCGGTGTCGTGATCGCGCGGAAGCGGCCCCGTGGCCGTCCGCGCAAGGACGCGGCAGCTGTCGTCACCGCTGACAAGACGGAGGCAGCAGCGTGAACACCGTGACCAGCACGAGCGCGTTCCCCACCTACCTGAACGAGGGCCTGACTCCCATGTCTCTGAATGAAGAACTCGTACGAATACGAATACAAGAAGCCCAGAGGTTCGCAGAAGAGCAACGCCTGGCGAACCGCCTCGCGTCAGCGCAACGTTGGCGCAGGTTGGCGCGATGGGCCGGTCGCAGAGCGGCTCGCTTCGACCTCTGACAGTCTCGAGCTGAGGCCGTCATCCACGAGAAGGTGGATGGCGGCCTCGGCCGTTCCTCCGTACCGTTTGCGTTTGTGCCGCACCACACCCACGACGGAATCGACTGGTCCGCCCGGCTTCACGCGATGAGGCGCTACGGCTCGCTGCAGTCCGAAGCGCTCTCCGCCGTCGCCCGCAGACTGGTCTCCTTGCTGCCCGACTCACCGGTGGTCATGGACGTCGGCTGCGGCGCCGGCTCCATGAGCGTGCCGCTGGTCTCGGCACTGCGCGAACACGGCGGCGGCGTCCTGGTCCTGGTCGACGCCACGCCCGAATTGCTGGACGCAGCCTGCACCGCGGCGCGCGCCGAAGCCGACGGCGCCGTGTCGGTGAAGCCGGTGCTGGCCGACCTCGCCTCCGAGAACCCGCTGTCCTTCGCCGGACCGGTCGAGCTCGTCTGGGGCTCGCGGGTGATCCATCACCTCCCTGATCAGCTGCGCGGGGTAAAACGCCTGGTCGAAGCCCTGGCCCCCGGCGGCTGGCTGGCGCTGGCCGAGGGTGGCCTCGAAACCCGCTTCCTGCCGTGGGACCTCGGCGTCGGCTCACCGGGTCTCGCCGACCGCATAGCCGCGGCCCGCGCCGAGTGGTTCGTGTCGATGCGCGAGAACATGACCGGCTCGGTGCGCCTGCCCGTCGGCTGGAACGTGGCGCTGGCGGACGCGGGCCTGGGCGAGATCAGCGCGTTCAGCTTCCTGGTCGACCACCCCGCTCCGGCCAAGCACCTCGTCCGGGAGTGGGCTGTCGACCGGCTGACCTGGTTGTCCGAGATCACCTCGTCTCGTCTGCACGCCGCTGATCGCGATGCGTTGAGGCGGCTGCTGAATCCCTCCGACTCCGAGTACGTCGGGGCTCGGGAGGACGTGTTCCTGCTGGAGACCGACACGGTCCACTTGGGACGGCGGCGGTGACGGCCTGCCACAGATGTGGTCGGTCGCGTGCCTCCGTTTCCGACCTGGAGTTCTTGGCCTGGTCGTCTGAGCGGACCGGTGGGACGGTCCGGTGGTTGTGTCACGTTTGCTCGAAGGCTCATGTGCGGGACATCGAGGGCAAGTTGCCGGACGAGTACTGGCGCTGACGCTGCTGGTTGGGCGGTGTTGTTTGGGGCCGGCTGCGGCTGGGGCGCTGTCGATAGGGCTGGCTGGTTGGGCGTTGCTGGTTGGGTCGGAAACGGCGGGGCGTTGCTGGCTGGGACGCCAGTGGTTGAGACGCCGCCGGTTGGGGCTGGCGGGGTTGGTTGGGATGGCGCCGATTGAGGTGCTGCCGACTGGGGCAGCGGGGGTTGACTCGGATGTGGGGTTCGGCATGGGTCGGCCACCTGCCACCGGATGCGGCGACGAGCCCATGCGGTCGAGCGGGTCGGCGTGGCGCGCTGAACTCAGGGTTCGGCGTGACTCGGCGACTCGGGGCTGGCCCGGTCGGGGCACACCTTGAGCCGAGTTGACTGTCCTCTGGTGCACGACTCGAGTGGGGCGCTGTCGTCTCCTCGACTTGGGGGCGAGAGCGTCGGCGGCTACCCCGCGGGCAGTGAGCCCTCGGCTGGGTGGAGGTGGCGTAAGGCCTGTCTGACCAGGGCTGTTCCTCGTCGGCTGCATCGCTGCAGCTCCTCGTGAAGATCATTGGGCGAGCACAGGCGCGCGTCGAGCACCGCGTCGAGGATGCCGACGACTGCGCGTGGGTTGGTCTCGCGGCGAGCCATGTCCAGCGCGGCGCGGGCTGGGCCGGCCAGTCTCAGGCCTTGGTGCTCCACGATGGCTGGAGGGCGGATTGTGCGTTCGCAGAGAATCGACGGATGTGCGCGGCGCACGTCTTTTCCCGTCAGCACGTGAATGTGCCGGGGGAGTGCTAGTCGAGCGCCTTGGCGGGACAGCGCGTCGGCTCCTGTGATCACCGAATCAGGGCCCGCGAAGAACTGGACTGCGCGCAGTCGGTCCAGCCGGGTCGGGGGTGAGGGCTTCTGCAGAACAACGCCGGGGAGCAGTTGTTGCCAGGGGCCGGCGGGCGTGCAGTGGCGGAGGATCTCCCTGGCGGAGAGTCCGGAGAGGCGCAGGTCAGCGGTGCTTGCGATGGGTGCCATGGGGAGATCGTGGCCCATGCGGAGGGTGGGAAAACGGGGTGAGACCCAACCTGTGGACAACTTTCGCGGGGTTCACCCGGCCGAGTTAGTCGTCGAATCCCGGTTGCCAGCGCGCGACGATTTCGCGTGCGTTCACGTGGGCGTCCAACTGGCAGAGAATGCCCGTCGCGCCCAATGTCACGCGGTGAATCAAGAGGTACTGCGGCGGCAGGTTGAGGGAGCGGCCGGTTTGTGAGTCGGGGCTGCGCAGGTCGCCCACCCGCTCGGCCTGGGACTGCAGCCAGCGGCGGGTGAAGTGGAACGACTCGGTGCGCAGCGGTTCGACGAAGGGGGCCAGGTAGCCGAGGACGTCCTCGCCGTGCAGGGACATGCCCTCGCGGATGAAGTTCTCGGTGCGCAGAAGCTCGACCAAGTCCGCGGAACGGCCGTCCAGGGCGAGACGGGTCATGAGGCCCAGCGTCTTGGGCAGGCCGTCGGGCAGGCGGGCCACGGCGCCGAAGTCGATCACGCGCAGGCGGCCGTCCTCGCCCAGCATGAAGTTGCCGGGGTGCGGGTCGGCGTGCAGCAGGCCGGAGCGTGACGGGGCCGAGAAGTGGAACTCGGCCAGGCGCTGGCCGGCCAGGTCGCGGTCGGCGACCGAGCCGGAGCGGATGATCGTCGACAGGCCGACGCCGGACGTCCACTCGGTCACCATGACCTTGGGCGACGAGGCGATGACGCGCGGGACCACCACGTGCGCGTCGTCCTCGAAGGCCTTGGCGAAGGTGCGCTGGTTCGCGGCCTCGTCGCGGTAGTCGAGCTCCTCGAGGTACCGGTCGCGCAGCTCCTCCAGCAGCGGGCGCACGTCGGTGCCGGGCATGATCGCCTGCAGCAGCCGGGAGAACCGCAGCAGCTGCTTCAGGTCGGCGCGCAGGGCCTCGTCGGCGCCGGGGTACTGGACCTTCACCGCCACGTCGCGGCCGTCGTGCCACACCGCGCGGTGCACCTGGCCGATGGACGCCGACGCGGCAGGGTCGTCGTCGAACTCCTTGAAGCGCTTCGTCCAGGAGGCGCCGAGCTGTTCGGCGAGCACGCGGTGAGTCGTGCGGGCGGGCATCGGCGGGGCCGCGGTCTGCAGCTTCGTCAGGGCCTCGCGGTACGGGGCCGCGAGCTCGTCGGGGACAGCCGCCTCGAAGACGCTCAGCGCCTGGCCGAACTTCATCGCGCCGCCCTTGAGCTGGCCGAGCACCGCGAAGACCTGTTCCGCCGTCTTGGCCGTCACCTCGGCGTTGACCTCGTCGGCCGCGCGTCCGGTCAGTCGCTTCCCCCAGCCGCCCACCACCCGGCCCGCCACCCCGAGCGGGAGGCTTGCCAGCTTGGCGGTGCGCTGCACTGCCTTGCGCGGAATCTCGGTCACTCGGCCATGTTATGTGCGGCGCACTGACAGTCAGGGTGCGGATACCAGCTTCGCCTCTCAGCAACACCCGTCACGAGGTCCAGCTCGAGGGTGGCGTTGAGCACGGGCGGCGGGGCCAGGTCGCGGCCCCGGACGTAGATCAACGACTCCAGGATCTGCACGACCGCCAGCGCCGCCGTTCCCGTGGCGAACAGCACGTCGGTGGACGCCGGGCGGCCCGCCAGCTGCGTCGCGATGACGGGCC
Source organism: Lentzea sp. NPDC005914 (assembly GCF_040629405.1). NCBI lineage: Bacteria > Bacillati > Actinomycetota > Actinomycetes > Pseudonocardiales > Pseudonocardiaceae > Lentzea > Lentzea sp. NPDC005914. Next base: position 49,285 of record NZ_JBEXVQ010000050.1, on the reverse strand, counting down.
ACGCCGGATCATGGTCGGCGCGGTGCAGATCGGCGCAGTTCAGGCAGCTCGTGCGGCCGGGGAGCACCAACGGCCCGACGATGCCCACACCCTCACGCACGCGCACGGCCAGATGCGGTGTGCGGGACGCCATGAGCGCGTTCACGAGGTTCGGATCCGGGACGAGCGTCGCCGCCAGCACCGCCAGATCGGCGTGATGAGCCAGCCGCACGCCTGATTCAGCTAGAAGCGAAGTAATTGAGAGTGCAAGGTGTCCGGCACCGTGGACGGCGGCCGTCGCGCCCTTCGCGGGGGAGCCGGTGTCGAGCAGACCGGCCTCTTCGAGCGACTCGAGAACGGCGCTCAACTGGTCCGGGTCCTCGCCCCGTACTTTCAGTCTTTCACCCAGTTCAGCGACGGTGTGGCGGCCGTCGAGGGTGATCAGCTCGTCGATGAGCGCCTCGGACAGCGAGTCGATCACCACGGCGTGCTTCGGGTCGGTGCCGACCTGCACGACGCCTGGTCCGCGGCGCACCACGGCCAGTCCTGCTCGTACGCGAGGTCTCGTGTCCACATGAGAAAGACTGGCAGGGGGCGGGACCCCCTGCCAGCGGAAACGTCAGACCTTGGCCTTGCCGAGGATCCGCGTCATCTTCGTACCGCAGACAGGGCAGGTGCCCTTCGCCATGCGCCGGCCGTTCGTCTCCTCGACCTTGCCTTCGAAGTCGCGCTTCTCGCGGCACTTGACGCAGTAGCCGTTGTAGGTCTCGGCCACAGCCCCTCCCTTGCAGTTGTGAGTGCGGACACACTCGGGGACCTTGGCGCGACGGTACCTGGGCGAGACGTCGAATCCGCGCAGGTTCATCCGCGCGTGTCCAGCCGCCGTTCGGTGGAACTTCACCCGCCGGGTGCGGGCGTGCGGCCGGTTGGGGGCCGAAAATTGTCGGTGCCGACGTTTACGGTGACTGCATGGCCGAACCGCGGGTGGAGGTGCGGCGGAGCCCCCGGCGCCGCCGCATGGTCAGCGCGTACCGGGAGGGCGACACGGTCGTCGTCCTTCTGCCGGCACGGATGACCAAGGGGGAAGAGAAGCACTGGGTGGCGGAGATGTTGAGCCGCCTCCAGCGCAGCGAGACGCGCAGGAGATCCCCTGCGCGAACGTCGGACGAGGCGCTGATGGAGCGCTGTGCCGAGCTGTCGGCGCGGTACCTGGACTCGCTCGCCGACCCCGTCAGCGTGCGCTGGGTGCCGCCCATGCGCACGCGCTGGGCGTCCTGCACGCCGACCGAGGGCACGATCCGCGTGTCCGAGCGTCTGCGTGAGGTGCCGCCGTGGGTGCTCGACTACGTGCTGGTGCACGAGCTCGCGCACTTGCTCGTACCAGGGCACGGCAAGGACTTCTGGGAGTGGGTTCACCGCTACCCGAAGACCGAGCGGGCCATGGGCTACCTGGAAGGTCTCTCAGCTGCCGCAGGCTGGGGCATCTCCGAAGACTGACGACCTACTACGCGAAACGCCCGGCGAGGGTGTGCTCGCCGGGCGTTTCGCATGTTCAGGGACTGGTTCAGCTCTCTTCGGGCTTGCCGTCCTCCGGCTTGTCGCCGTCCTGCTCACGCATGGTGCGTTCGAGTTCGGCCATCGGGTCCTCGAGGGCCTTGCGGGTGTTGGCGAGGCGCTCCGCGAACTCGAGCGGGTCGTCCAGGTCCTCCGCGGTCGGGACGAGCTCGGCGTGCTCCCACACGCTGTCGCGCACCTCGATGCCGTGCTGGTCACCGACGAGCTTCCACAGCGCCGAAGCTGCCCGCAGCTTGCGCGGCCGCAGCTCCAGACCCACGAGCGTGGCGAACGTCTGCTCGGCCGGGCCACCGGAGGCACGACGGCGGCGCAGCGTCTCGCGCAACGCTGGTGCGCCGGGCAGGCGGTCGGCCACGGCGGCGTCGACCACGACGTCGACCCAGCCCTCGACCAGGGCCAGGAGGGTCTCCAGGCGGGTCAGCGCGGCCTGCTGCTCGGGCGTCGTCTGCGGTTCGAGCAGGCCCGAGCCCATGGCCTCTTCGATGGAGGCCGGGTTCGACGGGTCGATCTGGCCGGCGAGCTGCTCCAGGGCGGAGGTGTCGACCTTGATGCCCTTGGCGAACTCCTCGACGGTGTCGAGCAGGCGCTGTCGCAGCCACGGCACGTGCGTGAAGAGGCGCTGGTGCGCGGCCTCGCGGGCGGCGAGGAACACCATCACCTCGGAGGCAGGGCGCTCCAGGCCCTCGGTGAACTTCTCGATGTTCGCGGGCAGCAGCGCCGACGTGCCCTCGGGACCGAGCGGCAGGCCGACGTCGGTCGAGGTGAGGACCTCGGAGCCGAGCTGCGCCAGTGCGTTGCCGAGCTGGGAGCCGAAGGCCATGCCGCCCATCTGGCCGAGCATCGACAGCAGCGGACCGGCCGCCTGCTTCGCCTCGGCGGGCATCGCCTCGACCCACGCGCCGGACATGCGCTGCGCGACCGGGTCGCACAGGCGCTGCCACGTCGGGATGGTGCGCTCGATCCAGTCGCGCGCGGTCCACGCCTCGGTCGTGCGGGTGCCGGCGGGCAGCGAGGTGGCCGGGTCCAGCCACATCTCGGCCAGGTGCACGGCGTCGGTGACCGCGCTCGACTGGTCGGAGGCGAACCCGATCGTGGTCGTCGTCGAGGACAGTTGCTGGAACGCGATCTGCTTGGCGAGGTCGTAGTTGACCGGCCCGCTCGACGTCCCGGCGCTGCTCAGCATCGCGCCCAGCTGACTGAGCATGTTGCCCAGCTGGCTGAAGTCGAACGGGTTGTCTCCCGGCTTCCCGCTCTTGTCGTCGGGGTCGTGCGGGCTGAACCCGAACGGCACGTCACTCATGCCTCTACCGTACGCGGATCCACATGGTCGTACGCTGTTCAGCCGTGAGTGAAACCGTCACGACCGCACCCCCACCCGCGCCCCCGCCGAGGGAACGCGGACTGACCCGCCGGACGTGGACGCTGATCGTCAGCTTCCTAGTGGTGGCGGCACTCGGACTGCTCGGCGGTTTCGCCAGAGTCCCGTACGTCGCGCTGGGCCCCGGCCCGACATATGACGTGCTAGGCAAGGTCAAGGACACCGACGTGGTCTCGGTGGACGGCCAGAACACCTTCCCCACAGCCGGAACCCTGCGCATGACGACGGTCTCGCTCACCGACGACGTGTCGCTGTTCGGCGCCCTCGGCCTGTGGCTGTCCGGCCGCTACGCCCTGGCACCGCGCGAGGAGTTCTTCAAGCCCGGTGAGTCGGAGGAGGAGGTGCAGAAGAACAACGAGCTCGCGTTCAGCGAGTCGCAGACCTCCGCCGAGGTCGCCGCACTGCACTACCTCGGCTATCCGGGCAAGGTGATCGCCAACCAGGTGACCAAGGGCAGCCCCGCGGAGAACGTCATCCCGCTCGGCGCCCGCATCATCTCGGTCAACGGCAAGCAGGTGGGCAGCTCCGCCGACGTGAGCGCCGCCCTGGAGAACACCAAGCCCGGCGACCACATCGAGGTGGCCTTCGAGAAGGACGGCACCTCGAAGTCGACCCAGCTGACCCTCGGCACCCGCGAGGACGGCCGCCCCGCGGGCTTCATCGGCATCTCGCCGGTGGACCGCGCCGACGTGCCGTTCAAAATCAAGATCAGCCTCTCCGACGTCGGCGGCCCGTCCGCCGGCCTGATCTTCGCGCTGGCGATCGTCGACAAGCTGACGCCGGGCGAGCTCAACGGCGGCAAGGCCATCGCGGGCACCGGCGAGATCGCGGGTGACGGCACGGTCAAGCCGATCGGTGGCATCGCGTTCAAGATGGTGGCGGCCAAGGAGGCGGGCGCGACGGCGTTCCTCGTGCCGTCGGCCAACTGCCAGGACGCGAAGCAGCAGGCGCCCGACGACCTCAAGCTGATCAAGGTCGAGAACCTCAAGGACGCGGTGTCGTCGCTGGAGGCGCTGAACAAGGGCGAGTCGACGCCGAGCTGCTGACGCTCCCAACGGCTCTTCGGTGTCGCTTGGGAGAACAAGGGTGGGGTCCGGGAGTGGGCAAGCCGACTTCCGGAATGCGGTGCACACGGTCGCGATCTTGGTGCTCGGCTGCACCAGCCTGGGATGCTGACGCTCCCGACGGCTGTCCGCTTCACGCGAACACGCGAGATCACAACCCCGGCGCGATCAAGCGCCGGGGTTGTGTCAGCCTGAGGGTGTGACGACTAGGGCCGCAGCGTGGCGAGCAGGGCGTCGGTGAGGTTGGGCGCGAGCTCCGGGTGCTCGACGACCTCCTCGGGCACCTCGACCGTTCCGCGCAGCCGCAGCACGCAGGAGACCGAGCCGTCGCGCAGCACGGCCGCCACCAGGCGGGCCTCGCGGCGGGCCGGGTGCTCGGCCGCGAACTTGCGGGCCGCCTCGTCGTCCAGTTCGCCGTGGTGGAGTTCGGTCTCCGCCTCCGGTGGCAGCACGACGATCTCCTGGGCCAGGGCGCAGCCGATCACGGCCGGCGGCCACTCGATGCCCGCCAGCGCCTCGTCCAGGTCGCCCTCCAGGGGGTCCTGGGCGATCGGGGTCAGCGGGGACGACTCCGCGTCCAGCTGGTCCCGCAGCTCCGGTTGCTGGGCGATCAGGTCTGAGGTGGGCACGAGGGCGAAGAGTTGCGGGGGCTGCTCCCAGCCGCCCGCCGATACGAACTCCTCTACCTCACGGGCGACCGTCGGGAGGATGACCGCTGGCGTTTCACTCGCTGACACGCGTGTCATCGTAAGACTGCGGACTTCACGGGAACCCAGGGCGTCGTCCGTAGAGTTGGACTAAACGTACGTATTGAAATTCCGCGATCCAGGAGCGTGCCTCGTGGCCACACGGCCTCCAGTCGGACTGCCGAAACTGTCCCGACGCAGCCGAATCCTGCTCATCGTCGGTGTCGTGCTCCTGTTCGGTCTCATCACGGGATCGCGGCTGCTCGACACCTACGTGAACTGGCTGTGGTTCGGCGAGGTGAAATTCCGCGACGTCTACAGCACAGTGCTGCTCACCAGGCTCGGGCTGTTCGTCGCAGCCGGGGTCGTGGTCGGCGGCATCGTCGCGCTCAACCTGTACCTCGCGTACCGGGCGCGCCCGGTGTTCGTACCGGTCTCCGGACCTGACGACCCGGTGGCCCGCTACCGCACGGTCGTGATGCGGCGGATGCGGTTGTTCGCCATCGGCATCCCCGTGTTCGTCGGCTTGATCGCGGGCGCGTCGGCGCAGGCGGACTGGCAGCAGATCCAGCTCTTCCTCAACGCCCAGCCGTTCGGGGTCACGGACCCGCAGTTCGGGCACGACATCGGCTTCTACGCGTTCCAGCTGCCGTTCTACGAGTGGCTCCTGTCGTGGCTGTTCATCGTGACGGCGGTGTCGTTCATCGGCGCCGTGATCGCGCACTACCTCTTCGGCGGGATCCGGCTGGCCGGTCGCGGCGGTCAGCTCTCCGGGCCCGCGCGGCTGCACCTGGCGCTCGTCGCCGGCACGTTCGTGCTGCTGAAGGCCGTCGCGTACTTCTTCGACCGGTACGAGCTGCTGCTGCACGAGAACGAGAAGTTCGTCGGCGCGAGCTACACCGACCTCAACGCGGTGCTGCCCGCCAAGCTGATCCTGCTGTGCATCGCGGTGTTCTGCGCCGTCGCGTTCTTCGCGGGCGCGTTCATGCGCAACGTGCAGCTGCCCGCCATCGCGACCGTCCTGCTGGTTCTGTCGAGCGTGCTCGTCGGCGCGGCGTGGCCCGCGGTGCTGGAGCAGTTCTCGGTCAAGCCGAACGCCATCCAGAAGGAAGCGCAGTCGATCACCCGCAACATCGAGGCGACACGGCAGTCGTTCGGGTTGACGGACGACAAGGTGACGACGAAGCCCTACGAGGGCAAGCAGACCGTCACCAACGACCAGATCAAGACGAACGACGCGGCGACGCTGGGCAACATCCGCCTGCTCGACCCGGCCGTGCTGTCGCGGACCTTCACGCAGTTCACGCAGCTGCGGCCGTTCTACGGGTTCCCGAACAAGCTCGACGTCGACCGGTACACAGTGGACGAACAGCTGCGCGACTACATCGTCGCGGTCCGCGAGCTCAAGCTCGACAGCCTGCCGCAGGGCCAGCGCGACTGGATCAACCAGCACCTCATCTACACGCACGGCAACGGCTTCGTCTACGCCGAGGCGAACAAGGTGAACGCGGTCGCCGACCAGTCCAACGGCGGGTACCCGGAGTTCAAGACGGGTGAGGTCGCGCCGGACGGCTCGATCCGCAACGCCGACAAGGGCATCAAGGTCAGCCAGCCGCGCACGTACTACGGCGAGCTGTTCGGTCCCAACGACTACTCGATCGTGGGCGGCCGGCCGCAGGGCTCGGCGGCGGAGTACGACACGGACGCCAAGTCCTACACGTACACCGGCTCCGGTGGCGTGCCGATCGGTGGCCTGATCGACAAGCTCGCGTTCGCGGCCTACTACGGCGAGCGGAACATCCTCTTCAACCAGTCGATCGCGGACGACTCGAAGATCCTGTTCAAGCGTGCTCCGCGGGACCGCGTGCAGGCCGTCGCGCCGTGGCTGACGGTGGACAGCGACCCGTACCCGGCCGTGGTGAACGGCCGCATCACGTGGATCGTCGACGGATACACCACGCTCGACAACTACCCGTACGCGCAGCGCACGCAGCTCGGTGACGCGACCAACGACTCGCTCACCGCGGACGGCGTGGTCATCTCGCAGGTCAACAAGCCCGTCAACTACATCCGCAACTCGGTCAAGGCCACTGTGGACGCCTACGACGGCACCGTGAGCCTGTACGCGATCGACGAGAAGGACCCGGTCCTCAAGGCGTGGATGGGCGTCTTCCCCAACACGGTGAAGCCGTCCAGCGACATCTCGAACGAGCTGCGCCAGCACTTCCGCTACCCCGAGGACCTGTTCAAGGTGCAGCGGCAGATCCTGTCGAAGTACCACGTCCAGTCCCCGTCGGACTTCTACTCCGGTGTCTCCTACTGGCAGACGGCGCAGGACCCGACGATCGACAACGTGACCTCGGCCGACGCCCAGCGCGACGCCGCGGCCAAGCGCAGGGACGCCCAGCCGCCGTTCTACGTCCTCGCCGGTGACCCGAGCGACACGAACAAGGTCCGCTTCCAGCTGACCAGCCCGCTCGTGCGTGAGAACCGGGAGTTCATGGCGGCCTACGTCTCGGTGGGGTCCGACCCGGACAACTACGGGAAGATAAGCGTGCTGCAGCTGACCCAGGACGCGAAGGGCCCGCAGCAGATCCAGACGCAGTTCCTCACCTCCGACAACGTCAGCAAGGAGCTCAACGTCCTGGCGTTGCAGAAGACGACAGTCGTCTACGGCAACCTGCTGACGCTCCCGGTGGGTGGTGCGCTGCTCTACGTCGAACCCGTCTACATCGAGCGCGCGTCCAACAACACCTCGTATCCGCAGCTGTCCAAGGTGCTCGTCTGGTACGGCGACAGGGTCGGGTACGCGTCCACGCTGGGCGACGCGCTGGAACAGGTGCTGAGCGGGACGGGCGCGGTCGTGCCGCCGCCGAGCGACAACAACGGCAACGGCCAGACGTCCACGCCGCCGTCGACGACACCGCCGACCAACGGGGCCCTGAGCCCTGAGCTGCAGAAGGCCGTCAACGACATCGACGCGGCGCTCGCGGACATCAAGCGGGCTCAGCAGAACAGCAACTTCACCGAGCTCGGTCAGGCGTACCAGCGCCTGGACGACGCTTCGAAGAGGTTCAAGCAGTACAACACCGCGGCGCCCAGCGCTCCGACAGGCCAGTCGTCGGTGGCTCCGTCGCCCACTCCATCGGGCTGACCACCCGATTTGCATTTAGTGCTCCGCCCCGCGTAAGGTTCTAATTACCGACGCGGGGTGGAGCAGCTCGGTAGCTCGCTGGGCTCATAACCCAGAGGTCGCAGGTTCAAATCCTGTCCCCGCTACAAAGCCGGGAGAGCCCTGTTCGCGGAGATCGCGAACAGGGCTTTTTCGCATTTGCATTGGGGGCGGAGCCCCCAAACCCCACCCTGGGGGCAAGCCCCCAGACCCCCGCGCCCGGCTCGCCTTCGGCTTCGCGGGCGATCATCTAGGATTTAGGTCGCTGACCTGCGGAAATTCGGGTTAGTGGGGGGTGGTGAAAAAGCGTTTCCAGAGGGTGTATAGTTCTCCTTACAACAGCAAGACAAGCAAGAAGCGGCGCGGGGTGGAGCAGCTCGGTAGCTCGCTGGGCTCATAACCCAGAGGTCGCAGGTTCAAATCCTGTCCCCGCTACTAGACAGAAGGCCGGAGCCAACAGGCTCCGGCCTTCTGCTTATTCCCGATCAGCGCGAAGAGCGCGGCCGGTGTGTTTCAGGTCATGTTCTCCGCCCAGTACTGGGCGCACAGCATGCTCGAGCAGATCCGGCCCTCGCCGTTGACCGTGCGGTGCTTGCGGATCTGTTTGCCGCACACCATGCACTCGTCCTTGCCGGCCTGCTCCGGGATGCCACCCGTCATCCACGCCACCGTGTGCGCCGCCACCTTCTTGTGGTCCAGCCACTTGATGTTCATCGTCCCCGACCTCCTGGTCTCGCTCCGCCCTGCCTGGCAATGATCATTTTCCCGGTTGTGCGGGCGTGGGAAAGGGGTGCGCGCGGACATCACCAGGTCGTGCGACGAAGGCTCACGTCCGTCCATTCGGGTGGCTCCGGCCGGTGAGAGTCGTACCGCCGATCGAGTGAGATCGGGTGACTTTCGTTTCTGCGAAAGGGTTTTTCCATCCGGGATGGACACAGACGGTCAAGCGGCCAAACGCGTGAGGTCTGAAAACTGCCGCTTACTCAGCGAGACTTTTCGTTGCTCCGCATGGCCCATCAGACTAGCCCGGTGATCAGCCACTGTGGACAGAACGGCTGACCATTGTGGACAGCTTCCCCCAGACGTGGGAACGTTGTCGTTGTGTCAGACCTGAATGCGACCGCAGCCGCCCTGCTCGGGCTGCTGCACGACGGACCCAAGACCGGTGGCCAGTTGGTCGCGGAGGCAGGAGACCGCTTCGGCGCGTTCTTCAGTGTCACCCGCAGCCAGGTGTACCGCGAGCTTCCCGCGTTGGCCGACCAGGGCCTGCTGCGCCTCGGCAAGCAGGGACCGCGGTCAAGCCAGCAGTACGTGCTGACCGCGGCGGGCAAGAAGGCCTTCAAGAACTGGCTGCTGTCCGAGCCCGGCCCGGACCACCTGCGCAGCCCGCTCATCCTGCGCCTCGTGCACGCCGGCTCGCTGACCGCGAAGCAGCGCGAGTCCCTGATCACGACCGCGCGCTCCGCGTACGGTCAGGAGCAGGAGAGCGCGAAGAGCGCGGCCAAGACGGCGGAGGACCCCTACGCCAAGGCGGTGGCCGAGTTCGGTCTCGCTCACGCGAAGGCCGTTCTCAAGCTGCTCGACGCCATCCCCACCGCTTGAGCACGATGGCCACGGGCTAACGCCGGTCGCTTCCGGCGTCCAGTAGGGCACCTCGCGGCGTCGGCCCCGCGCCCCCACATGTCCAATATGAGGACGCGGGGCCGACACCACGATGCACCCACCTGGACGTCGAAAGCGCGCGACGCCAGCCCGTGGCCACCGTGCGGACGCCAGCGAAGCACCGGTCGTGAACTGCGACCGGTGCTGGCGTAATCTTTTTGCGTGAACCCGGACGTCGAAGCAGACATCAAGGACCTCTCCGCCACCCTTTCGAGCATCGAGGCGGTGCTGGACCTCGATGCGCTGCGCGCCGCTGTCGCGGACCTGGAGGAGCAGGCGGCCCGCCCGGACCTCTGGGACGACCAGGAGAAGGCGCAGAAGGTCACCAGCCAGCTCTCCCACAAGCAGGGTGAGCTGCGCCGCGTCACGGGCCTTCGCGAGCGGCTCGACGACCTTCCCCTGCTCTACGAGCTCGCCGAAGAGGCCGAGGACGCGGACGCGCAGGCCGACGCGGACAACGACCGCGCCAAGCTGCGCGAGGAGATCGCGAGCCTCGAGGTGCGCACGCTGCTGTCCGGCGAGTACGACGAGCGCAACGCGCTCATCACCATCCGTGCCGAGGCCGGTGGCGTCGACGCCGCGGACTTCGCCGAGATGCTGCTGCGCATGTACTCGCGCTGGGCCGAGCGGCACAACTACGGCGTCGACGTGTTCGACACGTCCTACGCCGAAGAGGCCGGCATCAAGTCCGCCACCTTCCGCGTCAGCGCGCCGTACGCCTACGGCACGTTGAGCGTCGAGCAGGGCACGCACCGTTTGGTGCGCATCTCGCCGTTCGACAACCAGGGCCGCCGCCAGACGTCGTTCGCCGGCGTCGAGGTCGTGCCCGTCGTCGAGCAGACCGACCACGTCGAGATCGACGAGAAGGACCTGCGCGTCGACGTCTACCGCTCGTCCGGCCCCGGTGGCCAGGGTGTCAACACGACCGACTCGGCGGTGCGCCTCACGCACATCCCGACCGGCATCGTGGTGTCCTGCCAGAACGAGCGCTCGCAGCTGCAGAACAAGGCCACGGCCATGAACGTCCTGCAGGCCAAACTGCTCGAGCGCCGCAGGCAGGAGGAGCAGGCCAAGATGGACGCGCTGAAGGACTCCGGCTCGAGCTGGGGCAACCAGATGCGCTCCTACGTGCTGCACCCGTACCAGATGGTCAAGGACCTGCGGAACAACCACGAGGTCGGCAACCCGTCGGCGGTGCTGGACGGGGAGATCGACGACTTCCTCGAGGCCGGCATCCGGTGGCGCAAGCAGTCCCAGCAGGGCTAGTCAGAGCGATCTGAGGCGAAGGGCACGTTCGGACCACCAAAGGGCCCCGAACGTGCCCTTTCTTCGACCCGTTGTGGCGGTTCGACCACGCCGTGTGGAGGGTCGGGGCCGCCCTTCCGGTGCCGGAAGTTAACCGGAACGGGGGCTTTACCGCGGCCATGGGTAGACTCGCGCCTCGTGATTCGTCTCGAACACGTTTCCAAGGTCTACAAGACCTCCACGCGTCCCGCGCTCGACGACGTGTCCGTCGAGATGGAGAAGGGCGAGTTCGTCTTCCTGATCGGGCCTTCGGGGTCCGGCAAGTCGACGTTCCTGCGCCTGCTGCTGCGCGAAGAGGTGCCGACCAGGGGGCGCGTCTACGTCTCCAACTTCGACGTCGCCAAGATGTCGCGGCGCAGGGTCCCCCGCCTGCGTCAGTCCATCGGCTGTGTGTTCCAGGACTTCCGCCTGCTGCCCACGAAGACGGTTGCCGAGAACGTGGCCTTCGCGCTGGAGGTCATCGGCAAGCCTCGCAACACCATCGTCAAGGTGGTGCCGGAGGTGCTGCAGCTGGTGGGCCTCGACGGCAAGGAGGACCGGTTCCCGACCGAGCTCTCCGGTGGTGAGCAGCAGCGTGTCGCGATCGCCCGTGCGTTCGTGAACAGGCCGCTGGTGCTGATCGCCGACGAGCCGACCGGAAACCTGGACCCCGACACGAGCCAGGACATCATGTTGCTGCTGGAGCGGATCAACCGCACCGGCACGACCGTCATCATGGCCACCCACGACCACGGCATCGTCGACTCGATGCGGCGCCGCGTCGTGGAGCTGGCGTTCGGCAAGGTCGTCCGCGATGACGCGCGCGGTGTTTACGGCGTTGGCCGCTAAACACTCCTAGTCCCCGACCCCCAAGGAAACCCCGCCCCCGATGCGTACCAGCTTCGTGTTCAGCGAGGTCGTCACCGGACTTCGCCGGAACGTCACGATGACGATCGCGATGATCCTCACGACCGCCATCTCGCTCGGGCTGCTCGGCGGTGGCCTGCTCGTCGTCCGCATGGTCGACAAGATGCAGGCCAACTACGCGGGCAAGCTCGAGGTCTCCGTGCTGCTGACCAACGACGTCAGCGCCAACGACAAGGACTGCACGCAACAGCCGTGCGCCGGTCTGCGCTCCCAGCTCGAGCAGACCTCCGGCGTCGAGACAGTGGTGTTCCAGAACCGCGAGGAAGGCTTCGAGCGCTTCAAGCGGATCTTCGAGGCCCAGCCGGAGCTGCTCAAGCTCGCGCGGCCGGAGGCCATTCCGGCGACCTTCCGCGTCAAGCTGGAGGACCCGGAGCGCACCGACGTCATCAAGCAGGCCTTCGAGGGCAAGCCGGGCGTCAAGGGTGTCGACGACCAGGGCAAGTTCCTCGAGCGGTTCTTCGAGGGCCTCAACGGTCTGCGTGACGTCGCCCTGATCCTCGCGCTCATCCAGGCGTTCGCCGCACTGCTGCTGATCTCGAACACCATCCAGGTGTCGGCGTTCACCCGCCGCGTCGAGGTCGGCATCATGCGCCTGGTCGGCGCGACCCGGTGGTACACGCAGCTGCCGTTCCTCATCGAGGCGGTCGTCGCGGGCATCATCGGCGCGGTCTCCGCGGTCGCCGGCCTGGTGCTGTTCAAGGCGTTCTTCCTCGACCGGATCACCAGGAACCTCACCGAGTCGGGCATCATCCCGCCGATCGGGTACCTGGACATCCTCATAGTCTCGCCGTGGCTGTTCCTCGTCGCGATCGTCATCTCGGCGACCACCGGCTACGTGACACTGCGTCTCTACGTGCGGCTTTAACGGCTGGCACGACCACGTAAAGTTGTCGCCATGGTCAAGGAACGCGGGCAGAAGGTCATCGCGTCGAACCGCAAGGCTCGGCACGACTGGGCCATTCTGGACACCTACGAGGCGGGCATTCAGCTCGTCGGCACCGAGGTGAAGAGCCTGCGCATGGGACGGGCGTCCCTCGTGGACGCCTTCGCCCAGGTCGACGACGGCGAGATCTGGTTGCACGCGCTGCACATCCCGGAGTACGTCGCGGGAACCTGGACGAACCACGAGGTCCGGCGCAAGCGCAAGCTCCTGATGCACAAGGCGGAGATCGAACGGCTGATCGGCAAGACCAAGGAGTCCGGTCTGTCGCTCGTCCCGCTGCAGATGTACTTCAAGGACGGCTACGTCAAGGTCGAGATCGCCCTCGCGAAGGGCAAGAAGGCCTACGACAAGCGTCAGGACATCGCGAAGCGCGACGCCAACCGCGAGATCGCGAAGGCGCACGGACGGGCGTTGAAGGGTCGTTACTGATGGCCTTGGTGGACGTCCACGTCCACTTCATGCCGCAGAACGTCCTCGACAAGGTCTGGGCGTACTTCGACCGCGTGCGCGAGTCCGGTGTCGACTGGTTCATCCAGTACCGCACAGACGAGGACGCCCGGCTCACCGCGCTGCGGGAGCTGGGCGTCGTCGCGTTCGCACCGCTGGTCTACCCGCACAAGCCGGGCATGGCGGAGTGGCTGAACGAGTGGGTCGCCGACTTCGCGGTGCGAGTGCCTGAAGCTGTCCACACGGGCACGTTCTACGCGGAACCCGGTGCGGACGCCTACGTGCGCAAGGCTCTCGACGCCGGCGCGCGGTGCTTCAAGTCGCACGTCCAGGTCGGCGCCTACGACCCGCGTGACGAGCTGCTCGACGGCGTCTGGGGCCAGCTCGCCGAAGCCGGTGCACCGGTGGTCGTGCATTGTGGCGAGGGCCCGTATCCCGGCGAGTTCACCGGGCTCGGCATCTTCGAAGAGGTCCTGAAGAAGCATTCGCGGCTGACGGCGGTCATCGCGCACGCCGGGATGCCGGACTACCTGAGCGCGCTCGACCTGGTCGAGCGCTACGAGAACGTCCACGTCGACACCACGATGGTCGGCACGCCGTTCAGCGAGCAGATGGTGCCGCTGCCGGACGGGTGGGCTCAGCGGATCGCCGGACTGGCGGACCGGGTCGTGCTCGGCAGCGACTTCCCGAACATCCCGTACCCCTACGAGGTGCAGCTCGACGCGATCCGGTCGTGGGGTCTGGACGCCGCCGCCGAGCAGGCGATCCTGCACGACAACGGCGCCCGTCTGCTTCAGCTGTCGAGGTAGGCCAAGACCGCGCGCACGCGACGGTGCTCGGAGTTCGACGGCTCCAGGCCGAGCTTGGCGAAGATGTTGCCGACGTGCTTCTCCACGGCGCCGTCGGACACCACGAGCGTCGCGGCGATGGCCGTGTTGGACAGTCCCTGTGCCATCAGCCCGAGCACCTCGCGTTCGCGGGGCGTCAGCGACTCGACGGGGCTCTTCTTGCTGCGCACCATGAGCTGCGTGATCACCTCGTGGTCGATGCTCGTGCCGCCGTCAGCGACCCTGCGCACCGCGTCGACGAACTCCTTCACGTCCGCGACCCGCTCCTTGAGCAGATAGCCGACGCCACTGGCACCGCCCGCGAGCAGCTCCACGGCGTAGCGCTCCTCGACGTACTGCGAGAGCACCAGCACCGGCAGCCCGGGGTAGCGGCGGCGGCACTCGATCGCGGCGCGCAGGCCTTCGTCGGTGAACGTCGGTGGCATCCGCACGTCCACCACGCACAGGTCCGGTTTGTGCTCGGTCACGGCGTCGAGCAGCCTGTCGCCGTTCTCCACCGCCGCAACGGTTTCGATGCCCTCGTCGGCGAGCAACCGCTGGACGCCCTCCCTCAGCAGCACCGAGTCCTCGGCGATCACCACGCGCACGGCAACTCCGCTCGAATAACGGTCGGCCCACCGGTGGGGCTGACGACGACAACCACACCGTCGATCGTGGCAGCCCGGTCGGCCAGACCGGCGAGGCCGCCGCCCGGCTTCAGCTCGGCGCCGCCCTGACCGTTGTCGGTGACCTCGACCAGCACGCCCGTCTCGACCCGGTTGACCTTCACGGTCGCCCTGGTGGCCTGGGAGTGCTTCGTGATGTTCGTGAGCGCCTCGCCGACGGTGAAGTACGCGGCGCTCTCGACCGCTGTCGGCGGGCGCGGATTCACGTCGACGCTCAGCTCGACCTCGATCGGCACGCGCGCGGCCAGCGCACTCAGTGCCGCGTCGAGACCGCGGTCGCCGAGCACGGACGGGTAGATGCCCCGCGCCAGGTCCCGCAGCTCCCGGATGGCTTCCTTCGCGTCCGCGTGCGCCTCGGCGATGAGCACCGCCGCACCTTCCGGGTCGGTGTCCATTTTGGACTTCGCCCGGCCCAGACCCATCGCCACCGCGACAAGTCGTTGCTGCGCGCCGTCGTGCAGGTCGCGTTCGATGCGCCGGCGTTCCGCCTCGGCCGCCTCGACACCGCGCGCCCGGCTGGACTGCAGCCGCTCCGCCTCGATCGCCAGCGCGTCGGCACGCGTCGGCCCGAGCATGGCGCGCGCGAACCTGCCGTGCAGCGCACCCAGCCACTTCGTGCCCATGACCGCGAACGGAATGAGCGCCAGCCCGATCGCCGCGACCGGCAGCGCCGAGTAGAACGAGTCGATCGTCCAGAACTCGCCCACGATGACCGCGAACGGCGCCTCGCCGATCCAGAACGGCACGGCCACGAACGCCGCCGCGACCGCCCACATCGTGATGAACGAGGCGAACTCCAGTGCCCCCACCGGCACCAGCAACGCCAGATAGCCGAAGTCACGCCACGTCGCCGGATCGGTGAACTGGTGCTTCCACCTCATCAACGGCGACCCGTCGATCTTCTCGCGGTACGGCCGGGGAATGTCCGTGCGCAACGCCACCCTGACCCACGCCCGCTCGACGGACGCACCCGCGCGCCCGACGTTCATCGCGAGCCAGAGGATCGGAACACCGACCCAGAGCAGCGACGTCGCGAACCCGACGACAGTGAGAACGAGAGTGAGGGTGAACCAGAAGATGCCGGTCACCAGGTGGGTCAGCAGGTAGAACCCGGCTGCGAGCGCGTTCGGTTTCCTCATGCCGTCCATCGTGTCGTTCCCGCTGGTCAGGGACCATCTGGCTAGCTATGCGGTCCGGGGTGGGGACAGCCCTACCTGCCTCGGGAAGAACTGGTTGGCCCCGGTCGTTATGCTATGCGTACCACTACAAGGGGGTGAACGGTTTCGACTGTGGACGTTGATTCAGGGGAAGCGTGCCGGTGCAGGCGAGAGACCACCGTTAAGCGTCATCGCAAACCAATAAGCGCCACGTCTAACGACACGCGCACCGCGTACGCTCTCGCTGCCTGACAGCAGAGCTAGCGGTTGTCGGCCTAGGAGCGCCTTCGGCCTAGTTCCCGGCATCAGCTAGAAGGCTTACCAGCAGTCTCGGTCGCGGAGACTGTTCGGGAAACTCACAGCGACTGGGCCTGTCACATCAGCTCGTTCGCATGACTGATGGGGCCAAGTAGAGACAGAGCGGACTGCGCACGGAGAAGCCCTGATGAACCGCCACAGGACCCGGGTTCGATTCCCGGCACCTCCACTCGGCCGAAGGCTGTTCGCAGCCTTCGGCCGCTCCCTTTCTCGTTCCGGGTGTCTTCTGGGGGCCGAGCCCCCAGACCCCCGCCGGGGGGTCCCCCGGACCCCCGACCGTGGTCACCTTGAGTGGATCCCCATCGGGCCAGCCTCCGGACCTCCAAGAGGTCCCGCTTGCTTGGGGTGGGGTTAGGGGCAGCTGGTTTCGTAGTAGTAGCAGTCGACTGTGCGGACGATCTGGTGGTCGATGTCGCGGACTGTGATGCGGACGAACTCGATTCCGCCCGGGGTGGACGTCGTGAGCGAGAACGGCTTCATCTGCACGACGGTGGAGCCCTTGCCGCGCTGGTCCGCCTGGGCCCACACCTGCCCGGTGACCGCCTTGTTGCCCTGGCGTCCCGTCAGGGTCACGTCCGCCCACTCGCCGGCCGTGGCGGAGAGGGACGGAGTGGTGACCGACACCGTCCGGCGTGAGGTCGACCAGGCGAAATTGCCGTTTCCGCTGGCGGCCAGCACGCCCGAACTGTGGAACACGTTCACCGCGTAGCCGGTCGATGCCGAGGCCACGCCCGTTGTGGTGGCCGCCAGTGCCACCACGGCCAGCAGTGTCACGCCGATTTGAGTGAAGATCCGCATGGCGGCACTGTGCCCGGCGGACCTTGCACGGTTTCTGCAATGCGCAGGTCAGGTCATGCATGATGGAGGCGTGGTCCGCAAGATCGTCTTCCTCGTGTTCGACGGCATGAAGATGCTCGACGTCACGGGGCCCGCGGAGGTGTTCGCGGAAGCCGGCCTCGCCGGGGCCGATTACACGATCGGGTACGTCTCCGCGTCCGGCGAGCCGGTCATGACGTCAGTCGGGATCCACCTGCCCGTCGACTCCACCGCGGACGACGTGGCCAAGGCCGACACCGTCATCGTGTCCGGCGGCGACAAGCTCGCCCGTGAGCCGATCCCGACCGATCTCGTCGAGGCCGTCCGGGTGCTGCAGAAACGTGTGCGGCGGCTCGTGTCGATCTGCACCGGGTCGTTCGCGCTGGCCGCGGCCGGGGTGCTGAGCGGGCGGCGGGCCACCACGCACTGGCGGGTCGCAGATCGGCTCGCGCGGGCTTACCCGGACGTGCAGGTGGAGCCTGACGCGCTGTTCGTCGAGGACCGCGGCGTGTTCACGTCGGCTGGGGTGTCTGCGGGCATGGACCTGGCGTTGGCGCTGGTCGAGCAGGACTACGGGCCCGACCTGGCGCGGACGGTGGCGCGCAACCTGGTGATGTTCATGCAGAGGCCGGGCGGGCAGTCGCAGTTCTCAGCGCCGTTGCAGGTCAGGAGGCCGCGCACGCCGGCGTTGCGGGAGGTGGTGGACCTCGTGTCGGCTCAGCCCGCGTTGGACCACAGCGCGCGCACGCTGGCGGCGAGAGTGGGCGTGAGCTCGCGGCACCTGGCGAGGTTGTTCGCCAGCGAGTTGGACACGACGCCTGCTCGGTACGTGGAGCAGGTCAGGCTCGATCACGCCAAGGCGCTCTTGGACGCCGGGCACGGGGTGGCGCAGACGGCACGGGAAGCCGGGTTCGGGAGTTCTGAGACGATGCGGCGGGTGTTCGTGGGGCGGTTCGGGGCGTCGCCGAGCGAGTACCGGGCGCGCATGTCCACATCTGTGGGCAAGGGGTCCTGATTGACGGTGGGAGCCTGGTCGCCTCGGGTCGAGCATGGAAGCATGGCTGAAGTAATTGCTGGTGTGGAGATTCCCGGCACGGAATTGGTGCGGGCGGCGACGTCATTGGTCCGCAAGGTCACCGACGACACGTTGTTCCACCACTCGCGCAGGGTTTTCCTGTGGGGCGCGTTGAAAGCGAAGGCGCGGGGACTGGACATCGATCCGGAACTGGCTTACGTGGGCGGGCTTTTCCACGATCTGGGGCTCACCGAGTTCTACGGGTCGAAGGATCTGCGGTTCGAGATCGACGGTGCTGAGGCCGCGCGGACGTTCCTTCTGGAGCACGGGCGGTCGGAGGAGGACGCGCGCACGGTGTGGCTGGCCATCGCGTTGCACACGACGCCGGAGGTGCCGCTGCATCTCGCGCCCGAGGTGGCCGCGATCGCGCTCGGCGTGAAGACCGACGTGCTCGGCATCGGACTGGACGAGCTCACCGAGGAGCAGCGCGCGGAGGTGGTGGCCGCACATCCCCGGCCTGACTTCAAGAACCGCATTCTCGAGGCGTTCTACGCAGGCATGGCGCACCGGCCGAGCACCACCTACGGGACGATGAACGACGACGTCCTCGCCCACTTCGACCCGGAGTTTCAGCGGACGGACTTCGTCGACCTGATCAAGGGCAGTGCGTGGCCTGAGTGACGTGCTCGGAGAGGGCGTCGAGGAAGTCGCGGGCGTCGAACATCGCCCCCGCCGAGGCCACGCCGGTGACTGCGAAACGGCCGGACAGCAGGCGGCCGACGGCCTCCACGGCCAGAGGAGCGGTCACGGCGTAGATGTCCTGACCGGTGACGGTCACGCGCCGTTCCTCGCCATCGCGCCGGACGACGACGTCCACCTCGAACGTCTCGGCGTCCTCACGTGAGGCAGCGGCGCGCATGTCGTTGACGGCACTCACGGACATGTACGTCGTAACGGCGGGAGCGGCGATGTGGCTTGGCACGGTCACCACGTCGGCCATCGTGAACTCGGCGATGACCTCACGTGGTCCGGACGGGAAAGCCCAGGTCACGACCGACGGCGAGTCGTCGTGGTACTCCAGCGCGCCGTCGCGGAACCGCACGCTGTGGCCACCACGGCGGTCCCGGGAGACAGCGCCAGCCTCGAGAGTGCCCGCGCTGGGCTGCCAGCCGGACAGGCCGTAGGCGACGTGGACCTCGTCGGCGGAGGCCCAGTCGCCCATCGCGGCGGTGACCAGCAGGTCACCGAGGCCGCCGAAGAACGCCATGGCGGGCACGACCGGAATCGAGGCGCCGCGAGCGAACGTGTCGGCGTTCGCCTCGATCTCGGCGGCCACGTCCACGTACGGGATGCCCGCGCGTTCGGCCGCGGCGATCAGCGGTAGAGCCGTCACCGCGAACGGACCGGCCGTGTTGATCACCGCCTGAGCGCCCGCGAGAGCCCGGTCGAGCGCGGCCGGATCGTCGGCCGTCGCCTGCGCTCGCCCGAACGGCATCGGTTCGAAGCCGCGCTTCTCCAGCTCTGCCACCACAAAGCGGCCAGTCAGTCCGGAAGCGCCGTACACCGCGATCTTGTGTCCCATGTGGACCATCAAAGCGTCGAACCGGAAAACGAACTAGTGTCTGAAACGACATGATGCGTACAGTTTCGGACATGCTCGCGTTCGCTGTGACCGACGGGATGCTCCACTTCGAGCTCGCCGCCACGTACGAGATCTTCACCGCCCCGCAGCTCGACTACGACGTCAGGATCTGCGGCACCGGTCCGGTGCGCGTCGGCCGGTTCACGATGGAGCCGGACATGGCCCTCGACCAGCTCGACCTTGCCGACACGGTGATCGTTCCCGCCATCGCGGACGTCGACCAGGAGATCTGCTTGGAGCTCGTCCAAGCGGTCCGGGCGGCGCACGACAAGGGCGCGCGGATCGTGTCGCTGTGCACGGGCGCGTTCGTGCTCGCGGAGGCCGGGCTGCTCGACGGGCTCAAGGCGACGACGCACTGGGCGCACACCGACGTGCTGGCCGAGAGGTATCCGCGCGTCCAGGTCGACCCGGACGTCCTCTACGTCGACAACGGCCAGGTGCTGACGAGCGCGGGCAAGGCGGCGGCGATCGACCTGAGCCTGCACCTGATCCGCAGCGATCACGGCACCGCGACGGCCAACACCGCGGCACGGCGCCTGGTCGTGCCACCGCATCGCGACGGCGGGCAGGCGCAGTTCGTGCTCGCGCCGGTGCCGTCGGAGGAAGGTCATCCGCTGACCGAGCTGTTCGACTGGACGAGCAAGCGGCTCGACCAGATGCTGACGGTGGAGGACATGGCGCGCCAGGCGAACATGAGCTCGCGCCACCTCGCCCGGCTCTTCAGGGCGGTCACGGGCACCACGCCGTTGCAATGGCTGCACACCCAACGGATCCGGCGCGCCCAGGAGCTGTTGGAGATGACCGACGACAGCGTCGACCTGATCGCGGAGGCGTCCGGCATGGGCACCGCCACGACGTTGCGCAGGCACTTCCACCGAACGGTCGGTGTGCCACCGGATACATATCGCCGCACGTTCCGCCCGGTTGGTGGCCGATAGCTGCCTGACGGGCAGTTATGTTGTCCGGATGAGCAACGAACAGCGCATCGGGGCGCGGGTGTTGCGGCGCAAGCCGATCGACCAGCTGACTCACCCTGGCAGCGAACTCAAGCGCACCATGGGTGTGGGCCACCTCACGATGATCAGCATCGGTGCCACGCTCGGCACCGGCATCTTCGTCGTGCTGGGGGAGGCTGTGCCGCTCGCCGGTCCCGCGATCGTGGTGTCGTTCATCCTCGCCGGCATCACCGCGTTGTTCTCCGCGCTGTCGTACGCCGAACTCGCGGGCCTCATCCCCGCGTCCGGCTCGTCGTACTCCTACACCTACGCGACGCTCGGCGAGATCGTCGCGTGGGTCTGCGGGTGGTGCCTCGTGCTGGAGTACGGGGTGTCGGTCGCGGCGGTCGCGGTCGGGTGGGGGCAGTACGTCAACGAACTGCTGCACCTCGTGACCGGCCTGCGGATTCCGGACGTGCTGAGCCAGCCACCGGGCTCGGGCGGGATCGTCAACGTCCCGGCCGTGCTGGTCGTGGTGCTCTCGATGTTGGTGCTGCTCGGTGGTTCCAAGGGCAGCGCGCGCACGAACACCATCCTGGTGTGGATCAAGGTCGGCTCGCTGCTGATGTTCTGCGCGGTCGCGTTCACGGCGTTCAAGGCGGGCAACATGCAGCCGCTGTTCCCGCTCGGTCTCGCGGGCATGAGCGCCGGCGCGGCCACGTTGTTCTTCTCCTACATCGGGTTCGACGCCGCGTCGACCGCCGGCGAGGAGGCCAAGAACCCGCAGCGCGACCTGCCGCGCGCGATCATCCTGTCGCTGGTCGTGATCACCGCGCTGTACTGCGCCGTCGCGCTGGCCGCCGTCGGTGCGATGCCGTGGCAGTCGTTCGAGGGCACGGAAGCCGCGTTGAGCCGGGTGCTCACCGACAACGTCAGCGGTGCGATCTGGCCGATCCTGCTGTCGATCGGTGCTGTGGTGGCGACGACTTCGGTGGTGCTGACCGTCCTCTACGGACAGACGCGCATCCTGTACGCCATGTCCCGCGACGGGCTGGTGCCGTCGATCTTCGCCAGGCTCAGCCGCAACGGTGTGCCGTTCGTGAACACCCTGGTCGTCGGCTCGTTCATCGCCATTCTCGCGGCGCTCGTGCCGCTGGGGTCGCTGGCCGACGCGACCAGCATCGGCACGCTCTTCGCGTTCGCGCTGGTCAACATCGCGGTGATCATCCTGCGTCGCACCGAACCGGATCGGCAGCGCACGTTCAGGGTGCCGTTCTCGCCGGTCACGCCGGTGATCGGCCTGGCGTTCTGCGTCTACATGATGTTCAGCCTCGGGCTCGACACGTGGATCGCGTTCCTGTCCTGGATGGTGCTCGGGTTCGTCATCTACTTCGGTTACAGCGTCAGGAAGGCACGCCTTGCGGTTCCACGTGATCAGTGACGTTCCGGGCATCGCCCGCGTCGCCGCCTACTACGCCGAGGTCTGGGAGACGACCGAGGACGTGCTGTCGACGGAGACGCTGCACTGCATCCGGCACGCGGGTGGCGCGACGATCGGGGCGTTCGAGGGCGACGAGCTGATCGGTGCCACGACCGGGCTGTTCTGCCCGGACGGATCGGTGTACTCGATGATCGCCGCGGCACGGTCCGGCGTCGGGCATCCGTTGAAGCTGGCGCAGAAGGACTGGGCGGTCGGGCTCGGCGCGAAGTCGATGCGGTGGACCTACGACCCGCTGGTCTCGCGCAACGCCCGGTTCAACCTGGTCAAGCTCGGAGCGGTCGTCACCGAGTACACAGTGGACTTCTACGGGCCGATGCGCGACGGCGTGAACGACGGCGACGAGAGCGATCGCCTGACCGTGCAGTGGGATCTCACTCAGGCACGAGAGCCGAACGAGTCCGAGCCGGCGGGTGAGGTCCTGTCGGTGGCGCCGGACGGGGAACCGTTGGCGCGCACGGACGGCGAACGGATCTGGTGCCGGGTGCCGCGCGACGTCGTGGAGGTGCGCAAGGAGTCTGCTGCGCTCGCGAAGCAGTGGCGAGAGGCGGTGCGCGGCGTGTTCGTCGACGCGTTCGAGCGGGGTTACGTGGCGACGTCGATGTCACGGGATGGCTGGTACGAGTTGGTGCGCCAGAAGGAATCAGATCAGTGAAGATCGAACGGGTTGAGCTGCTGCACGTCGCGATTCCGCTTGTGTCGCCGTTCCGCACGTCGTTCGGGACGATGACGACCAAGGACACGTTCCTGCTGCGGGTCGTCACGGACTCGGCGGAGGGCTGGTCGGAGTTCGCGGCCGACCCGGAACCGCTGTACTGCTCGGAGTTCGTCGGCGCCGCGGAGCTCGTGCTGGACCAGCACCTCGTGCCACGGGTGACGCCCGAGGTCACGGCGGCCGAGGTCCAGTCGAGAACGCATGCGATCAAGGGGCACAAGCTCGCCAAGGCGACGCTGGAGACCGCGATCCTGGACGCCGAGCTGCGGTCGTACGGGATGTCGATCGGCACGTTCCTCGGTGCCACGGCGGACAAGGTGCCTTCCGGGGTGTCGGTCGGGATCAAGAACTCGATCCCCGAGCTGCTCAGCGACGTCGAGGGCTACCTGGCCGAGGGCTACGCGCGGATCAAGCTCAAGATCGAACCGGGCTGGGACGTCGAACCGGTGCGGGCCGTGCGCGAACGGTTCGGCGACATCCTGCTGCAGGTCGACGCGAACACCGCGTACACGCTGGCCGACGCCGAACACCTGCGCCGGCTCGACGAGTTCGGCCTGCTGCTCATGGAACAGCCGCTGGAGGAGGACGACATCCGCGGCCACGCGCTGCTCGCCGAGCGCGTCCGCACGCCGATCTGCCTCGACGAGTCGATCACGTCGGCCAAGGACGCGGCGACGGCGATCGCGCTCGACGCGTGCCGGGTCATCAACATCAAGCCCGCACGGGTCGGTGGCTACCTGGAAGCGCGCAGGATCCACGACGTCGCGGTCGCGCACGGAATTCCGGTGTGGTGCGGCGGAATGCTGGAGACCGGCATCGGACGCGGGCCGAACCTCGCGTTGGCCGCGTTGCCGGGATTCGTGCTGCCGGGCGACGTGTCCGCGTCACGCCGGTACTTCGCGGAGGACCTGACCGAGCCGTTCGAGCTGAAGGACGGCTTCATGCACGTGCCGACCGGGCCGGGCATCGGGATCGAGCCGATTCCGGAGACGCTCAAGCGCTTCACCACGGCGACGAAGGTGCTCTACGCCAACGACTGAAGCTCGCGCGCGAGGTTGATCCGCGCGGCGGCGTCCCACAACTGCCGCGCGGGTTCGGTCACGTACAGGTCCTCCCGGTCGAGCAGGGTCTTCAGCACCCCGGCCCGCCCCGCTCGCCAGAGATCGTCGTCGTACTGCGAGTACTCCTGGCGCACGGCCTGGCTGTAGCGGTCGTAGTGCTCGGGTTCCGCGCCCAGGATGGCGAGGTCGGCGTCGAGCAGGACGTGGGCGAGCGGGTCGTCGGACGAGTGTGTGATCGTGGCCAGCACCAACGACTCCACGCGGAGGATGTCCTCTTCTTCGAGCCCTGTCAGGCGTTCCCGCGCCCAGGCGGCGGAGGCGCGTTCGTCGTCGCCCGGTTTGCTGTCGTAGATCACGTCGTGCGCACAGGCGGCCAGCGTGAGGATCGCGCGCTCGTCCGTCGTGAACGTGAACGCGTCGGCCAGCGCCCACGAGTCGCGGACGACGGAAGCCACGTGGAAGGTGTTGTGGTACGCCCGATGCGGCTCGGAGTAGCGCTCGACCAGGTCACCCGCGTCCGGTGCTCCGCCGAGCGTGCGGACCGCGTCTTCCCAGATCCGTCTCACCGCGCCAGTTCCTCCTCGACCACGTCCGCGGCGAACGCGCTGCCGCCCGCCTGGTGAATCATCCGCCGCATGTCCTTCACCCGCGCGGAAATCGCGGAGTCGGACACCAGCTGACTCACCAACGAGCGCACACCCTCCTCGGTCACGGTGTCGAGCACGACGCCGAGCCCGAGCTCCTCGACGCGCTGGCCGTTGAGCTTCTGGTCGGTCATGCGCGGCACGACGATCATGGGGACGCCGTGGTGCAGCGCCTCCATGACGCCGCTCAGTCCGCCGTGCGTGACGAACACGCTGGCGTGCTCCATCACGGCGAGCTGCGGGACGTCGTCGTGCGCCTCGACGTTCGGTGCCGGGTCCGCGACCTTGCCTTTTGTGACAAGGTGCCACGGCATTCCACGGGCCGCATCAGCGCACGTCTGCGCGTCGATCGTGGCGAGCACCACGGGTGTGTCGCCCGGCGGCGTCCAGGTGCCCTGGAACTTCCGCTCGGTCAGGCACGGGCCGGCGAAGGCGAACCTCTCGTCGAACGTGTCGCCCTCCGGCTGGAACTCCCTGGGGAACAAGGCGATCCTGCGGCGGGCGCCCGAGACGAACTCCGGCAGTGAGCTGCCGACGAACTCCTGGACCTTCGTGAAGAACCGGATCGCCTCCGTGTCGAACGTGCGCGCGGGCACCACCGCAGCGCCGAGCGACCAGTGCGAGTTGCTGGTCAGCAGGCTCTCCACCAACAGGTTCGGCACGCCCAGCCTGCGCGCGATCACGCCGCCGGCCCAGGCCGCGATGTCCCACAGCACGATGTCCGGCGGGTCCTGCCGGAACACCGGTTCCAGCTGCGGCAACGCCGACTCCGCCTCGACGAGTGCGAGCTGGGCCGCGTCGTAGAGGGACTCCGGCAGCTCGCTGGGAAGCGTTGTTCCGCAAGGGATCGCGGTCGCGCCGCACTCGGTCACGGGCACGGCGAACGCGGCCGGGACCGGGCAGCTCACGCGGTGGCCGCGGCGCACGAGCTCAGCGATCATCCCGAGCGCGGGGAGGACGTGTCCGCGCTCGGGCATGAGGAAGATCGCGATGTGCGCCATAGCTGAGATTAACGTTGTTCGATTCCTAATGGTTCAAATCGGTGGTGGTGATTCGACTCAAGTTCCGTTCCGCGAGCGCCGTGATCGTCACGAACGGGTTGGCGCCGACCGAGCCTCCGATCAGCGAACCGTCCGTGACGTAGAGGTTCTTGGCGCCCCTGACCCGGCCATATTCGTCCGTGGCGCGGCCCAGCGGGTGATAGGTGAAGTCGTCCGAGAAGACTTTCCCGATTCCGAAGAGGTCGGCGCGATATGTACTGAGGTTTGTTCGGTTCATCTCGTCGAACACGCCCTTGACCGCGCGGATCGACGGTTCCATCTGCTCACGCCGCCAGTCGAGGGTGATGCCGTCAGTGCCGCGGTCGTAGTGGAACGTGCCGCGCTCGGGGTTCCTGGTGATCGCGAGGTAGAGCGAGGCGAGGGTCTCGACGCCCGCCGGGACCGGGGCGATCTCGGCGAACACCTTGCGGTCCTGCCAGGCGTCGATGGCGAGCACCGGCATGGCGGACTGCTGGAAGCCGCCGATCATCGTGCGGGCGGTCATCACGTTGCCGTTGGGGCCCCAGCCGCGGCCGATCTCGTCGCTGAGCTCGGGCAGGTCGCCGTTCTCGCGGGCGCGCAGGAGGAGTTCGGTGGTGCCGAGGCTGCCCGCGCCGAGGAACAGGTGGCGGCAGCCGATCTCCTTGGTGTTCAGGAGCTTTCCGAACGGGTCGCGCTGCTCGACGGTCAGCAGGTAGCCGTCGCGTTGTCGCTGGATGCGCTTGACGTGGTGCAACGTCCTGATGGTGACGTTGCCGGTGGCGAGCGCGTCGGCGAGATAGGTCTTGTCCAGGCTCATCTTGCCGTGGTTGTTGCCGTAGATGACCTCGCCGGCCAGCGCGGACTTCGGTGCGGTGCCACGGGCTTCGGCTTCCATGTGGGCGAAGTCGTAGACGTTCGGGATGACCTGCGTTCTGTAGCCGGCGTTCGCGGCCTGGTGGCGGGCGGTCCGGGCGTACTGGTACCAGCTGGTCGACTCGAGGAACGCGCCGCGGATCGTGTTGACCCTCAGCGTCTTGGTGGCCAGCGGGA
Source organism: Lentzea sp. NPDC005914 (assembly GCF_040629405.1). Taxonomy (NCBI): domain Bacteria; kingdom Bacillati; phylum Actinomycetota; class Actinomycetes; order Pseudonocardiales; family Pseudonocardiaceae; genus Lentzea; species Lentzea sp. NPDC005914. The sequence continues at coordinate 22,782 of NZ_JBEXVQ010000050.1, read as the reverse complement.
AGAACTTCGCGTACATCTCGTCGGCGTCGACGTTCGGCAGGATCTCCTCGAAGTACTCGCGCTTCGGGGTGACGGCCATGCCGCCGTTGACCAGGCTTCCGCCGCCGACGCCGCGGCCGAGGTAGACGGCCATCTCGTCGAAGTGGACCTTGTCGAGGACGCCGGCGTAGCGGTCGATCGGGCGGTTCACGATCGGCAGGCCGAGCAGAGTCTCGAGCGGTGCCTCAGTGCAGTCCTTGAACCACATGGCGCGGCGGTCCGGGTTGAGCATCGGGCAGAAGATCTTGCCGTCGGCGGCCGGCTGGTTCCAGAGCTGGCCCATCTCCAGCATGGTCGTTTTGATGCCCTTGTGGCCCAGTCGTAGTGCGGCTACGGCGCGTAGCCGGTGCCGATGACGACGGCTTCACTGTGCTCGGCGTCGGCTTCGGCGGTGCCGATCGTGGTCATGCCCGCCAGTGCCGTCATCCCCAGGAAGCGCCGGCGTGATACCTGAAATCCCCTCATGTGCCCTTACTGTAGGGCCGTTCGGGCCAGTGGTGCTTGGGATACCTGCCCTTCAGCTCACTGCGCACCCGCAGGTAACCGTTGCGCCAGAAAGACCTGAGATCGCTGGTCACGGCGGTGGGACGGCCTGCGGGGGAGAGCAGGTGCACCACCACCGGAACTCCCGCGATCTGCGGCGTGTCGGCCCACTTCATGGCGTCCTGGATGCGGACGTGGAGTGCGGGCTGGTCCTGCGTGTAGTCGACCTTGCCCTGGCCGATGCGTTCCGGGGCGAGCTTGTCGAACTCCGCTGCCTCCGGCCACGGCAGCAGGTTCCGCAGCAACGTGACCGTGTCGATCTTGGCCAGGTCGGACCGCTTCTTCGCCTTGCCGAGGTCGAGCGTGCGGATCAGGGTCTCGTCGTCGACGCTCGGCCAGTCGCGGGTGCGGTGCAGGAACGCCATGCGTTCGCGCAAGCGTTTGGCGGCGTCGGTCCACTTGAGCAGGCCCAGACCCTCGGCCTCGAGGCCCAGGCGGAGTGCCTGCTGCGACTTGGCCAGGTCGTTGAGCGGGCGCTCGTCGAGGGTGATCGCGCCCAGCTTGCGGACGCTGTTCGCGATGACGTCGCCGTTCCACCGGATGTCGTCCTCGGTGTGCACGAGGGCCTGAGCGGCGGTGACGGCGAGCTCTTCGTCCGCGGGGGCGGCGAGGCGGATGCGGCCGTGCTTGCTGCCCGGTTCGCGGTCGGCGATCGCGACCGCCAGCCACTGGGAGTGCGAGTCGGTGTGCTCGACGGCCGTGCCGTTGGCCATCAGGTAGACGTTGCTGTTCTTGGACCTGCGTTTCGCCAGCCGTTCCGGGTAGGCGAGGGCGACGACCAGCGCCGGGTCGCCGTTGCCCGCGGGGTTGGTGCCGAGCTTCTCGAGCTTTTTGGCTTCCTGACGCCATTTGCCCGGGGCTTTCAGCGCCGTGGCCAGGTCGGTCGTGCTGGTGTGCGTGCTGTCGTCGAGCAGTGCCACGACTTCGGCGGCGGTCCGGTTGCCCGCGAGTGCGCTGCCGTCGATGAGCGCGCGGCCCAGCCGCGGGTGCAGGCCGACGCTCGCGATGAGGTCGCGGCGGTCCGGGGCGAGCGCGCCGATGGCTTCGAGGGTTTCCTGAGCTGCTCTGAGGGCGCCTTCCGGTGGGGCGTCCCACCAGTTCAGGCCGCTGCCGTCCGGGGTGCCCCAGACCGCCAGTTCCAGGGCGAGCCTGGTCAGGTCGGCCGTCTTGATCTCTGGTTCCGGGTAGCGGGGGAGCGTCGAGTGCTCGTGCTCGGGCCAGCAGCGGTACACGCGGCCCGGGGCCTCGCGCCCGGCTCGTCCGGCGCGTTGCTCCGCCACGGCCTGGGAGACGCGGATCGTGGCGAGACCGGCGAGGCCTCTGCGGTGGTCCACGCGCGGGACTCGGGCCAGTCCCGCGTCGACGACCGCCCGGACACCGGGGACGGTGAGGCTGGACTCGGCGATGCTGGTGGCGAGCACGACTCGCTGGGTGGTGCCGGGTTTGAGGGCCGCGTCCTGGATCTGGGCCTTGAGCTGGCCGTGCAGGATCACGGTCTCGGCGTTGAGCATGCTCGCCGTGCGGTTGATCTCCTTGACGCCGGGCAGGAACGCGAGCACGTCGCCGTCCACTTCGGACAGAGCCCTGTTGATGGCCCTGGCGACGGTGGTCTCGATGTGCTCGTTGCGCGCGGGTGGGACGTAGGTGATCTCCGTCGGGAACATGCGCGACTCGGTGTGCAGGACCGGGGCGTTGAGCAGGTCGGAGAGTCGTTGTGCGGCAACGGTCGCACTCGTCGCGAGGAGTCTCAGGTCCGGGCGCAGGCCTGCTTTGGCATCCAGGAGGAGCGCGAGGAGCAGGTCGGCGTCGAGGTGGCGTTCGTGGCACTCGTCGAGCAGGACCGTGCCGACGCCCTTGAGCTCCTGGTCGTGCTGAAGCCTGCGGACCAGGAGTCCGCTGGTCACGACCTCGATGCGGGTGTGCTTGCTCGTCTTGCGGTCGCCTCTCACCGAGTAGCCGACCGTGTGGCCGACTGGTTCGTTCAGCAGGCTCGCCATGCGTGCGGCGGCGGCTCGGGCGGCGATCCTGCGTGGCTCGGCGACGACGACCTTGCCTTCGAGGGCCAGCGGGACGAGCGTCGTTTTGCCAGTGCCCGGAGGGGCGACCAGGACGGCTGAACCGTGGTCGTCGAGGGCTTTGAGGAGTTCCGGTAGGACGGACCTCACCGGGAGATCGGGCAGGTGCACACCGATGAGTGTGTCAGGGTTGGTGTCATGGTTGACCCGCTGCGCGATCCGGACGACCCGGAGCTGCTCGACCCGTACGAGTCGCGGTCGCTGGCGATCCTCGTCGAAGGGGCTCGTCTGGCGTCCGGTGCCGTGCGGTACGGCAAGGTGGGGCGGGTCGGCTGCGCGGCCGTGGTGATCAACCGCGAGAACCCGCTGCCGTCCGGGAACTTCGGGTGCGCGCTGGACGGGTCGTCGGTGGAGGTCGCGTCGACGTTGCTGCAGCTCGAGCAGACGTTCGCGGACGTGGGGCGTGCGGAGGCGGTCGTTTTCGCGTCGCCGACGACCGTGGACGAGATCGAGGGCATCGCCGACGACTCCGGCTGGTACGCGGTCGAGGAGTTGTTGACCGTGGTTCATCGCGAGCGTGCTGTCGTTTCGGAGGGTGTCCGGCGGGCTGTCGACGCGGATCTGCCGGGGATCGTCGAGCTGCTGTCGGACGAGCTGGTCGGCAACCGGGCGCGATTGGCTCGGTGGCTCGGGCATCGGTTGGACGATCCGCGTTGTTTGTTGTTGGTGGTGGATGACGGCGATCGGATCGGCGGATTCGTGTCGGGGTTCGCCGAACGCGGTGTGGGTTTGGTCGAGCAGTGCGTCGTACGTCCCGCGCGGCGGCGTCGGGGCGTTGGACGGTCGTTGGTGGTGTCTGCTGCTACGGCGCTGCGTTCTGCCGGTGCGTCGTTGGTCGCTTCACAGGTCGACGAGGGGCCGGGGGAGCGGTTCGCCGAGGCGTGCGGGTTCGTGGCGGCTTATCCCGTGACGGCATATGTACGCAGAGTGGATGAGCTGCTCGACTGAGTTATTTAGTTGCCGCGTGACATATCCTTAGCAGGGCTAAGGGAGGCTTTGTGCGCGAGCGGTTACCGGTCGAGGTCTGGGTTCTGGTCGCGGCGAGCTTCATCATCGCCATCGGGTTCGGGATCGTGGCTCCCGTGCTGCCGGTGTACGCGGCGTCGTTCGGCGTCGGGCACACGGCCGTTGCGGCTCTGATCAGCACTTTCGCGTTCGTTCGGCTGGCGTTCGCGCCGATGAGCGGGCGTTTGGTGAACAAGTTCGGCGAGCCCCGCGTCTACATCGTCGGCATCCTCATCGTGGCCTTCGGTACCGCGCTGTCCGGCTTCTCGACGAGCTACCCGGAGATGCTGGCGTGGCGTGCGCTGGCCGGTGTCGGCTCGACGATGTTCACGGTGGCCGCCCTCGGGCTCTTGATTCGCATCACACCAGCGCCGATGCGCGGGCGGGCGTCCGGGCTGTGGGCGGCGGGCTTCCTGATCGGCAACGTCTGCGGTCCGATCGTCGGCGCGGGTCTCGTGCCGCTCGGGCTGTGGGTGCCGTTCGTCTCCTACGGCGCGATGCTGTGCCTCGCCGCGTTTGTGGTCTGGTTCTTCCTCCGTCGTTCGACTCTCGCCGCGTTGGACAAGACGAACACCGACGTGCCGATGTCGGTGCGTGAGGCCGTGCGTCATCCTGCGTACCGGGCGGCTTTGGCCTCGGGGTTCGCGAACGGCTGGGCCGTGTTCGGCGTCCGGATCTCGCTGGTGCCTGTGTTCGTCATCGAAGCGCTGGAGCACAGCGCGGCCGTGGCGGGCATCTCGATGTCGGTGTTCGCCGCCGGCAACGCCTCGATGCTGTTCCTGTCCGGCAAGATCGCCGACACCCGCGGCCGCAAGCCGGTCGCCGTCGCCGGGTTGATCGTGAGCGGACTCGCGACGGTCACGATGGGCTTCACCGGTGACATGTGGACGTTCATGGCCGTGTCGCTGGTCGCGGGCATGGGCGCCGGGCTGCTGAACCCGCCGCAGAACGCGGTCGTCGCCGACGTGATCGGCGCCAAGGGCAAGGGCGGCCCCGTGCTGGCGGGCTTCCAGATGGTGACCGACCTGGGCGCGATCATCGGCCCGATGTGCGCGGGCCTGCTCGCCGACTCGTTCGGCTTCGAAGCCTCGTTCGCCATCACCGGTGTCGCGCTGCTGCTGGCGGTCGGTTTCTGGGTCGTCGCGCCCGAGACCCTGCCCACACACGAGGAGGAGCACACGGCCGCCGCGGTCGCGCCGGAGTGCGGCTGCCTCGACGAAAGTGCCGAGATCCCGACGGGCGAACGCGTGGGCGGCAAGCCACGCCACCCGGAAGCGTGATTGCCCGCTCAGCTTTCTTTTAGTTTGTGTCGCTACCCTCGTCCCCGTGGGTGGTGCAGAGCGCAGTGCGCGGAAGAAGAAGCAGGCCGCGCGTGCGGTGGCCCAGGCCCGTACGTCGGGTTCTGACAGGACCAAAGTGATCGCCGGCATCGCCGTCGTGGCGTTGCTCGCCATCGCGGTGATCGGCTACGTCGTGTTCCAGCAGATGAAGCCGTCCACGTCCACCACGGACGCGATCCCGCAGACCTCGCCCGACCACATCATCTCGGCGCCCGCGGTCCGCGACGGCAGCACCGTGCTGGTCGGCAAGGACACGGCCACCGTGACGATCGACGTGTACGAAGACTTCCTCTGCCCGATCTGCGGAACGTTCGAGAAGACCTACGGCGCCGACATCAAGAAGGCGGTCGAGGACGGCAAGGTCAAGGTCCGCTACCACATCCTGCCGCTGCTGGACCGCCTCTCGAAGCCCGAGGGCTACTCGTCCGAGTCGGCCAACGCGGGCCTGTGCGTGGCCGACGAGGGCAAGTTCAACGCGTTCCACGGAGCGCTGTTCAGCTTCCAGCCGGAGGAGAACGAAGCCGGCTACACCAAGGACCAGCTCATCAGGCTGGGCAAAGACCTCGGCGTCACGTCCGCCACGTTCGAGTCCTGCGTGCGCAACGACACGTACAAGTCGCAGCTGGACGAGCTGATGACGAAGACCAGCAACGACCCCGCCCTGCGCGACGCCGACACGGGCCGTTTCCGCGGCACGCCCAGCGTCGCCGCGGGGGGCAAGCTCGTCAACCTCGACAACAAGAACTGGCTTTCCGACCTGACTAAGTGAGTCCGTCGATCGGCGCCTGGCCCTGACTCCACCGGGCCAGGCGCTGTGCCTTGCCCACCTCGGTGCGCGGCAGCTTGCCCGGCTCGAGAACGTGCACCTGACACGTGATGCCCAGTCGTTCCTTGAGGTCCTGGGCCAGCTTGCCCTTGATGTCCTGTGTGGACTCGACCGCCACGTGCAGCTGAGCCGTCGTCGTGCGGCGATCCTCGATGATCAGGTAGTGCGGGCTGGCGTGCTCCAGCACCACCGCCTCGATCTCGGTCGGGAACACGTTGACACCGCGAATGATGAGCATGTCGTCCTTGCGCCCCTTGAGCTTGCTCATTCTGGTGAGCGTGCGTTGCCCAGCGGGTTCGTGCAGCGTGGCCACGTCGCCCGTGCGGTACCTCAGCAGCGGCATACCCGTCTTGGTGAGCGTGGTGAAGATGAGCTCGCCGTCCTGGGTCTCCGGGTAGAAGTGGTCCTCCGCGATGTTGAGAAGTCCTTCGGAGTCAAGGGACTCGCACGCCACACCTGGACCGATCACTTCGGACAGTCCGTAGATGTCCAGCGCCCTGATCTGCAACCGCTGCTGGATCTCCTGGCGCATCTCCTCGGTCCACGGCTCGGCGCCGAAGATGCCGACCTCGATGCTGTTGTCCTTCAAGTCTTCCGCGAGCCTGAGCGCGTACGACGGCGTGCAGCACAACACGTCCGGCTTCAGGTCCTCGATGAGCCGCACCTGCCGCTCCGTCATGCCCCCGGACATGGGAATCACCGTGGCCTGAAGCTTCAGCCCACCGTGATGCACCCCGAGCCCACCCGTGAAAAGCCCGTAGCCGTAAGCGTTGTGGATGGTCGACCGGTTGGTGGCCCCCGCACCCTTCAACGCCCTGGCCATGACCTCGGCCCAGATCTCGATGTCGTTGGCGGTGTAGGGAATGAGCGTCGGCCGCCCACCCGTCCCCGACGACCCGTGCACGCAGACGACGTCTTCCTCCGGCGCGATCCGCAGCCCGAACGGGTAGTGGTCCCACAGGTCCTGCTTGCTGATCGTCGGCAGCAGATGGATCTCGTCGAGCGTGACATCTGTGCCACGCGTCACTCCGTGGGCCTTGAGGTTCGCACCCTGAAAGTTGTCGGTGCTCAGAAGCCGGTCGACGAGGTTCCGCAGGCGCTGTTCCTGCAGCTCGCGACGGGCTTCGGGGTCCATGCACTCGATCTTCGGGTCGAACGGCGCTCCGGCGGTCATCACCCGGTCCTACCAGCCCGAATGCGGTTTGGATACCCCCGATTTTTATCTCGTGGGCGTCTTGATGTACGGTATTCCCACACGAGAACGACAGGGAAACCTGCCGGGAACGTGGACCTTCAAGGGGCTGTGGCGCAGCTGGTAGCGCATCACACTGGCAGTGTGAGGGTCAGGGGTTCGAGTCCCCTCAGCTCCATTCTCTGGAGAACCCCTCTGAGTTGCGATGTTCACGCAGCTCAGAGGGGTTCTTTCGTTTCTGTGATTGATCACCAGTGATCGTTTGATGATCGTTTCCGGACCGGTTCAGTTGGTCCTGCTGGAGAAAATCTGGAGACCTGATCTTGCCGCCGAGCCGGCCGGTGATCGGCAACCTGGGCCGATGATGATCTCGGTGCGGATGTCCGCTGAGGTTGCCGGACGCGCGGAGATCATTTTGCCTGGCTCAGGCGGCGTTTCCCACCACTGCAGCGCGGTGGTGGTCATGCGGCGTCAGCGGGTGGCAGAGCCGGGTTGGTGGCGGCGCGTGCCTTGTGCCAGCGGCGTTCCAGGGAACGCATTAGGCGTCGCTCGACCTCAGGCGCGACGTGGCTGTAGGCCTCGATGATGCGGTTGTCCAGCCGGTGGCCGAGCCGGCGTGCCTGGGCGATCTCTGGGATGCCGTCGGCGATCATCCAGGTCTTGTGGCTGTGCCGCAAGCCGTGGAACGTCAAGCCTGGCTTGACCGGGTAGGTACGGACGGCGGCGTTCACGCGGTGCAGGTTGCCATCGATCGCGGGGCGGAAGACCCGGCGGCCGAAATCGCTGCGTCGAAGCCAACAGTTGCGTGGAGTGGTGAACACGAACTCGTGGTCGTGGGACTCCAAGTGCTTGCGCAGCAAGGTGATCAGGAACGGTGGCAGGGTGATGGTGCGTGCGGACGCCGGTGTCTTGGGCGGTCCGAGCCACATGCGGTGTACGGATTCGTGCAGGCATCCTGTGTCCGGGTCGATGACGATGCAGCCGTCGTCGAGGTGGGTGTTGGCGCGGCGTAGTCCGGTCATCTCGCCCCAGCGGGCGCCGGTCCAGCCGGTGGCGATGGTCAGCAGCCAGTAGTCGTGGCTGTTGCTGAGCAGGGCTGCTTGGTCTGCGATCCAGACGACCTGTTCCGGTGTGGCCCAGATCCGTTCGGCTGGCATGGGTTCGTTGTCGCGGCGACGGCCGCGGCGGGATCGGCGCCGTACGGGGTTGGCTGGGATGAGGCGTTCGTCAACGGCGTCGTCGAGCATCATGGAGAACACGGTCAGGATGCCGCCGACTGTGGAAGTGGCGTAGCGGCGACGCAGTTGCTTGGCCCACAAGGTGACCCGCGAGTGGAGTGATGGCGCCGAGGCGGATGGTGCCCCACCGTGGCTGGATGTGGTTGCGGATCCGGCCGCGGTAGTTCTCCTCGGTGCGGATCTCGACGTCGAGTGTGTCGGCCCAGAGAGCGGCCCACTCGGCGGTAGTGATGAGTCCCGCTTTGGGGTCGAGCCAGGTTCCGCGTCGCTGGTCGGCTTCGAGCTGGGTGGCATAGGCGTCGGCGGCGGTCTTGGTCTCGAACCCGGAAATGGAGCCGTATCCACTATCACCGCGCAGGTAGCGGACTCGCCATGAGCGCGGGCCGATCTTCTCTGTCCAGGCCATGATCTCCTCCTTGAGGTGTGGGCTGTCGGTTGTGGACAGAGATGTGATGCGCCGTCGTGGTCGTGATCGCAACTCGATCGCCCACACGGAGCGTTGTTGGTTCGAACGGTTGGAGGTCAGCGGCCCGATATCGACCGGCGGGGGTCGGGGAAGCCGAGGCTGACGTAACCGGGCGCGCGTTTGGACAGCGAGGAAGCCAGTACGCCGGTGTTGATGTCGTGGTAGTCGTGGACTTCTGCGGTGGTTTTGCTTGGGTGCGCGCGCACAACGCGTCCCACGTACTGCACCAGGCGCCCCTTGAACGCGATGGGCGCGGCGAGGAACAGCGTGTCCAGGACGGGGCAGTCGAATCCCTCGCCGACGAATGGTCCTGTGGCGACGACGAGCAGCGGTGATCCGTCTGCGGACGCGTGCAGCCGGGCGAGGGCGTCCCGGCGGGTTTTTGTGTTCATGCCGCCGCGCAGTACGACCGGGTCGTGAGACTGCTGGCGGAGCTCGTCGGTCAGGCGCTCGACGTGGGTGGTCCACTGGGTGAGTACCAGACAGTGTCTGCCGCGTTTCAGCGCCGCGGTCACGTCCTCGACAACCTGGATTGTCCGGGTTTGGTCGGCAACGAGATCGCGGTAGATGGCCGCCATTCCGCCAGGCTTCGCGGGGTCGGCGTCACCGAGGTAGCGGAACGCGGTGTTATGCACGTGAAGTACGGGCGTCGGCGGCTGTGCAACGTTGTCGAACTCGAGTTGGGGCGTGCTGTCGTCCGTGGTGGGAGTGGCCTGTGCGATGGTGTGGCGGACTTGGCCGAGTTGCAGTGCGATCAGGCCGTCGAGCTTGTCACGGCGATATGGGGTGGCGGTCAGCCCGAGCCAGCGGCGTACTGGGATTTGTTTGATGGCGTGCTCGAACGCCGCCGCGGGGACGTGGTGGCACTCGTCCACGACCACCAGCCCGTAGCCGCTGGTGAGCTGCTCGAGGTCGGTTTTCCTGGCCAGCGTCTGCAGCATCGCGACGTCGACGACGCCGCGGGTCTTTCTGCGACCGCCGCCGAGTTGGCCGGCCTTGACGCCGAGCAGGTCGCCGATGCGGGTGCGCCATTGGTCGGCGAGGGCTTTGCGGTCGACGAGTACGAGTGTGGACGTTGCATGGGTTGCGATCAGTGCGCAGGCGATGACGGTCTTGCCGGCTCCAGGTGGCGCAACCAGCACACCGAGATCATGTTCGCGGAGGGCATCCACGGCCCTTTGCTGTGCGGAGGTCAGCGTGGCGGTGAACGTGAACTCTTGCGTCTCTCCGGCTGGCCGTTCGTCGGTCACTTCCAGGCGGCTGCCTGCCTGCTGTACCAGTGACGCCACCGTGTCCGCCAGGCCCCGAGGCACGATGAGCCCGCCATCCAGCGTTTCGTTGTAGCTGCGAAGGAACCGCGGGGTGTCCCATGTGGACATTCGCAGGCGCTGGCGCTCGTAGAACAGCGGGTTCGTCATCGACGCCGCGTGTTTCAGCGTCGCGTGCAACGCCGGGGTCAGTTCGTCCGACTCCACACGGATTCCAGAGCTGAGCCGGGCGTGCACGATCGGGGACGCGGCGACCCGGATCCGAGTCGAGACCGGTGTATCGAGCCGACTGATGTTCGCACCGACGGTGACTTTCCCGGCGCGGCGAGCGACCCGGCCGACCTCAGCCGGGCTCATGCGGCCGAGCGACGACAGGAACGCCCACTGGTCTTCGTGGGGTTCCATCGTGGCCAGATCGAGGAACACCGTCGCACCGTCCTGGCGGGCTTGCCGTGCAGGGGTGCGGCGATCAAGTTCCCCACGCCGCCCGCCGGTAGTACGTCCTGCGAAGGGAACAACCGGTCGTAGCTGGCCAAGTCCATGCGGCCACGTACTGCCATCGCCTCCCGCAGCAGGGCGGTGCCGAGGCGGCGTGCGGTCTCGGCGGGTGTGGGAGCGGCGAAGAACACCCACGCATGTGCTCCGACGCCGGAACGTGACACTTCTAGTGCTGCGGGCACCGACCACGTGCGGGCGGCCTTCAGATACGCCAGGGCGTCCAGCATCGCTGCCTGCCCGTCGAAGTCGGCCGCCAGCCACCAGCACAGATCACCGTCCAGCAGCGGATACAGCCCGACATGCGTGGCACCGGTCAGATGGTCGCGCACAACCCCCTTGTCGAGCGGCAGGTAGTCCCGGTCCTCGTGCCGGACCCCCTTGCGCCAGCCGCCACGCACCGCCGGCAGCCATCCAGCCTTGCCGGTACGCGTGTTCTCCCACCGAGTGGCATAAATGTCGGTCCGGGCAGCGAACAGGGCAGCGAAGAAGTCCACCTTCGCCTCTGGCGTCGACTGCCGGTAGACAGGGCCGGGAGGCGCCTCGAAGAAGCCGGTCTGCGCCGGGCCGGGTGGCGCCGCCTGTTGCGGCGTCAGCTCCAGCAACCGCAGCAACCGCGCGTTCTCCGACTGCAGTTGTGCGGTCAGAGCGCGCAGGCTAGCGAGCTCCTCCGCGAGGCCCGCTGCCTCCGCTGACCAGAGATCGTCATCCACGAACGATCAGATCCTGGCCCGGTCGAGGCGGTCGATGAGGCTGGGCTTGCGTGCGTGCGCGTTGCGCAATGCCATGCTGTGCAGGGTGAAGGTGTCGAACCGGTCGTCGCGTTCGGCCAAGGCCTGGAGATCGCTGAGCAACGCTACGGCGGCGTCGTACTCGGCGGGCTTTCGGGCGGCGATCAGCGCCTCGACCTTCGCCCAGGCGGCTTCTTCGTCGTGGGACAGGTCGTCCAGTCGTTTCTGGCGGGCGAGATTCCGTGCGTGTTCTCGGCGAGCTTCCTCTTCGGCGTGTTGTGCGGCTTCCTTGCGCTGCCGGTCGGCACGCCTGTGCCAGGCGCTGTCCAGCAGATCGGCCACGGTCCGGCGGCCGGGTGCGGCGGCAGCCGGGGCGATGACGCTGCGGAATCGGCGCAGTATCTCCGTTCGCGCGGTCGCGGCCCGTCCTTGGGCGACATGCAGCAGGAGCCGGTCCTTCTCACCGGCCGGCAGATCCGCCAGCCAGGCTGCGAGCAGCTCAGAATCGTCGGCACGATCAGGGAGCGGAGGGCTTGCCTCGGCTGCCGCCGCGAGCAGGTCGTCGTCGAGCCGGAGGAAGCCCGCCAGCGCGTGTTGTGACGCGGTGAGTGTGCGCAGGCCAGGAGGCACCGGCGGTTCGAGTTCCTCGTTCTCGTCCTGGTCGAAGGCGTCCTCGTCGTCCTCCCAGGTGCCGTAGCCGGCCAACCAGGCCAGGTAGAGCGCCCGGTGGTCGCCACCGGCGAGCTCGTCACGGATGCCGACGATGGACGACAGGGACACCTCGGGGTCGTAGTCCCAGTCGCCGGAGTCGTCCTCGCTGGTCATGCTGAGGACGAGGTGCTGGCCGGCGGTCCAGGCCGTGACCTGGTCGCTGACGCAGTACTGCTCAGCGACTTCCAGGTCGAGCAGGCCGCAGGGCAGGCGGAGCATGATCCGCCGGGTGCCCCAGTTGGCCAGGTAGAGATGCGCGTCGTAGTGGCGCTCCATCAGTCGGCTTGGATCGCCGCGGAAGTCGCCCCAGTGGTACTCGTTGACAAAGCTTGTCGCGGTGATTCGTGCGCGGGTGGAAAGCGAGCGCACCTCGGCCTGCGCCTGTGCGTCGAGGGGCTGGTCGATGGCAATGAACTCGTAGTACTGGTATTCGCTCAATGTCGATCCTCGAATGGTGTGGCGTGGAAGCCCGAGTCGTCGCCCAGGTGAATGAACAGGTGTCCGGTCAGGGAGTCGTTCTCGGCCAGTGCGGCCCAGCCGCGTCCGCTGACCTGGTCGCCCTCGTCGTGGCCTTCCCAGCTGAACTCGACGAAGGGGCGGCCGTCGCGTTTGGTCCACCGGCAGTCCATCCAGCCGCGGATGGCAATGAAGCCGAACTCGCCGGTGCTGTTCCTGGCGAACTTGATGAACCCTGGCTCGGTGAGGTCGACGGCGTCCTGGTCCCAGTTCGTCATCTTCACGATCCGCCATCGGCCGTTCGGTCTCTTCACGAATTCTCCCCTCGCGGCCGTAGTCGAGTAGTCAGGCTAGTCACACCGTTGTACTACGGAGCGTAACGATCTTGTGCTTGAGGTCGACATGCGTCATCGATGGGTTGTCCCGGTTCTGTCGGTGCTTTCCCCTACCCTCGAGAAGGCGGACGCCGTGGCAGGCGGAAGGCAGGTGTCGTGGAGTTCGAGGATCTCGAATCGCTGCGCAAGAACAGCCCTGCCTGGAAACTTCTGCTCGCGGACAACGCGCCGTTCATCCTCAGCTTTCTGGGCAAGGTGTTCGTCGAAGACAACGTTCGGTCCATCTCGCGCGGAGAACTGGCCGGCAGGCTCGAGGACGAGCTCCACGCGCTGAACGAGCGGCTCGACCACAGGTTTCCGAAGTCGGCTGGCGCGTACCTGGACGACTGGGCCGCCCCGGACAAGGGATGGTTGCGCAAGTACTACCCCGTTGGTGCGGAGGAGGCGCACTACGACGCGACATCAGCTGTCGAGAAAGCCTTGGCGTGGGTCGAAACGCTCCATGCTCGATCGTTCGTCGGCACCGAATCGCGGCTGAACACGGTGTTCGAGCTGCTTCGGCAAATGGTGTTCGGCGCCGAGACCGATCCCGAGGTCAGGCTGACTGAACTACGTCGTCGACGCCACGAGATCGATGTCGAAATCGCACAGGTCGAGCGTGGGGACTTCGCGGTGCTCGACTCGCCGGCCCAGAAGGATCGCTACCAGCAGTTTGCGGCGATCGCGCGGGAGCTGCTCGCCGACTTCCGCGAGGTCGAGGCCAACTTCCGGGCACTGGATCGTGATCTGCGGGAACGGATCGCGTCCTGGGACGGCGCCAAGGGTGCCCTGCTCGACGAGGTGCTGGGTAGTCGCAACAGCATCGCCGACTCCGATCAGGGCAAGAGTTTCCAGGCGTTCTACGACTTCCTGCTCTCCTATGAGAAGCAGACCGAGCTGAGTGAACTGCTCGAACGCGTGGAGGCACTCGATGCCATCGGGGAAGCCGACCCGAGGATGCGGCACATCCATTACGACTGGATGGACGCGGCGGAACGCACGCAGGCGACGGTCCGGCTGCTGTCCGAGCAGTTGCGCCGGTTTCTCGACGATCAGGTGTGGTTGGAGAACCGCCGGGTCATGGACATTCTGCGCAGCATCGAGTCGAACGCGCTCAAGGTGCGGGAACAAGTCAATGTGGATCTCGTGATCGAGGTCGAGGGGACTGCTCCGGTAGTGACGCTGCCGATGGAACGACCGCTGTACACACCGCCGGAGAAGGTCGCGTTGAACAGTGCCGACATCGTCGCCGCGGACGAGGACATCGACTCCTCGCTGCTGTTCGAGCAGGTCTATGTCGACCCGGAACGACTGAGCGAGGGGGTTCGCCGGGTGTTGCGCACGCGGGACCAGATCGGTCTCGCCGAGGTTCTTGACAGGCAGCCACTGGAGCAGGGGTTGGCCGAGCTGGTGACGTACCTGTCGTTGAGCGATCCGTCGTTCCGCGTGGTGTTCGACGAGCAGGTGCGGGAACGGGTGCACTGGCGCGATCTCGACGGTGCCGAACGAATGGCCACCATTCCTCGGGTCACGTTCACCCAGATGCTGACCGGCGAGATGGAGGGGGCATGACATCCGCTGCCAAGGATGAACTCGATCTGTCGTTGGCCGTGACGCAGCTGGTCAAGGGGGTGGTCTACCGCGATACGCATGAGAAGGCATGGCAGCACCTTCTCCCGCTTCAGGCACAGGCGCGCGACTACGTCGGCGTCATGGGGCTCACGGTGGTCATCGACGAGGCTGAGGGGTACGCGTTTCTGCGGTCGAAACCCGATGTGGACGACGAGGACGCCGCAGTTCCCCGGCTGATCCCACGGCGGGCGCTGTCGTTCGCGGTCAGCCTGCTGCTGGCCCTGCTGCGCAAGAAGCTCGCCGAGTTCGACGCGGGCAACAGCGACACGAGACTGATCCTCACCCGTGACCAGATCGTGGAGATGGTGCGGCTGTTCATGCCGGAGAGCAGCAACGAAGCGAGGATGGTCGACCAGATCGACGCCCAGCTCAACAAGGTTGTCGACCTGGGGTTCCTGCGCAGGATCAAGGGACAGGACGCGACGTTCGAAGTACGGCGGATCTTGAAGGCGTTTGTCGACGGGCAGTGGCTCTCGGAGTTCGACCAGCGCCTCGCCGAGTACGCGCGCCAGCTCGGAGGGGAGGACCGGTGAGCGAGGAGGTCACCGAGCTGGCCGGTTACCGGCTCGACCGGCTCGAGGTCTACAACTGGGGCACGTTCGACCAGCGCGTGTGGGCCCTCGGCGTGCGCGGCGAGAACGCCTTGCTGACAGGCGACATCGGTTCGGGGAAGTCGACGGTCGTGGACGCGATCACGACCCTGTTGCTGCCGGCGCACCGCATCTCGTACAACAAGGCGGCAGGTGCCGAGGCCAAGGAACGCAGCCTGCGGTCGTACGTTCTCGGTTACCACAAGTCGGAACGCAGTGAAGCGACCGGCGCGTCCAGGCCAGTGGGCCTGCGTGACCGCCGCTCGTTCTCGGTCATCCTGGGTGTGTTCACCAACGTCGGCTACGACTCCACGGTCACGCTCGCGCAGGTGTTCTGGTTCGCCAGCGCCAGCGAAGGGCAGCCGAATCGCTTCTTCGTGACCGCGGACCGGGATCTGACGATCGCCGGGGACTTCACGGACTTCGGCGGCGACATCGCATCGCTCAAGCGGCGGCTGCGTCGCGGCGGTGCTAGTACGCACGATCACTTCCCCCAGTACAGCAAGGACTTCCGGCGACGACTGGACGTCCCGTCCGAGCAGGCGATGGAGCTGTTCCATCAGACCGTGTCGATGAAGTCTGTTGGCAATCTCAACGACTTCGTCCGCAGCCACATGCTGGAGCCCTTCGACGCGGCCGACTGGACCAAGCGGCTGGTCGATCACTTCGAGGACCTGACGAAGGCGCATGACGCGGTGCGCAAGGCACGCGAGCAGCTCGCCGAGCTTCGCCCGCTGCTCGCCGAGTGCGACGTGTACGACCAGCTCGCGACCGAGATCAAGTCGCTCAAGGAGCAGCGCGAAGCGCTGCCGTTCTACTTCGCGGACCGCAAGGCCTACCTGCTTCGCGACCGGATCGCCACGCTGACGTCGGATCTCGGCGGCCGCAAGGGCGAGCTCGACGCGGTCAAGGGTCGGCTCGACTCGTTGCGTGGCAAGGAGATCGAGCTGAAGGTGGCGCGGGCGGGGTTCGGTGGCGGCAGGCTGGCGGAGATCGAGAAACAACTCAGGACCGACTCCGCGGAGCGGGGCCGCCGTCAGGACAGGTCCGGCCGCTTCCACCAGCTGCTGGCCGATGCGGGCCTCCGGCCGGTCGAGTCCGCGGAGCAGTTCTCCGGCCGGCAACGCGACATCATCGGCGCGGCGAGCGTTCTCGACCACGACCAGGCCGAGCTGCAGAACGGGCTCACCGAGCTCGGCGTGCGACTCAACACCCTGGAGATTGAGGCAAAGGAGCTCAACGAAGAACTGGTCAGCCTGCGGAACCGGCGCAGCAACATCCCGAAGCGCAGCCTGGACCTGCGCGGACAGCTCTGCGACGAACTAGGAGTCGACGAGGAGGAACTGCCCTTCGCCGGTGAGCTCATCCAGGTTCGTGCCGACTGCGCGGAATGGGAGGGAGCCTCGGAGCGGTTGCTGCACGGTTTCGGTCTGTCGCTGCTCGTGTCCAGCGAGCACTACACCGCTGCGTCGAACTGGATCAACGGCCACAACCTGGGCACGCGGCTGGTCTATTACCGCGTGCCTGATCGCCTTGGCCGCGACGCTGACACGGTCGCCGTTGACCGCACTCTCGCCGCCAAGCTGGAGATCAAGGAATCTCCTTTCACGGCATGGCTGGAACGGGAACTGAGGCATCGGGCCGACTGCGAGTGCGTCGACACCATGGACGAGTTCCGCCGCGCAGCCAAGGCGATCACGCGTGAAGGACAGATCAAGGGGGCGCGAGGCTGGCACGAGAAGAACGACACCCGGCGCATCGACGACCGGCGTACCTACGTTCTCGGCTGGAGCAACGAGCAGAAGATCGATGCCCTGCTCGACCAGGCAGGCAAGGTGCAGAACGAGCGAAACGCCCTTCTGAGCAGGAAACAAGGCCTGAGCGAGGACTTCCGCAGGACTACGGAGCGGCAGGGCACGCTGGCGAAGCTCACCGAGTTCGGTTCGTTCGCCGAGATCGACTGGCAAACGGTGGTCAACGGCATCACGGCGCTCACTGACGAGAAGCACCGCCTCGAGCAGTCATCCGACGAGTTGCAGCGGGTGACGACGGAACTTGAACACGTCGCGTCGGACATCAAGTCCGCGGAGAAGGACCAGGAGTCGCTCACGACCAGGATCGGCAGTCTCTCCCGAGATCGGGAGGAAGCCGAGACGGGGCTCCGCGCGGTAGAGCAGATGCTCGCGGATCCCGCGTATCCACGGGCTCAGGAGATCTTCGACGCCGTCGCACGGCACCTGGAGTCTGCGGACCCGCGGTCATCGGCGGACTGCGACCGTTGTCAGGACGAGGTGAACAGAAAACTCACCAAACTGGTGGAGTACTGGACGGGTGAGCAGACCAAGGCGGGCAACAAGGCGATCGCCAAGATGAGTGCCTTCCGCAAGAAGTACCCACGGGAGACGGAAGAAGCCGACGACTCGATGCACTCGGCCGGTGAGTACCGGGCGTTCCACGACCGCCTCGTCAACGACGACCTGCCCAGGTTCGAGACAGACTTCAAGACCTACCTCAACACCAACACCATCCGCGACATCGCCGGGTTCAACTCCCAGCTGAACAAACAGGTCGACCTGATCAAGCGACGTGTCGAGACCATCAACGAGTCGCTGGTCGGCATCGACTACAACCCCGGCCGGTACATCCGGTTGGATCTGCAGCCCACGATCAACGTCGAGATCCGTGACTTCCGCACTGAACTGCGGGACTGCACAACCGGCACGCTTGGCGGTGACGAGTCGGATCAGTACTCGGAGCAGAAGTTCCTGCAGGTCAAGAAGATCATTGAGCGGTTCAAGGGACGTGAGGGCCAGACCGAGACAGATCGGGCGTGGACGAAACGTGTCACAGACGTCCGCAACTGGTTCATGTTCTCGGCCTCCGAACGCTGGCACTCCGACGACTCGGAGCACGAGAATTACACCGACTCGGGCGGGAAGTCGGGAGGGCAGAAGGAGAAGCTCGCCTACACGATCCTGGCGGCATCGCTCGCGTACCAGTTCAAACTCGACCACGGCCGAGGGAAGTCGAAGACCTTCCGCTTCGTCGTGATCGACGAGGCGTTCGGTCGCGGCTCCGACGAGTCGACCCGGTTCGCGTTGAACCTGTTCGCACAGCTGGGACTACAGCTGCTGATCGTCACGCCACTGCAGAAGATCCATGTGATCGAGCCACACGTGTCCGCAGTGGGCTTCGTGGACAACAAGACCGGTAGCTACTCGCGCCTGCAGAGCCTCACGATCGAGGAGTACAAGCAGCGGCAACTAGCGCACGCGATGCAAGACACGCCTGAGCGAGGCGACTGATGGCGGCGCCGCGGACCTGGTCGACACCCACAGATGTGGTGAACAGGTTGAAACGCCGTTGGGACAACGGCGTTTTCCTGAGGATGTTCGCTGCCGGCGACGAGTGGGTTCCGCTCGAAGTCCCGTTGCGCAGCCCCACCGCCAGCGACCTGTCCACCCGGTTCGGCGAAGTCCAGGAATGGGTTTCCCAGTGGCGCCAGGTCGATCAGCGCTTGCAGCGAGTCGAGACGAGGACCGTGGGCGGGAGGCTCATTGGCACGAACGAAGTGCCGGGCCGGGTCTGGATCGACTCCTACGACCAGCTCTGGTCGCTGCTGCGCCGCACACCGGACGTGCGGCGCTTCACCGAACTGCTCCACGCGACACAGGAACTGGCGCCCGGACCGGCCGGATGGATGGTCGCGAAACCTCTTGAGGCGCTGAGTTTTGACCGTGTCTGGGACAAGCTGATCGCCACCGTGCTCTGGATCGACAACCACGCGACCCGCGACATGTACGTGCGCCAGGTCGACGTTCCTGGTGTCGATACCAAGTTCATCGAAGGCCACCGCAAGATTCTCGGCCTCCTCCTGGACCACCAGCTTCCCGCACATCGGATCGACTCCACCTATCCGCACTCGGAGTTCGCCAGCCGATATCGCTTCCGTCGGAAACCCGGCTACGTGCGGTTCCGTTGGCTCGGCAGCCACGAGGGGTTCAGCGAACTGGGCGTCCGGGTTGACGAGCTCGCCAGGAGACCTCTTCCGGTTTCGACGGTGTTCGTGGTGGAGAACGAAGTCACGTACCTGGCGTTCCCGCCAGTGGCGGATTCCGTCGTGGTCTTCGGGGGCGGCTACGCGCTGTCCCAACTCGAGCCGCTGACCTGGCTGTCCGAGCGGCAACTGGTGTACTGGGGTGACATCGACACCCACGGGTTCGCCATCCTGGATCGGCTGCGGGCCAAGTTCGGACACGTTCGCTCGATGTTGATGGACCGGGCGACACTGCTGGCCCACGAAGACCAGTGGGTGAGCGAAAGCGCCCCGGTCAACGCACACCTCGGGTCACTCCAGCCACACGAGGCCGCGCTGTACACCGATCTTGTCGAGAATGTGCTCGGTACCGCCGTCCGTCTTGAACAGGAACGTGTGTCCTTCTCAGCGCTCCAAGACGCGACACGGTGACGGAGCCTCGCTGGTGTGCCTCCCTTGCACACGATGGCCTGAAACCTGGAAGCGACACGCTGGCGATGCATCACCAAATCGGGTGATTCCTCATCATTTTGACTCCGAACAGGGCGATTAGGGGGTGTCGGGGAACAATCCAGTACGGAAAGGGATCACCGCAAATGCAAGATCGTGCTCTGTCCTGCCTCGATGTCGTCGAGCGGCGTTTCGCCGAGCTGACGACCTTCCCCAATGCCCTTGCTCTTGACGGTGTGCGGCTCGGTTGCGGACTTCCGGCGCGGCTTGAGCCGCTCGACGAGATCCGTGTGTTGTTGCTCAAGCGGCAGACCGCTTGGTTGACCAAGGACGCGGTGTGGAAGGAGCTCGTTCGCCACGCCCACGCGGAGCCGGAACCATGGATCATGGCGGCCGCCGGGATGATGGTTCCCGGTCTGAAGCACATCGCCGGCAAACTCAATCCGCGGTACCCCGGTGACAAGGCTGACCTTGATTCGGAGATCCTGGAAGGATTCCTCCAGGCACTGGATTTGGCTGAGGACGACCAGTCGAAGGTGTACTCACAGCTCTACTACGGCGCCTTCCGCAAGGGTCACGAGGCCTGCAACCGGGAGAGCCGGCTTCGCCGGCAGAACACCGCTGTCGACGACGCGATCGGGATCCGAAGGAAGGTCAATGGGCATCCAGATCTGATTCTCGCGGACGCGGTGCTCGGCAGCGCGCTGACCGAGGAACAGGCGGGATTGCTGTCTGCGGTACACCTCGATGGCGAGAACCGGCACGTGGTCGCAGGTCGGTGCGGTCTGAGCAGGTACGGGTGTCAGGAAGAGTTGGCGCGGGCAGAACGGAAGCTGCTCGGCTTCCTGAACGATCGCATACCCGATTCGGCGGCGTGAACGCTCCGACGAGCTGGGTTCTGGGGCCGCCGTTGTGCCTGCCGGTGGCCCCAGCCAGGTGTGCATGCAGCGGTACATGGGCGTTGCGGCGACCGTGTACCTGCGAGGTAGTGCCGCAGACGTTCCTCCGCTCGCTGTCGTGCTTTGTAAGTAGCCCACTGACTCATGTTGTGCTGCTCTGCCCAGTCGGTGATGGACACACCCTCCAGGCGGGTCGCACCGATCAGATCAGCGTCGGTCTGACTCTGCACTCCATCGGCAACTGCTCGCGCGAGCACGAGGTCGGGATGGCCAGGTACAGCCGCCACAGGCACGGCGGAGGCTTCCAAGCCCGCCGGGGTCGGCCGGTTTCGGGCCTCCACGAGAGCCGCATGGCCAGCTCGGTAGACCGCCCACCTGATGCGAAGCATGATCCTTGGTCGTCGTAGATCGACCGTCGCAAGGGCTGCGAGGAACCCGGTCACGATCTCGCTGTGCACGTCCGCGGTACCGCCAACGAAGGTCGAGGTCAACTTGGATGACGCGGAGATCAACGCGGGCAGGGCGATGCCGACCGCAGCGGTCCTCCACGCCACCTCCTCCGTGCGAGCCCGCAGAACCAGATGCCTCCACACGGCATCCCTGGTGGCTTGCGGGCATTGCCGGTCCAGCAGCATGTTGCGGACTTCCTCCAACCGCAGCCGGCGATCAGGAAGCCCTGGGAACAGCTCGCCGTCAAGGTGGATCGCATCAGGCCCGGTGCTCAGGGCCGCGAACGCATCACGGGTGATATTAAGGGCGTTTCGTGAGATACGAGGCTCAACGAGACGGCGAGGGTGTTGTATGGACATCAGCTGACTCCAGGGTTCGGTGATGACTGCAGATACTGTTCTTTCCTGTGTGGACTCGACATCGCCACGCGGCTTGTCTGAAGCTGATTCGATGTTGAGTTAAGGCCATTTAAGGCGACTCTCACACTGGATCGGTCTGGAGAAATCCGGAGAGTCCATTCGCGCCGAACGGCGTTAGACTGCACTCAACGACGGTGAACGGAACCGGCATGACCTGCGGTTTCTTAATCGTCGCAGGTGAGGGCTTGCCCCGGCTCACGCTGGCAGTGTGAGGGTCAGGGGTTCGAGTCCCCTCAGCTCCACTTGTAGGTAGAACCCGTCTGATCTGGCGATTTGCGCTGGTCAGGCGGGTTTCTTGCTGTTCTGGGTCGATCTTCGGTGATCGTGTCGTGCTGCCCCTATGGAGCAGATCTGGAGCAGGATTCTCCGGCTTGATCGGTGTGCTGGTCGCTGGGCTGGGTGATCGTCGCGCCCCTCCCACTAGCGGTGTAAGGGGCATAGGTTTGTTACGCGGCAAGCGGTCCGGGCACATGGCGTTCGGTTGGCCATGGTGCTGTTGGGTGTGCTTTGACGTTGAGGCCAGCTTCGTGCCAGCGCCGCTGTAGATCGTTGAGGAGTCGGAGTTCGACTTCGGGTGCGACGTGGGAGTAGACCTCGGTGACCCGGTTGGGCAGGTGGTGGCCGAGTCGTCGTGCCTGGGCGATCTCGGGTGCGCCACCGGCGATGAGCCAGGTCTTGTGGCTGTGCCGCAGTCCATGGAATGTCAGTCCGGGTCGGATTGGCACTGTACGGACACCTGCGCGCGGATGTGCTTCGTTGCCGTTGACCGCGGGTTTGAGCAGGCGGCGGATGAAAGTGCTGCGCCACAACCAGGTTCCGCCTTCGGCGGTGAACACGAACTCGTTGTCGTGCCGTTCGAGATGCTTGCGCAGCATGGTGATGAGGAACGGTGGCAGGGTGATCGTGCGGGCTGACGAGGGGGTTTTGGGTGAGCCGAGCCACCGTGTGTGCGCACTCTCGTGCAGGGACCCGGTGCGCGGGTCGATGACGATGACGCCACGGTCGAGGTCGACGTTGTCTCGTCGCAGTCCGGTGAGATCGCCCCAGCGGCATCCTGTCCATGCGGCGGTGATGATGAGCATGCCGGCGGTGTCGTCGCCGAGTGCGGCGGCTTGTTCTGCAATGCGGAGGACTTCGGTGGGTGTCGCCCAGACGCGTTCACGTTCCAGGTCCAAGGTGCCCTGCGTCTTCGTCATGCGGGTGCGGGACGGTCAGATCATCGAGTCTCGCGACTACATCGACCCGATCCGTACGTACACGGCACGCGGGCACCTCGACCGCCTCCTCGCGTCGTTGCGCAAGGGCGTTTCCTGACCTCGCGCTTTCCGACGGATTGCTGAGGCCCTTGTTCCCGCCACCGCCGGGTGCGCGGAGAGCCAGTCGGTGTGCCGCGAGCGCAGTTGGTCGCGTTCGGTGTTCGTGGTGAGCATGACGTCGACGCCGCCGTCGTAAGGGTGGTAGATCCGTTGCAGACCGGCATCGGTGATCAGCACTCCTGCGGTGGCGTCGTCGTCGGCGACGGCGCGCAGCAGTGTGTCGATGCGGCC
>NZ_JBEXVQ010000049.1:0-73122 GCF_040629405.1 Lentzea sp. NPDC005914 | reverse complement strand
TGTGCCCACCCGGCCAGATCCGAGCGTTTCGAGGTCTCGCGGGACCGTCCGCACTCGACCGGGGTGGAGTCGACCAGCCACACGTCATCGGTCCACAACGACGTGTCGGTGGCCAGGACCCGGATGACCGAGCGGATCAGTGCCGCGGCCCGGCGCAGCCGCTTGTTGTAGCCCGGTTGCAGTGGCAGATAACGGAAAAGGTGGCCCAGATGTGCTCGGGCGTGCCGCAGCCAGCGGGCCTCGGAGGTGAACCCGAGCAACGCCTGCATCACCGCCAGCGTGACCAGTTCGGCATCGGTCAGCCGGGGTTTGATTCCGATCTTCGGCCGCCACGGCGCAAGATCAGGTGCCGCCGCCAGCAGATCGTCGGTTCTGACGTAGAGTGCGGTCGCGAGGGTGTCCACTTCATTCGTCACACAATGATCATGGACACCCTCGTCCCATGCCCGGATCTGGGCTACCCCTTGGAATCAACCATCTAGGCGTCATCGTCGAAGTTCTATGGCGGGCGCGGCGTCCCTGCCCCCTCGGGAAGTCCTGCCCGGTGCGGCGGGCCCTCAGCGAGGCACAGGGCGCCCTCGCGGCCAGCGATCCCGCCGTACGGCTCAGGGACCGTCACGCGGTGCGGCCTGGGACGGTCAGACGGCGAACAGGGCCGCCAGGCGGGGGAGACGGGTGGCCAGCTCGGCGCTGTCGTCGAAGTCGAAGTCCCAGTCCGGGTCGAGTTCCGGGTAGCGGATGGTGAAGGCGTCCTCGGGGAGCTTCATGTCGGTGGCGGCCAGGTGGGCGTTCCAGGCGATGTTCAGGGCCAGCTCGCACTCGAACTCCATGCCGGTCTCGGCGGCCGCGATCACGGCCGGTAGCGCGGCCAGCGAGTCGGGGTCGGCCAGGGCCGCCTCGAAGACTTCGCGGCCCTGCAGGAGGAGCCAGCCGCGGAAGTAGTCGAAGCCGTCGTCCGAGCAGCCGCCGTTGATCAGGTAGGCGGCGGCCCACAGCGGGTTGCGGTACGAGAGCGCGAGTAGGTCCCACAGGACCTGTTGGGCCGCGACGATCTCGGCGGGCGGCCGGGCGGCCAGCAGGGTCGAGGCGGCGGCGGCCACGGCCTCGCTGTCGGACGGGTCGGTGACGCTCGCGCGGGCGTCGGCGATCAGGGTCCAGAAGGTGTTCGAGTCCACGTCTTCGAGGATGGCAGAGGGGTCTGACAATTTTGGGGCCTGACGAACAGCGCCCACGCGATCTAGGTTGGAAGCATGATCAGGTCTCTGTGGCGTTCCCTCGAAGCCGTGCACGCGATGATCTACTTCGCTCCCGAGGCGGAGAGCCGGTACACCGCCGCCGGACTGGATCGGCCCGGCGGGTACTTCGCGTCGCGGGCGGCCGCGCTGGGGCCGGTCAGCGCCGAGGTCGTGATCTCGACCTTCTACAACTTCAACCCCGCGCTGATCCGGGCGCGCATCCCCGCGGCGTGGGAGACGGTCACGCCGCAGCAGATGCTCGAGCTCAGGCTCGAGGCGGCCGACGAGGCGTTGAAGAAGGTGCTGCCGGACGACCTCAAGGAGATCACCGAGCTCGCCAGGCGCGCGGCCGAGCGTGCGACGGAGATGCTGAACGGACGGACGTTGTTCGCCGCGCACGCCAGCCTGCCGTGGCCGGAGGAGACGCGCCTGCAGCTGTGGCACGCGCAGACGTTGCTCCGCGAGTTCCGGGGTGACGGACACCTCGCGGCTCTCTTGAGGCACAACCTCACCGGCATCGAGGCGTTGGTGCTGCACGCCGCGGAGGGGGATATCCCCGCCGAGACGCTCAGGAAGACGCGCGCGTGGTCCGAGGAGCAGTGGGCCGAGACGACCGAGGACCTGCAGCGCCGCGGTCTGGTGAACGATGAGCACGCGTTCACCGAGAAGGGGCGCGAGCTGCGGCAGAGCATCGAGGACGCGACCGACCACATGAACGAGCCGGCTTACGACGTGCTGTCGGAGCAGGAGAAGCAGCGTTACGTCGAGCTGGCGGCGCCGCTGAGCAAGGCAGTCGTCGAGGCCGGGCTGATCCCCGGTCGTCGCTGACCGGTCATCCGCTCGTCGCACCCGCGCTACCTTTGGCCGTTCGCGTCGAACTGAGACAGAAACCGGTTCGTGCAGTGGGCGATGAGTACCGTGCCCCGGCTGTTCGCCGCTTCCGCCGCTGTTGATCCGGACGCCATCGCACTGGTCCGCGGGACCAGAGAGGTGTCCTACCGGGAGCTCGACGCGCTGGCGAACTCCTTGAAGCACAAGCTGATCGCGCGGGGTGTCCGACCGAACGACCTCGTCGTCGTCGACACCCCGCGTTCGATCGAGTACGTGATCGAGATCCTCGGCGTGCTCAAGGCCGACGCGGCGTACGTGCCGATCGACCGGAAGTGGCCCCAGGCGCGCAAGGACTTCGTCCGCCAGGAAGCCACGTCCGTCAGCGACCAAGTCGCTCACGTCATGTACACCTCAGGCTCCACCGGGCAGCCCAAGGGCGTGATGATCAGCCACGCCGGCATCGAGGCGATGGCGAAGCAGGAATTCTGGCGCAACCACAGGAAAGTGCTCGCCCTCGCCTCCACGGCGTTCGACGCGTCCACTTACGAGATCTGGGTTCCGCTGCTCAACGGCGGCCAAGTCGTCTTCCCCGAGCACGACGTCGACATCGCCACCATCGAACACGAGATCCGACGACACGGGATCACCGCGGCCTTCCTCACGGCAGCGCTCTTCCACCTCGTCGCCCAGGAACGCCCCCAGGCGCTGACCGGGCTCAAGGAAGTCTGGTCCGGCGGTGACGTGGTCAAACCCGAAGCGGCACAACGAATCCTCGAAGAATGCCCGGGCATCGAGGTCTACAACGCCTACGGCCCAACGGAGAACACCGTCTTCGTCAGCCGCCACCAGGTCACCGACACCAGCGGCCCGCTGCCGATCGGAAAGCCTTTCCCAGGCGTGCGCACGAGAATTGACGACGGCGAGCTGCTCGTCGCTGGACCGCAACTCGCCCTCGGCTACCACAACCGGGAATCCGACAGGTTCCGCGACGGCTGGTACCGCACCGGCGACAGGGTCACCCAGCGCGAGGACGGCACGCTCGAGTTCCACGGCCGCGCCGACCGCCAGGTCAAGATCCGCGGCCACCGGGTCGAGCTCGAAGAGGTCGAAGCTGCGCTACGCCCGCTGACCCACGACTGCACGGTCACCGCGCACAACGGCCGGCTCGTCGCGTACGTGGTCAGCGACAACGAGAACCTCCGCGAAGAGCTCGAGAAAACCCTGCCGGACTACCTCTTCCCGTCGGAGTTCGTGCACCTCGACCACCTTCCGCGCAACCATGCCGACAAGGTCGACCGAACCGCCCTGAAAACACCGAACGAACACCTGATCTGCGCTCTCGCCAAGGACATCCTCGGCAAAGACCTGACACCACACGACAGGTTCATCACCGCCGGCGACAGCATCAGCGCCATCCAACTGGTCAGCCGAGCGAGGGAAAAGGGCCTGCACCTCAGCGTCCGCGACGTCCTCGACCACGACATCCGCACGCTCGCGACGAAAGTCCACACCGCACCGCAGGTTCATCAGGCGGACTTCGCGGGCGAGTTGACCCCGCTCCAGGAAGGCCTCTACTTCCACGCGCTGATCGAACCCGGCAGCTACGTCGTCCAGCTCGTCTTCCACCTCGCGCACGAGGTCGACGCCGCGAGACTGCACCAAGCCGCCCGCATGCTCGTCACCCGCAACCCCGCCCTGCGCGCCGGCTTCCGCCCCGGCCCGACGCAGTTCGTCGAGCAACGGGTGGTCGTTCCGTGGCAGGAGACCGAAGACCTCGAAGCCTTGTTGGCGACCGACCGCGAGGTCAGCTTCGACCTCGCCACCCCGCCGCTGCTGCGTTTCACCCTCGTGCAGAACAACGTCCTGGTGATGACCTACCACCACCTGCTGTTCGACGGCTGGTCGGTCCCGCTGCTCGCCAAAGAGCTCTTCGGCCTGTACCACGACGAAGAACTCCCACTGCTCCCACCGTTCCACCACCACCTGGCGTGGCTGCGCAACCAACCGAAGACCGACGCCTGGCAGAAAGCGCTGAACGGCCTCGACGAACCCACCCTCGTCGCCACGGGCCCGGGAACCCGCCCGCACGCCCGCCTGGAAGGCACCCTGCCGCGGGCCGGACACGTTGCGCGGCAAGCGAATGTCACTCTCAACACGGTCGTCCAGACCGCCTGGGCCCTCCTGCTGGTCACGATGACCGGCAAGAACGACGTCGTCTTCGGCGCCACGGTGTCGGGCAGGCCCGCCGACCTGCCCGGCGTCGAGAACATCGTCGGCGCCCTGATCAACACCATCCCGGTCCGGATCACCCTCAGCGCCGAGGAAAGCGCCCACGACCTTCTCAGCAGGGTCCAAAACGAACAGCACGCCCTCATCGCGCACCACCACGTCGGCCTCGCGGAGATCCAACGGGAAGCAGGCCTTGGCCAGCTCTTCGACACCATCACCACGCTCGAAGCCTGGCCCGAGTCCACGGTGGACGAAATCGAGAGCGTGGACAGCCTGGACGCCCCGCACTACCCGTTGTCCCTGGCGGTCCAGCGCGACCTCACCGCCCACCTCAACTACCGCCCGGACCTCTTCAGCCACAACGACATCCGCACGGTCCTGCGCCGCCTCAACCGCATCATCGAAGCCCTCGCGAACAACACGAGGATCGCAGAGATCGACGCCCTGGATCCCGAAGAGCACCTCCTCCTCGAGTCCTGGAACGCCACCGAAACCGAGGTCCCGGACCACACCCTGCCGGAACTCTTCACCGCCCAAGCCCAAAGAACTCCGCAGGCTACGGCGATCTCCTACCGCGGCCAGAACATCTCCTACGCGGACCTGCACGACCAGGTCGACCAACTCGCCCAGCGCCTGAACCACTGGGGCGTCACGAACGGCGACCGTGTGGCCCTGAAGATGCACCGCTCCCCGGAACTGGTCATCGCCATGCTCGCCGTCACCAGGGCAGGCGCGGCCTACGTCCCGATCGACCCCGGCTACCCGGCCGGCCGCATCGCCCTGATGCAGCAGGACGCCGAACCGAAGCTCACCCTGGAGTCGCTCCCGGACTTTCGCACCACCACAGGAGAAATCCCGCTCCCACACTTCGACGACACCGCGTACGTGATCTACACCTCCGGCTCGACGGGCAGGCCGAAGGGCGTCGAGGTGACCCACCGAGGCATCGCCAGCCTCGCCATCGCCCAGCGAAGGACCCTCGGCGTCACCGAAGGCTCCCGCGTCCTGCAGTGGTCGTCGCCGAGCTTCGACGCCGCGTTCTGGGAGATCATCAGCGCACTGCTCACCGGCGCCACCCTCGTCATCGCCGACGCCGACGACCTGCGGCCCGGCGACCCGCTGAGCGACCTCCTCCACCAGGAGCGGATCACCCACGTCACCCTGCCGCCGTCCGTACTGGCGGCTCTTCCGGACACCGCCATCCCACCCCGCACCACGATCATCTCGGCGGGCGAGCACTGCCCGCCGGACATCGCCACCCGTTGGTCGAAGAACAGGAGATTCCTCAATGCGTACGGGCCCACCGAATCCACCGTCTGCGCCACCATCAGCGACCCGATCACGGGTCCGGACGCCCCGATCGGCCGTCCCATCGAGAACACCAAGGTCCACGTCCTGGACGCGTTAGGCCGCCCCGTCCCGCCCGGCGTCACCGGTGAACTGCACATCGAAGGCAGGGGCGTCGCCCAGGGCTACCTGCACGGAGAACGCTTCACCACCTACCGGACCGGCGACCTGGCCCGGTGGCGCCACGACGGCAACCTGGACCACCTCGGCCGCGCAGACGACCAGATCAAGCTGCGCGGCCACCGCGTCGAGCCTGCCGAGATCGAACACGCCCTCAACCGCCACGACGACGTCCGCACCAGCGCCGTGGTCGCCACCGGCACCACTCTCGTCGCCTTCGTCGTGACAGAACGAGAAATCCGGCCGGCCGCGCTCAGAACCCACCTGCAGCGCACACTCCCGAGGCACATGGTGCCGTCGATCGAGACGACCGACGCGCTTCCGTTGACTCCCAACGGCAAGCTCGATCGCAAAGCCCTCACCAGCCGTGCCCTCCTGCGCAGACTGGACCTGGCGGGCCAGGACGCGCCCACAACACCCGCACAACACCACATCTGCGCGGCCTACGCGGAGGTCCTCGGCCGCGACCGCGTCGGCGTCCACGACGACTTCTTCACCATCGGCGGCGACTCCCTGCTGCTCACGAGGCTGCAGACCCTGCTGGACGACCAGGTGACGATCGCCGATCTCCACACCTGCCGGACCCCCGCGACCCTCGCCGCCCACCTCGAACGCGGCCCCGGCACCGCCACCACCGACCGTGCGGCCAGAATCCGCACCGCACGCGTCAGAAAGGGACCCCGTGGATGACATCGCGATCATCGGCACGGCCCTGCGGTTGGACGACATCGAGTACTTCGACGCCGACTTCTTCGGCTACACAGACGAGGAAGCAGCACAACTCGACCCGCAGCACCGCCTGTTCCTCGAATGCGCCTACCACGCGATGGAACGCGCGGGCTACGTCGACTGGGACGGCGTAGCGGGCCTCTACGGCACCACGAACCTCAGCCGCTACCTGCTCGACCACGTCTACCCCCGCCACAGCTCGACGGACGCGTTGCTGGGCAACATGCCCGACGGTTTCGCGGCCCGTGTCGCCTACGAACTGGACCTGCGGGGCCCGGTCGTGACCGTCCAGTCCGCGTGCGCGTCCGGCCTCGTCGCCGTCCATCTCGCGTGCCAGGACCTGCTCAGCCACCAGTGCGATCTCGCGCTGGCGGGCGCGGCGTCCGTCGACCCGTCCGCCGGCGGCAACGGCGTCGGAGTCGTTGTCCTGAAACGACTCGACGAGGCCGTGAACGACGGCGACCACGTCCACGCCGTGATCAAGGGCAGCGCCGTGGCCAACGACGGCCGGGGTCGCACCGGCCCCCACGCCATCGGCACCGCGGGCGCGCGCACCGCCGCTATCACCGCACTGGCGATCGCGGGCGTGGACCCGTCCGAGGCCGACGCAGCCTCCGAACACGGCTTCGAACAGGCATCGGGATTGATCGGCCTGATCACCACCGCCGAAGGCCAAGGCCCCCGCCCCACGAGCGTCACCGCCTCGGGCTCCGGCGGTGCCCACGCCTGCGTCGTCCTCGGACAGGCCCCGAAACCCGTGGAGACGCCCAGAACCGGCTGGCACCTCCTCCAGGTCTCCGCGAGGTCCACCGAGGCGCTCACCGAGCTCACCGAGCAGCTCAAGACCACCGGCCACGCACTGGCCGACGTCGCCCACACCCTCCGCAACGGCAGGAGGAACTTCCGCACCCGCACGTTCGCGGTCGTCCAGGACGGCGACCCCGTCGAGTTCGCCACCCCGGCTGAGACCGTCGACAACGCCGCCATCGTGCTGAAGTTCAGCGGCACCAACACCGAACGCGACATCGCCACGGCGCGCGGCCTGCTCGCCACCGGCATCAGCCCGGCGCTGCTGCTGGGCATGGGCATGGGCGAGTACGCGGCCGCCGCCATCGCCGGCGCCCTCACCGCGGAGGAAGCCATCGCCATGGCCACCCAGCGCCAGTGCCCCGAAAGCTACGAGAAGCAGATCGCGAACTCTGCCCCGCGAGCCCCGAGGATCCCGCTGCTGTCCGGCGCCACGGGGACGCTGCTGTCCGAAGTGGACATCACCGACTGCGGCCACTGGCTCGCCATCGCGGACGACCTCTGCCCGGCCGCCCCGGACCTTCCCGCGAACGCCGTCACCGTCGACATCTCCGCGGCATCAGGCGAACGCGCCGTGCTCCGAGCCCTCGGAACGCTGTGGGCCCACGGCGTGGAGCTGCCGAAGTTCAGGCCCGCGCGGAGGGTTCCGCTGCCGGGCTATCCGTTCCGGCGCCGGCGGCACTGGCTGGATCCGGTGAGATGAAGTAGTCCGAAGGATCGAACGCGCGAATCCGGCGCATCATCCGGACCGTCGACCACGGCCACATCGTCGAGTTCCGCCCGTTGGCGTCGAGGTAGTACGAGGTGCAGCCACCGGCGTTGTAGACGGTGCGCTGCAACGCCACCTGCACCGATGAGTTGAACGCGGCCTGCACCGTCGGCCGCACGTCCGCCACGGGCCACTCGCGGTCCCGCAACGCCGTCAACGCCGAAGCGATGTACCGCAGCTGCGTCTCGATGATCGTGAACGCAGACGAGTGCCCGGTGCCGAGATTGGGCCCCAGCAACAGGAACAGGTTCGGAAACCCGTGCACCGACGTCCCGAGGTATGCCTGCGGGCTCCCACGCCACACCTCGGCCAGCGACACCCCGTCCACCCGCACGCGCGAGGCGATCGGCGGGTCGCTGAAGTGGAACCCGGTCCCGAAGATGATCGTGTCGACCTTCCGCTCCACCCCGTCGGCGCCGATGATCCCGTCCGCCGTGAACCCCTGAACCGCGTGCGGCACCACGGAGACGTTCGGCTGAGCCAGCGCGGGGTAGTAGGTGTTCGACATCAGCAACCGCTTGCACCCCAGCACGAAGTCGGGCGTCAACGCGGCACGCAACGCGGGATCCTTGATCGTCCGCAGTTGCAGTAGTCCAAGCCGCTGCACCATCTTCATCACCCAGGGATGCCGGAACCCGTAGCTGAACAGTTCCAGCAACCCGAACACCACCGACCGCGGCAGCTTCACGGACGGCTTCGGCAACACCCAGGGAGCCGTGCGCTGGAACAGGTACAGCTGGTCGACCGCAGGCTGGATCTCCGGCACGAACTGCACCGCCGACGCACCCGTCCCGACCACCGCGACCCGTCGCCCGGAGAAGTCCCGCCACCGCGCGGAATGGAAGATCTCGCCTTCGAAGACCGACGCGTCCAGCGGGATCTTCGGCTCGTGCCACGGTCCGGTGGCCGACACGATCGCCCGTGCGGAGAGAACCCCCGACGACGTCCGAACCTGCCACCGCGACCCGTCCCACACCGCGTCCAGCAGTTCGGTGTCGTACTGCGGCACGACGCCATGCGCCGCAGCCGTCTCCCGCAGGTACTCCAAGATCTCCGGCTGACGGGAGAACGCCGAACTCCACCGCCGAGGCGCGAACGAGTACGAGTACAACGCCGACGGAATGTCGCAGGCACATCCCGGATAGACGTTGTCCCTCCAGGTCCCGCCCAACGAAGAAGCCTTCTCGATGACGTGCGCGTCAAACCCCAGTTCGCGCAGCCTGATGGCCGCACCGATGCCCGCTGGTCCCGCTCCGATCACGAGTACGTCCACAGATACCGAAGGTATTTAGATTCTGTCGGCATGTCAACGTATGCTGCGCACCATGGCACGGTTGACCCGAGCGGAGAGCCAGGCGCGCACCAGGACGTTGCTCACCGAGACGGCACAACGGTTGTTCCTGCGCGACGGCTACCACGCCACCTCGCTGGAGAAGGTCGCCGACGCGGCGGGCTTCTCCAAGGGGGCGGTGTACTCGAACTTCACCAGCAAGGACGAGCTCTGCCTGATCGTCCTCGACGCTCTCTACGCCGAGCGCATCACCGAGATCGTCAGGGTCTTCACCAGCGGCACGACCATCGAGGAACGCCTCGACGCGTTCGAGGCCTACGCCGAGACCATGATCGGCGACGCCCCGCGCACCCAGTTCGAGGTCGAGTTCGCCCTGCAGGCCCGCAAGGACCCGGACCTGCGCGCCGAGCTGGCGCGCCGGGACGCGGCAGTGGCCGACGCGCTGAAAGGCCTCATCGACCAGCAGACCGAGGAGCTCGGCCTCACACCCGTCATGCCCACCGAAGACGTCGCCAGGGCCCTGCTGAGCCTCGGAATCGGCCTCGGCGTGCAGCGGTTCGTCGAGGGCGCGCCCCCGGTCCGCGTCCTCACCAACACCGTCAGGGTGCTACTCGGGGTCGGACTCCCGCTCCGTTGACGCCAGCACCTTCTCGGTCGTGTCGTCCGGTGCGGCGCGGTGTTTCCCGGGATGGGTCAACGAGAAGTGCGCCTCCTCGCGCATCCGCTCCACCATGTGCGGGTAGTGCAGCTCGAACGCCGGGCGCTCCGACCGGATCCGCGGCAGCTCCTTGAAGTTGTGCCGCGGCGGGGGAGACGTCGTGGCCCACTCCAGCGAGTTGCCGTAGCCCCACGGGTCGTCCTGCGGGGCCGGGTCGCCGTAGCGGTACGACCTGAACACGTTGAACACGAACGGAATCACGGACAGGCCGAGCAGGAACGAGCTGACCGTGGAGATCATGTTCAGGGTCGTGAAGCCGTCGGAGGCGAGGTAGTCGGCGTAGCGGCGCGGCATGCCCTCGTTGCCCAGCCAGTGCTGCACCAGGAACGTGCCGTGGAAGCCCAGGAACGTGGTCCAGAAGTGCAGCTTGCCCAGCGGCTCGTTGAGCATCCGGCCGGTCATCTTCGGGAACCAGAAGTAGATGCCGGCGTAGGTGGCGAACACGATGGTGCCGAACAGCACGTAGTGGAAGTGCGCCACCACGAAGTACGTGTCGGACACGTGGAAGTCGACGGCGGGCGCGGCGAGCAGGATGCCCGTCAGGCCACCGAAGAGGAACGTCACCAGGAACCCGACGCTGAACAGCATCGGCGTCTCGAACGACAGCTGGCCGCGCCACATCGTGCCGATCCAGTTGAAGAACTTGATGCCCGTCGGCACGGCGATCAGGAACGTCATCAGCGAGAAGAACGGCAGCAGCACGGCACCGGTGGCGTACATGTGGTGCGCCCACACCGCCACGGACAGCATCGCGATCGCCAGCGTCGCGAACACCAGGCCCTTGTAGCCGAACAGCGGTTTGCGGCTGAACACCGGGAAGATCTCCGTCACGATCCCGAAGAACGGCAAGGCGACGATGTACACCTCGGGATGGCCGAAGAACCAGAACAGGTGCTGCCACAGGATCACGCCGCCGTTGGCCGGGTCGAACACGTGCGCCCCGAGGTGCCGGTCCGCCGCCAGACCCATCAGGGCCGCGGTGAGGATCGGGAACGCCAGCAGGATCAGGATGGACGTCACCAGGATGTTCCAGGTGAAGACCGGCATCCGGAACATCGTCATGCCCGGCGCGCGCAGCGTGATGACGGTCGTGGTCATGTTGACCGCGCCGAGGATCGTGCCCAGACCGGACACCGCCAGGCCCATGATCCACATGTCGGCGCCGACGCCCGGCGAGTGCAACGCGCTCGACAGCGGCGTGTAGGCGAACCAGCCGAAGTCCGCCGCGCCGCCCGGCGTGATGAACCCGGCGACCACGGTGATGCCGCCGAACAGGTACAGCCAGTACGAGAAGGCGTTCAGGCGCGGGAACGCGACGTCCGGCGAGCCGATCTGCAACGGCAGGATGTAGTTCGCGAACCCGAACAGGATCGGCGTCGCGTACAGCAGAAGCATGATCGTGCCGTGCATGGTGAACAGCTGGTTGTACTGCTCGTTCGACAGGAACTGCAGGCCCGGCCGCGCCAGCTCGCCGCGCATCAGCAGCGCCATCACGCCGCCGACCATGAAGAACGCGAACGACGTGGTCAGGTACATGATCCCGATCTGTTTGGGATCTGTCGTCTTGAAGAGCGAGAGGAAGTACGAGCCCTTCGGCCGGGCGCGGGCCGCCCCCGGATGTGGGACCACAGGCGTGGGCTTGATCGTGGTCATCTCGCCTCCTCGCGACAGGGACCAATCGTCCTCCCGGTCAGACCTCGGGGCAATCCATGACGAGCACCGCGGAGGTCACCGGGACCACCGGCGCGCCCACGGAAATGCCGCTGACCTGCACGTAGTAGGCGCCGGGAGTCATTCCGCCGAATTTGATCGTCATGCTCTCGGAGATCGCCGGGCTGCGTGATTCGACCTGTTTGCCGTTCTCGTCGATCAGCGCCACCTTCAACGCCCGCGGGGTCGTGTCCTTCAGCTCGACGGTGACCTCGAGGTCCTCCCCGGCCAGCGCCAGGTCGGGCACGATGAGCTGCGGTTCCGTCGCGGTGACGTTGCGCGGGATGATCGTTTTCGAGGTCAGGAACGACTCGACCATGTCCAGCACCGTCGAGTTGTCCTGCAACGACGTGTGCTGCTCGACGACGCGGTGCAGCGTGTTCGACGACAACGTCAGCCCCTTGCGCGCGGCCCCGACCATCGGCACGGTGGCGTCGCCGTAGAGCTCCTCGCCCTCGTAGTCGCGATAGCAGGTCACCTTGCCGTCGGCGATCTTCGCGGTCGTGGCCGTGGGTTGCTTGCCGCCGAGGATCGCGTAGGTCTGGTCGGCGAACGAGTCGGTGAGCGCGCCGTGGAACGCCATCGCGTCGGCGACCATCTTCGCGTCGAGCTCGGGCAACGTGGTCTCGGTCGTCTTGACCAGGCCGTTCGGTGACGCGATGCACGCGTACTCGGGCATCAGCTGGTGCAGCGAGGGCAGCGACCTGGCGAACTCGGTGAGGTCGATCGCGAGCGGCCCGAGGCCCTTGCGCACCCCGTTGACCAGCTGTTCCAACGCCGACGCGGCCCCTCGGTAGGGCGTGCCCATCGTGATCAGCTTGGCCGTGCGCTCGGCCATCCCGCACTGCTCGATGCACCAGCGCGCGACCAGGCCGCCCATCGAGTGGCACACGAAGCTGACCTTGGCGTCCGGACCGAGCTTGTCCAGCGCCTCGTCCACCTTGCGGGCCAGCAGCGCGCCGTTGTAGCGGTTCGACAGGCGCCAGTCGTAGGCGAAGAGCAGGAGGGTGCCCTTCTCGACCGCGTAGCCGAGCGAGTTCAGTCGTTTGGTGACCCGGTCGTAGCCCTTCAAAGGCGTCCAGATGCCGGGGATGACGTGCAGGTCCGACATCAGCGCCACGGGTTCGATGCCGTCGCCGGGGTGCTCGTCGCCGATGCCCGCCGGCAGCCTGAGCCGCTTCAGGCTGCGGCCCAGCGTCAGGACGGCCTTCAGCGCCGCCTTTCCGGACACCTCCCAGACCATGCCGTCGCGGTCCTTGAGCGTGCTGCCGAGAATGCCGGGCAGGACGACGACCAGGTGGTTCATCTACGACTCCGCTCCCTGGGGTTCTTCGGCGAGCTTGCGGATCAGCGTGAGCAGCTTGAGGTTCGCGGGCACCAGGAACGTCAGCTCGTGGATCCACGCCAGGCGCTGGTCCGTCGGCGGCAACGCCAGCCGTGTGTCGCCCGCCCTGGCCCGCGCGACCACCTTGTACAGCGCGGCCAACGCGTGGGGCTCCACCGCCGTGACGGCCTGGGTGAGGGCTTGGGGTGTGGCGCCCGCCGCCAGCCCTCGCAGGATGTCCGTCGTGCGGTCCGGGCTTTCCAGCGCGTCGAGCACGAGGTCGAGCACGTCCGAGTCCTCGTCGGCCAGCAGCAGCAACGCGTGCACGGGCCGGTTGTCGCGGACGTTCTTGAGCACTTCCTTGTCCAGCAGCTCCTCCCGGCGCGTCGCGAGCAGTTCGCGGCGGCGGGCGGGGGTGGCGTCGACGAACTCGTCCGCGAGGCTCGCCAGCAGCCACGGCCGGTACGCGAGCTGAACGCCCTGCTGCTGCGCGGTCGTGCGGCGCGACTGGATGACCTGGGCCTCGGTCAGGCTCGTCCCGTACAGCGCCTCGGTGACGGCGACGTCCGCGTCGGTCGACAGCAGTTCGGGGTGGTCGAGCAGCACCGCGCGTTCCTCGGCGTACGAGCGCGCGAACACCCACTTGCGGGCGGTGGCGAGCAGCGACCGGTCGACGGTCAGCCAGTCCGGCGAGGTGTCCCACGGCCACGGCCCGCTGTCGTAGTGGCGGCGCGCGATCTCGTGCACGTCGTGGATTGCCTGCCGGGACTGGCCGACGTGCGTCAGCGCCTGGCACAGCCACTTCGCCGCGGCCGGATCGCCCGCCTTCGTCGACGCGGCCCGCAGCATCAGCAGTGTCGCGAGGTGCGCTCCGGTGAACCGGGCGGTCACGCGGTCCCAGGTCTCGTCGACGATCTCGGGCTGTTTGAGGCCGGCGCAGATCGTGTCGAGCGTGAACAGCGCCGCCGCCAGCGTGGAGAGCCTGTCGGTGTTCTCCAGGCAGACCTCGATGGTCCGCAGCCCGGTCGCGAGCGCTTCCCGGGGCTTGTCGGCGTCGCGCTGGCGGCGCATGAGGTTGTGCAGGGCCTGGCCGTGCACGCGCAGCCCGTCCGCGAGGTCCGCCGCCTGCCTCGCGGCGGTGAGCGCCTCGTCCTTTCGATTGATCATGCTGTACGAGACGCTCAGGCTCAGCGCTGCGTCGGCGAGCTGCGGGCGGAACGCGGCGTGGCGGCCGAGCGTGCCGCTGATCTCCGCGGCCTGGCCGGTGATGCGGCCGGCCTCGAACAGCCTGCCCAGCGCGAGGTAGTCGCGGCTCAGCTCGACGAGCGCGCTGACGAGGTCGGCCAGGAAGACCGGGTTCGTCTGGGCGAGGGAGTAGTAGAGCTCGACGGCCTGCTTGGAGCGTTGCATGGCCTCGTAGCGGCGGCCGGTCTCGCTGCAGCGCGCGGCCAGGGACGTCATGGCGCGGGCGAGCGGGGCGTCGGAGTCGGTGGAGCCGGCGGTCTGGGTGGTCGCGGCGGCCACCGCGTCCCTCGCCGTGGACAACGCTTCGTGCCTACGGCCCAACATCGCGTAGATCTCGCTCAGATCCACTAACGCGCCGCTGAGGTGTGCGGCGTAGGTCGGGTTGTCACCGCCGTGCATCGTCGTCTTCGCGATGCGTTGCGCAAGCCGTTTGTGCGTAAGGGTTTCCGCTGTCGTCGGAGTCGACGCGACCAGCTCGCGGTACCGCACGACAGCTTCCTCCGCGGGTGCCACGGCCTGCTGCAACCGGCCTGCCTCCCGGTACCGCCGGCCGAGCTTGTTGAGCACGAAAGCCAAGTCCGCCAGGTACATGCGGATCGTCGGCACCAGTGTGCGGAAGTTGGCGGCGGCCTCCTCCAACGGGTCGAAGGCCTCGTCGCCGCGGCCCCAGTGCGTCAGCTCACCGGCCGCCGTCGTCGCGGCGAGCGCGATGTCCGGTACGAGCATCGCGTTCATCTGCGCGAGCTCGCGCAACCCGTCCAGGGCCTTCGCGCCCGCGTGCCCGCAGTGCCGCCACGCGTACTTCCACAGATAGCCCGGCACGTCCGGCGGCACACCGGCTTCCATCCGCTGCCGGTACAACCTGATGAGCGCGCACGCCACCTTCTCCGCGCCGGGCGCGAACACGACGTCCTTGCTCGGCGCGAACTGCGGCCTGAGGTGATCCGCGAACGTCTGGTGCGTCAGCTTGAATACGGCCGTGCCTTCCTCGCCGTCCTGCACGATGTGACGGCCCAGTTCGGTGAGTACGGCGGTGATGTCGTCACGGCTGAATTGCTCGCCGGACAACGCTTCAGCGACCGCTCGCCACTCCTCCTCGGGGAATCCCGCGCCGTAGCTCCACGTCAGCGCGGTCAGCAGCGCACGGGCAGACGGCACCTTCGCGAGCTCACGGTCGAACGCCGCGTCGAGCGACAGCTTGAGATCGGCGCCACCGTCGGCGAGCACCTGGTCCGTGATCATCCACGCGGTCAGGAAGGGCAGCTTCGCGAGTTCGTCCACAGTGGACTGCGAGGCGCTCGGTCCCAGCCGTGCCAGCACGTACTCGCGGACATCGGCCGCGTTGTCGGCCGCGTCGAGGTCGAGGGTCTCGACCGGCGACAGCTCGGTCAGCAGCGGCGCACCACCGGCGACCCGGTGTGCCTGCCGCGTCGAGACGATCACGACGGCGTAGCTCGCGAGCTTGGTCAGCAGCGAGGTGGCGATCGAGAACGACTCGCCGCGCGCCTCGTCCAGGCCGTCGATCACCAGCACCGGCGGCGACGTGAGCGTGCTGACGACACCGACCAGCTCGGCGGCGCTGCGGCGTGACCCGTCGGGCTCGGGGATCAGCCCGGCCCCGACCAGCTGACGGCTCAGCAGGTCGGCCACGCGGTCGGCGTCCATCGCGCGGGCGTGCACGGCGGCGTCCACCGAGTCTGGTCCGGGGTCGGCGTGCCGGAACGACGGCCCGGCGGTCAGCAGCAAGTCGCGTTCGGCTCCGTTGGAGAGGCTCACGACCCGGCCGACCACGGCGGACTTGCCCGTGCCAGGCGACCCGGTGACCACCCGCAGCCCGGGGATACCGCACTTGACCCAGCTCACGACCTTGTCGACCTGGGCGGTGCGGCCGGTGAACCACGAGCGCCCGTCCGCCGAGTCACCACCTCTCGCGGCGAGCAGCAGGTGCTTCACGACCGTGTTCGCGGCGTAGAGAGGGTTCGGCAGCATCGGCTGTGCAGAGCCGTACTGCATGAAGCGCGGCCGCTGGACGTCGCTGTCCCACGCGTTCAGCAACGCCGTTCCCACCGCGCCACCGTCAACGAGCGCCGTGCGGTCGCTCCACCGCCGCGCGTCCTCATCAGCCGTGGGACCAGCACGCAGCAGCTTGCGCAACTGGCCGCCGAACAGCCCGTCACGCGCCGTCTCGACGCTCGAACACGACACCAGCACGCCCGCCCAGTGCACCTGGCCCGCCAGCAACTCCTCCTGGACCGAGGCAACCGTGCGAACAGCCTCATCCAGCTGGGCGCCCGAGTAGCAGGCGTCGATGATGATGAGCACCTGGTGCGCGCCCGACGCGGCACACCACAGCGCGAACTCGTGCAGCATGATGCCGTCGAAACGACCGTCGTTGTCCCTGGCCAGGAGCCTGAGGTTGTTCGCGACGGGGATCGCGTGCCCGCTCCACAACGCCACCAGCGCGCCACCGTCCTGCGGCGTCCGGCTGAGCGCCTTCATCTGCTCGCGGATCTGGGCCTCGGTAGGGTCGGCCAGCGGCTCGCCCTCGTACCCCTTGAGCAGGGCACGCAGCTCCCGCACGTCGCTCACGGCGTGCTGCAGCGGCTGCACCAGCTCGTAGGAGCCGACGCCGATGCCGACGAACCTGCCTCTGACCCTTTCCTGCATGCTGCACAACCCCCTGTCCTCACGTCGCTGCAGGACAGGGGGTGTTACGCCGGTTAACTCACACGGACGAACCCCGTTCGGTGGATCGCTCGGGGCCTGTCGGCGGGATGGGTGCGGGCGAGGGTGGAGGGCCTGCCGGGGTGGTGTGCTCAGGGCAGGAGGCGGTGAGCCTGTCCAGGCGGTGATGCCCAGGCGGGGGCGGTGCGTCGGGTCCGCTGGCTCAGGCGAGCCGCCCGCCGGGAATCGACTCGGCGAGCTCGCCGTCCCACCTGGACGTCGTCGCCAGGCAGGTGGGGTTGCGTCTCACCAGCCGCCAGCCGCCAGCCGCCAGCCGCCAGCCGCCAGCCGCCAGCCGCCAGCCGCCAGCCGCCAGCCGTCAATGGCGACAACCCCTGCCCAGACGGCGCTCCCAGGCAGGAAGCGGTGCATCGGTCACCCGCCCCCGGAGTCGGCTGCCCAGCTCGCGGTCCGGCGGCACTCCCAGGCAGGAGTCACCTCACGCCGTCGAATCACCCTCCCTGACAGCACTCTTCTCGGCATCACCTCGAGGCAACTCACCCGCCGGCTTGTCCGCCGGTGCGTCGACCGCCTTGTCCGCGCGCGCCTCGACGGCCTTGTCCGCGGCCTTGTCCGCCGGTGCGACGGCGGGCGTTTCCGCCGGTGTCTCCGCAGGCTTGCCGGCGGGTTGGTCGGTGAGGGTGTTGCGTTCGAGGAACCGCAGCAGCTCCACCGGGAACGGCAGCACGAGCGTCGAGTTCTTCTCGGCCGCCACCTCCACGATGGTCTGCAGGAGCCGCAGCTGCAGGGCCGCCGGCGTCTGTTCCATGGTGCCGGCCGCCTCGGAGAGCTTCTTGGACGCCTGCAGTTCGCCGTCCGCGGTGATGACGCGGGCGCGGCGTTCGCGTTCGGCCTCCGCCTGGCGGGACATCGAGCGCTTCATGCTCTCCGGCAGGGCCACGTCCTTGATCTCGACGCGGTCGATGTCGATGCCCCAGGCCAGCGCCGGGGTGTCGATCATCAGTTCCAGGCCCTGGTTGAGGTGTTCGCGGTTGGACAGGAGGTCGTCCAGCTCGCTCTTGCCGATGATCGACCGCAGCGACGTCTGGGCCACCTGCAGCATCGCGAACCGGTAGTCCTCGACGTTGACGACGGCCTTCGCCGGGTCCTGCACCTTGAAGTACACGACGGCGTCGACGCGCACGGTGACGTTGTCGCGCGTGATGCCGTCCTGGGCCGGCACGGGCAGGGTGACGATCTGCAGGTTGACCTTCCTGAGTTGGTCGACACCTGGGATCAGCATCGTCAGCCCCGGCCCGCGCACGCCCTGCTGGAGCTTGCCGAACCGGAACACCAGTCCCTGTTCGAACTGTTTGATCACTCTGGCGCTCATGGCGAGGCCGAGGCCTCCGAACGCGACCAGTCCGCCGAGGATTTCCAAGATCATGAGACCCGCCCTTCACCGGCGAATGCCCTTGATCTCCAACGGTACGCCTGGGGTCTGACAATTACCGGCAGCTCAGCACGGGGTTAGCCCAGTCGGCGTGGTCCCAGGCGTTGCCGTCACCTCCGTCTGACACCCGGAACGTCAGCACCGCTGCTCCACTCGTGTCGACTGAGAGAGGCAGCGCCGCGCTCTGCCCTGTCAGCACAGGGCTTTGGTAGACCGACTGGCCGTCGCGAAGGACCTCGAACCGGACGCTGCCGCTGCCGTTCGTCTCGTCGTCGACGCCGATCGTGGCGGTCAGCGCGGAGCACTTGCCGCCCGCGTAGACCTGGAACTCGGATTCGGCGTGCGCGCCGACGCCCACGGAGAACTTGGCGCCCCGGATGCTGATCTGAGCGCCGTCACCGCCGGAGTTCTCGCCGTTGCTGCGGTCGCGTTCGATCGGGCCCCAGCCGTTGCGCTCGCTGAGGAACGGCAGCGACGACACCGCCGTTTCCCCGCTCGGCGCGGGCGGGGTGGCGGTGAAGTCCTTGGTCGCGGTCGTGGTGGCGCGGCCCGACCTCACCTCGGCGAGCACCGGGCGGGTGCCGGTCTCGCCGCCGTAGCGCCTGATCGTCACCTTCGCGGAACCGCTGGTGAGGTCGACGGTGCCGGGGGAGACCGACCAGCCCTCGGGTGCGGAGAGCGTGGCCGTGGTGGTCCCGGGGCACGGCTGGGTCACCACGAGTTCGGCCTCGACCTGCTCACCCGGTTCGAGAGCGGTGTCGGCGGCCCGCAGTTCGGCCGACGGCGCACAGGTGACCTGCCGGCCGAGCTTGCCCGTCGCGGCTTCGGCCGGCGTGAGCGGGCGCAGCAGCACGGAGTACGCGTACTCGTTACCCGCCTCCACCTGGTACTGCGGCAACGGCTCGTGGAACGTCTCGCTGACGCCCGTCACGCGGTGTGCCGCGTGCAGGGTGGTCCAGCCGTCGTTCTTCTTGAGCGCGAACGGGTACGGCGCCCGGTCGAGGTCGTCGTACTGCGAGACGCGGACGTCCAGGTCGCCCGCGACGAGCAGACCCGCGCGGCCGTTGGACAGCGTCGCCCAGCGGGTGTCCGCGTGGTTGCCGAAGTCCTGCGGCTTGTAGTAGTCGTTGAACTCCCGGTCCACAGTGGACTGGTAGACGCCGGCCGGGTTGCCGGACCTGCGGTCGTCGTAGTTCTCGCCAGGACCGCGGCCGTACCAGGTGAACTTCTGGTACTCGGAGGGAACCTTCAGGGTGAAA
Organism: Lentzea sp. NPDC005914; assembly: GCF_040629405.1. Taxonomy (NCBI): domain Bacteria; kingdom Bacillati; phylum Actinomycetota; class Actinomycetes; order Pseudonocardiales; family Pseudonocardiaceae; genus Lentzea; species Lentzea sp. NPDC005914. Next base: position 53,391 of record NZ_JBEXVQ010000049.1, on the reverse strand, counting down.
CCGATGCCGGGCAGGTAGGACAGGTCGCGCATCTTGCCGCGAGCCGCGACCCGGTGGCCCACCTGGATCTCGCCGTCCCCGGTGATCCGGTAGGTGAAGGTCTGGCCGAACGACGAGTCGGAGACCGCCTGTGCGGTGGACCGAGCCGTGATGACCGTGTCAGGGCCGTCCGAGGTGACCGTGACGCTCGACGGCGTGGTCTGGAGCCGGTCGAGGCCGTTGCGGTACCAGGCACCGTCCTCGCTCATGAACTCGTTGGACAGCGGGGCCCGCCAGGCGTCCAGTTCCGGTCCTGTCTTCAGCAGCTCCGTGCCGCGCACTCGCATCGACGTGAGCGTGCCGGACTTCTTGCCTACCACGTACCGGAAATCCTTGCCGGACACCACGATCTCGTTGTCGTTCGTGGAAGTGGTGAGCTTGCCCGGCGCACCGGGAGCGTGCAGACCGGCGATCTGCGTGCCGCCCAGCGGGAACTGGGCGATGCCGACGTCGTTGCCCCGCCGGTCGGTGGCGCGGACGGTCAGCAGGCGTTCGGTGCGGGCCCCGAAGTCCGGCAACGTGATGGTGCCCGGCTGGAGCCTGCCGCGGTGCTGGGCGATCGTGCGGCCGTTGTCCTGCACCTGCCAGCGCAGCTCCAGGTCGTCGGTACCGGTGAACTGACGCTCGCTCTCCACAGTCAGTTTGTTGTCGGAGAACGAGAACCGGATGGGGGAGTGGACCGCCGTCAGCTCGGTGGTCTCCGGCTGCGGCCTGCGATCCGCCCACACCACGCCGTCGACGCCGCCGGTGCCCGAGCCGTAGGACTCCTTGCGGCCCTTGTCCTCCAGCCGCTCGAAGTCGAGCGCCAGGACTGCCGTCTTGGCAGGGTCGGCGGCGAGCTCGGCGTCGGTCAGGGCGCGGTGGTAGACGCGGACCTGGTCGATCGTGCCGCGCGCCATGCGGGTCCGGACGTTCTCCTGCATGGTCTCGGCGTTGCGGCCGATGTTGACCGGCCAGTGCGACCGGTCGATCGTGCCGGTGTAGGCCGTGGCCCCGACCTCACGGCCGTCGATCAGCAGCCGCAGCTTTGTGCCGTCGAACGTGCCGGTGACGCGGTGCCAGTTGTCGTAGAAGTCGGCCGGCACTTGCGCTTCGACCGTGCGCCACGTGCCGCTGTAGATGAAGAACTGCAGCGTGGTCTCGTTGGCCATCTTGAGCGCGTACTGGTGGTCGCCCTTGGAGATGACGGTGAAGTCGCCGGTCCACGAGGCGGGCTTGACCTGGGCGTCGAGGGTGAGCCCGGCGGACACCTCGTCGAGCTTGCGGTCGCGGTAGACCTCCACGAAGTCGTCGAGTCCGCTGAGCTGCAACGCTTTGCCGTGCGGACCGTCCACGTGCGACGGTTTGCCGCTCAGCCAGGTCAGGATCCCGTTGGCCTGGTCAGGGGTCGTGAACAACGGCAGCGCGATGTTCTGCTCGGCCCAGTCCCAGATGAAGCCGCCCTGCACCTGCGGATAGGCCCGCACGACGTCCCAGAACTCCTTGAAGTTGCCGAGACTGTTGCCCATCGCGTGCGCGTACTCGCCCATGATGATCGGCTTGGTCGTGGTCTTCGCCTTGGCTTCCAGGCTCGCGGGCGACGGGTAGCGCGGGCCCCAGACGTCCGCGAACGGCGCGTCACCGTCGGGGGAGTTCGGCTGGTGGTAGAGCGGGCGCGTGTCGTTCTTCTTCGCGTACTCGGCCATCGCGTAGTGCGCCTTGCCGAGCCCGGCCTCGTTGCCGGTGTCCCACATGATCACGCTGGGGTGGTTCTTGTCGCGCTGCATCATCGCGACGAACCGGTCGTGGAACGCGTCCTGCCACTCCGGACGCTCGGCCAGGCAGTTGTCCGGGCAGCCGTCGTGGTGGTGGGTCTCGATGTCGACCTCGTCGTCGATCATCAGGCCGTTGCGGTCGGCGAGCTCGTAGAAGTACGGGTCGCTCGGGTAGTGCGAGGTGCGGACCGCGTTGATGTTGAACCGCTTCATCAGCTCGACGTCTTTGTCCTGGTCAGCGCGGGTGACGTAGCGGCCGCCGTGCACTGAGGTCTCCGCGCGGTTGGTCCCTCGGAACACGACGCGCTTGCCGTTGATCTTGAGCTGTTTGTCGACGATCTCGATCTTGCGGAACCCGACGGGCTGCCTGCCGGTCTGGATCACCCGTCCGTCTTTGACCAACTCGATGCGGAGCTCGTAGACGTTCGGCGTCTCGTCGGTCCACTTGAGCGGGTCGGTCACCTTGCCGTCTCGAATGGCGACTTCGCGGCCTTGGGGGTCGAACAGCCTTGTCCGGACGGTGTGGCCTTCCGCCGGGCCGCCGATCTTGACGTCCGCGGTGATCGTGGCGTCGCGGTACTGGGCGTCCAGGTCCGTCTTGACGGTGACGTCCTGGAGGTAGGTCTTGGGGGTCGTGTAGAGCCAGACCTCGCGGAAGATGCCGGAGAACCGCCACTGGTCGTAGTCCTCCAGGTGGGAGCCGGAGCCCCAGCGGTGGACCTGGACCCTCAGGGTGTTGCGGCCGGCCTTGAGCCTGGTCGTGATGTCGAACTCGGCGGGGGTGTAGCCGCCCTGGTCGTAGCCGACGTACGTGCCGTTGAGCCAGACGAGATAACCGCTGGTCACGCCCTCGAACCTGAGCAGCGTGCGGTCCCAGTTCGCGGGCAGGTCGAACGTCTTCTCGTAGACGCCGGTGGGGTTCACGTCCCGGGGGATCGCGGGCGGGGCGTCCGGGTACATCTCGGTGGGGATGTTGCGGAACATCGGGTGGTCGAGGAAGTCGGTCTGCCACGTGTGGGGGACCTGGACCGTGCGCCAGCCGTCCGCGGTCTCTCTGACGTCCTCGGGCTTGTCGAACATCCGGATGCGCCAGTCGCCGTTGAGGCTCAGGCGGCGCTCGGGCTTGAGATCGGGGTGCGGGGCTTCCTGGTTCTCCCCCGTCATGCGCGGGTTCTCCAGGTAGGCCAAGGCGTTCGGCGGGTCGGCCTGGGCGGCCGCCGAAGACGTCACGGGGGAGAGGAACAGGGCTGTCAACGTGGCCACAACGACACGAAGCATGCCCTTGGACGCTAGGGACGCGATGACAACGTCGTCAACGAATGTCCGATCTTTCTGTCCTGATGGCCCGTGGGGTGGTAGTCCCAACAGCCGGAATGTGCACTGCATACGGCGGCACGCGTTAGTGTCGGACTCATGCAGACCTGGTCATCCATTCCTGTGCCGCGGGTTCCGGGGGACCCCCGCCCGCTGCGGCTGTTCGACACGGCTACGGGCGAGGTTCGCCCCACGGCTCCAGGAGACACCGCCAGGTTGTACGTCTGCGGCATCACACCGTACGACGCGACGCACCTCGGCCACGCCGCCACCTATCTGGCCTTCGACCTCGTTCACCGCGTCTGGCTCGACAACGGCCACAACGTGCACTACGTCCAGAACGTCACCGACGTCGACGACCCGCTGCTCGAGCGGGCGATCCGGGACAAGGACGACTGGGTCGTCCTCGCGATGCGCGAGACCGCCCTCTTCCGCGAGGACATGGTGGCCCTGCGCGTCCTGCCGCCCCAGGACTACGTCGGCATCGTCGAGGCGATCCCCGAGATCGTCGAGGTCGTCGCCAAGCTCCTGAGCGACGGCGTCGCCTACCGCGCCGACGACTCCGAGTACCCGGACATCTACTTCTCGCACGACGCCACGGGCCGGTTCGGCTACGAGTCGAACTACTCGTCCGAGGAGATGACGAAGCTCTTCGCCGAACGCGGCGGCGACCCGGACCGCGCGGGCAAGCGCCACCCGCTGGACGCCCTGTTGTGGCGGATGAAGCGCCCCGGCGAGCCCGCGTGGCCGTCGGAACTGGGCGAGGGCCGCCCCGGCTGGCACGTCGAGTGCAGCGCCATCGCCCACAACCGCCTCGGCATGGGCTTCGACGTCCAGGGCGGCGGCTCGGACCTGATCTTCCCGCACCACGAGTACTCGGCCGCCCACGCCGAGGCCCAGACCGGCCAGCACCCGTTCGCCCGCCACTACGTGCACGCGGGCATGATCGGCCTCGACGGCGAGAAGATGTCGAAGTCGCGCGGCAACCTGGTCTTCGTCTCCAAGCTGCGCGCGGAGAAGGTCGACCCGAACGCCATCCGCCTGGCGCTGTTCGCGGGCCACTACCGCTCGGACCGCACCTGGACGCCGTCGCTGCTGGACGAGGCTCTGGAGCGGCTGGCCAAGTGGCGCCGGGCGACGGACCTGGACACCGGTCCGTCCGCTGTGGACACCGTGACGCGGCTGCGCGACCACCTGGGCAACGACCTGGACACGCCGCGCGCTCTCGCGGCCATCGACGCGTGGGCCGACGAGGCGCTGTCGCACGGTGGTTCGGACAAGCACGGACCGTCGCAGATCCGCACCGCCGTGGACGCGCTTCTGGGCGTGGACCTCTAACGGTCAGGCGTGATTCCAGCTGAACAGCCGGGTGAACACCCCGTGCTGTTCCAGGCTGTGTTCGTGATGCACCACCGCGATCCGCTCGACCAGTTCGGCGGTCGCGGTGGTGTCGATCCCCGGCAGGTCCTCGGGGTCCGTGCCGGTCTCGCCGCACCACCGCAGCACGGCCTCCGATCCGTTGACCGAAGCGATGAACGGGCGCTGCTCGCGGTGCTGCCAGGCCTTCGCGATCTCGTCGAGCATGCCCTCGGTGATCATCCGCTCGGCCCGCGCGCGCAGCCGGTCCAGATGCGCGCGTTCGCCGGTGAGCGGCAGCACCGTCGTGACGAGGCGGAACGGAAAGCGGCCCCGGCAGGCGGCGAACCTGCTCAGCAGTGAGATGGACCCGCCTTCCACCACCACGTGCTCGTGCTCCCTGCTCAACGCCTCGACCTTCCGCAGCAGCGCGTGCGCGGCCTCGTGAGTGGGGTAGTCACCGTCCGGCACGGTCCGATCGACGAGGTCGTGGCGTCGCTCGCCCTCCTGCCGGGCGCTCGTGACGAGCAGGTCGACGAAGCGCTAGATCCGATCGGCGACGACGACCGGTACGTCGTGTCCGGCGGCGATGTTCATCGCGACATCGGATTTCCCCGCGCCGGCCGATCCGATCGCCGCGCCACAATGGACCGGTGATGGAGCAGGCACGGCGCGAACTGGCGCGCATGCGGGAGTCGACAGCGGCGTGGCAGGAGCTCGAGTACCAGCAAGCCAAGGACGCCGAGGACCTCGACTACGACGTCAACGAGGTGCACCGCGCGTTGGTGCTGTGGGCGTTGCAGTACGACCGCAGGCCCGAAGACCTGCCCCTGCTGCGGTTCCTGGCCGAGCAGGAGGCGCAGTGCCGCCGGAACGCACCGTTCCAGGGCCTGGGCGAGCAGGCCGAGCTGGCCGGGTTCCTGCTGGCCGAGCACCGGCAGCCCGACGACGTCTGGCGCCAGTACGCGATCAAGCGCGCCAACTTCGACACCTGGTGCGGGTACGACCGCGAGTACGTCTTCGCCGCGGGAGTGCGCGCCACGCTCGACGTCGTGCGGGCGAGTGATCACCCCGAGCGCGACGAGATGCTGCAGTTCTTCGGCGAGACGGACCTGGACGACGACGATCTGGAGCAGTGGGCGGAAAGCAAGCGGGAGTGGTTCCCGCGCGACCCGGACGACGAGGACGCGCTGACGTGGGTCGAGCGCGCCAAGCTGGCGGGGGAGACGGAGCTGGCCCGCGCGGAGCTGGACCGGTGGGCACGGGATCGGCCCCGGGACGTCGGCACCCTGAACCAGTTGCGGTACGAGCTGGCGAGTCTGGGCGCGTTCGCGGAGGCGGCTCAGGCACAGCGCGAGGGCCTGGCGTTCGCGGAAACCGGCTGGGACCTCGCGTCGGGGTGGCAGAACCTGGCCGAGCTCGAACGCAAGGCCGGCGACCACCGTGCCGCCTGGGAGGCGTTGAAGGAGTGCGGGAAGGCCCTCGAAGGCGTGGACGGCTGGCAGGAGGTGGGCCTCGGCCGCCAGTACGTGGAGGAGCTGTTCCTGCTGGCCGGGGTCGCCGAGATCGGGCTCGCCCGCGAGGTGTTCGCCGAGGCGCAACGGCAGGCGCGCCACGTGCCGAGGCTGCCTCCGGTGGTGCAGACGGCCGCGAAAGAGGCGGCGGACCGGTTGCGGTGAAAGGAGTGGCGAGCCCGAGACGGAAGTGTCGTCAGGTCACGCCAGGCTGAACACGTAGGTCGCCAGCACGATGCCGGAGGTCGCCTCGCGAGACCCGTTCGTGTACCACCGCTCGGTGGTCGTGGTGGTCTGGGGGATGAAGGTCGTCGAGATGGCCTCGAACTTCCACCCCTCGGCCTCGACCTCGTTCAGCATCTGCGTGTGGTTGTTGCTCCTTCTCGTCACGGTGGCCATGCCAAGGCTGGACCTGGCTGACGTGCTCTCGAGATCGATGGAGATCTGGAAGAGCTTTGCTCCCTCTTCCTTGGCGGTGCGCGCCTGACCCGCCGGTGAGGCAGCGAAGCGCGCCGCGGCGGCCTCCGCTGCTCGCCGCTCGTCGGCGGCCCTCTTGGCAGCGATCTCCTCGGGCGTCTTGCTGAAAAGTGCCATGTGAAATTCCCCAGATGGTGCGACAGGCTCGGTGTGCAGCGGGCTTGTCGGGCAGCCGTCGTATCTCGTTACAAACACCAGCGGGCACGCCGACCAAAGGAAACCGCCCCCGAGGCGGAAGCGCCGGGGGCGGTCTCGTTCAGCGGAGAACAGCTCAGACGTCGAGCGTCCAGCTGTTCAGCGTGCCGGTGTCCAGGAACGCCGCGTCACGCACTCGCAGCGTCCAGGTGCCGTTCGCGGCCTCGGAGGAGAGGTCGCGGGTGAACGTTTCCTTGATGTTGTCGGTCGAGCCGCCGGACCGGTTGTGCAGGTTGTAGACCGTGCCGTCGGGCGCGAGCAGGTCGACCACGAGGTCGCCCTTGTAGGTGTGGTTGATGTCGACCTTGATCGTCGCCGTGGCCGACGCGTTGCCCGCGCAGCCCGAGATGGCGATCGTGCTGGTCACGGTCTGCAGGTCGCCGATCGTGACCGGCGTGGAGTTGGTCTTGGCGTCACAGCCGCCACCCACTGGGTTGACCGTCCAGGTGAAGGTCGTGGTGCCGGTCTTGCCCGCCGAGTCGGTCACCGTGGCCGTCACCGTGGAGGTGCCCGCCGTGGTCGGGGTGCCGGAGATCGCGCCGGACGCGTTCGCCGACAGGCCGGCCGGGAGACCGGAGACGGACCAGGTGTACGGCGGGGTGCCGCCGGTGGCCGCCAGCTGCAGCGACACCGGCGTGCCGACCGTGGAGGTCTGGTTGCCGGGGTTCGTCACCGAGGGGTTGCCCGGCTGGGGGGTGCCGAAGAGCGTGTAGAGCAGCTTGTTCGGCGAGCCCGTGCCGGGGTTGGTGATCTTGTTCGGCGTGGAGGCGGCGCTCAGGCCGGCCCACACGGCGGCCGGGCTGTCGGTCGTGTGCGTGGCGAGCCACAGGGCAGCCGCGCCCGCGACGTGCGGGGTGGCCATCGACGTGCCGGAGATGGTGTTGGTCGCCGTGTCGTTGGTGTTCCACGACGACGTGATGTTCTCACCGGGCGCGAAGATGTCCGTGCAGGTGCCGTAGTTCGAGAACGAGGCGCGCGCGTCGTTGATGGTCGACGCGTTGACCGTGATCGCCTCGGGGACGCGTGCGGGCGAGGTGCTGCAGGCGTCGGTGTTCGAGTTGCCGGACGCGATGGCGTAGGTGATGCCGGCCGCGATGGAACGCTTGACGGCCGAGTCCAGGGTGGTGTCCCCGCCGCCGCCGAGCGACATGTTGGCGACAGCGGGCTTGATCGCGTTCGCCGTCACCCAGTCGATGCCGCCGACGACACCGGCGGTGGTGCCGGAGCCCTGGCAGTTCAGCACCTTGACGGCGACGACCTGCGCGCCCTTCGCGAGCCCGTACTGCGAGCCCGCGATGTTGCCGGCGACGTGCGTGCCGTGGCCGTTGCAGTCGCTGTTGTTGCCGTCACCGGAGGTGTTGGTGCCCCAGGTCGCACGGCCACCGAACGTCGTGTGCGTGGTGCGCACACCGGTGTCGATGATGTACGCGTGCACGTTGGACGCCATGGTGTCGTACTGGTAACTGTTGCTCAGCGGCAGGTCGCGCTGGTCAACGCGGTCCAGACCCCACGACGGCGGGTTCTGCTGGACGTCGAGCAGGTGCACCTCGGCGTCCTGCTGGACGTAGGCGACCTTCGGGTCCGCGGCGAGCTTGGCCGCCTGCTTGGCCGTCATCTTCACCGAGAAGCCGTTGAGCGCGTGCTGCCAGACCTGGTCGACCTGGCCGCCGTACTTGGTCGCCAAGCCCGGCGCGGCGGCCCTCGACGCCGTGTCGGCCTTGAGCGAGACGATGTAGCTGTCCTTCACGACATCGGCGCGGTCGGCGCCGAGAATCGTCCCCACGTTTTCCTGAGCTGAAGCAGCGGGCACCACAGCGGCGGCCAGACATAGGGCAGCGGCGGCGGTGAGTCCCGTACTCAAGACTCTTCGCATGGCAGGGTTCTCCCTCGTGCAGGGAACAGGGTGACCCGCACGTTAGACCTAAACCGCAGGTCAGAGGGATACGCCGTCGAGTGCGAACTGTTGACAGATTTGACATTTCGTGTCAATACGGACGGTCGCTCTCCGTCACGGAAATAGGCTGAGAGAACGCATTTGAATTCCCTATATCAACCCGAACGCCGAGAGGTCCACCCTCGATCGGCCCTACCGTCCGGTAGGCAGCACGACATAGCGTCACCCAAACGGAGGAACGAACTGATCGGGCAGTTCGGCCGCCTGGGGACGCCATGCTTCCGGTGTCGTGCGGGCTGTGTTGCAGCACAGCCGATCTCCTCATCGCGGTTGCCCGGTCCGGCGTTACACCGGCCCTGCAGAACCTGAAAACTGAGGAGAAATGCCTATGAAGCGCATGGCTGTCGCGGCAGTCGCCGTGCTGGCGGGTGCACTCGCGACGACGGTCTCCCCTGCCGCCGTCGCCGCTGAAGGACCCTCCGCCGACCTGCTCGCCGCGATGCAGCGCGACCTCGGACTGAACGCCCAGCAGGCGGCGGACCGGCTGCGCCAGGAAAGCGCGGCCGCGGTCCTGCAGCACGTCGCCAAGGGGTTCGCGGGCGACGAGTTCGGTGGCGCGTGGTTCGACGCGTCCATCGGCAAGCTCGTCGTCGGCGTGACGGACGGGGCCAAGGCCGACCGGCTGCGCAGGCTCGGTGCCGAGCCCCGCACGGTCGCGCACAAGGCCAGTGACCTCGACTCGGCCAAGGCTCAGCTCGACGCCGAGAAGGCTCCTGCCGAGGTCACCGGCTGGTACGTGGACACTCGTGCGAACGCGGTGACGATCACGGTGAAGCGCGGTCAGGCCGGTGCGGCGAAGTCGTTGGTGGAGAAGGTGGGCACGCTCGCGAAGGTCGTCGAGACCGACGAGGCGCCGCGGGTGTTGAAGGACATCCGCGGTGGCGACGCCTACTACATCAACAACGCCGGACGGTGCTCCGTCGGCTTCGCGGTGCAGGGCGGGTTCGTCTCCGCCGGTCACTGCGGGTCGCCGGGCGACACGGTGGCCGGGGTCGACAAGACCGCGCTGGGCCAGTTCGAGAAGTCGTCCTTCCCGGGCAACGACTACTCGTTCGTCCGCGCGAACTCGGCGTGGACGTCCACGGCCAAGGTGAACCACTACGGCGGCGCCGACGTCGTCGTCTCCGGTCACACCGAGTCCGCGGTCGGCGCGTCGATCTGCCGTTCCGGCTCGACCACGGGTTGGCACTGCGGCGAGGTCCAGGCCAAGAGCCAGACGGTCAACTACCAGGAGGGCTCGGTCAGCGGTCTGACGCGCACGAACGTGTGCGCGGAGCCCGGTGACTCGGGTGGTTCGTGGGTCAGCGGCACGCAGGCGCAGGGTGTCACCTCGGGTGGCTCCGGCGACTGCACCAGCGGCGGCACGACCTACTTCCAGCCGGTCAACGAGATCCTCTCGACCTACGGTCTGACGCTCGTCACGGGCTGACGTTCACGATGAAGGGCTCCTTCATCCACCTCGCGTGGTTGAAGGAGCCCTTCGCCATTTTCAGCCTTCGCGTTCTTCCAGCCACTTCTCGCGGTGCGTGCGCCAGCGGTCGAGCATCGAGCCGATCTCTCCGTGGCAGAACCGGAAGAACTCCCGCGTCTCGTCCAGCCGCGTCCCCGCCTCGGTGTCCGACCCGAGCGCCTGAACGCCCTCGCTGAGCACCTCGTCGATCATCACCAGCATCTGGTCCTTGCGGAACGTCGCCTCGTACCAGACGTTGTCGCGCATCCGGTAGACGTCCCGGCGCGATCCCGGCTCCCGCTCGCGGCTGACGATCTGGACCGTGGTCAGGTAGCGCACCGCGCCCGACACCGCCGCCGGGCTGATCTGCAGCAGATCGGCGATCTCGGCTGCGGTGAGCCGTCCTGAGTCCGTCGTCAGCAGCGCCGCGAGGATGCGAGCCGGCATGCGGGGCACGCCGGTGTCCGCCAGAATCCCGCCGAAGCGTTCGACGAACTGGCTCACCGCCTGCGTGTCACGCTGTGTAGCTCTCGTCACGGCGGCATCATCCCCTTTCGTCAGCCGATCGGGCAAAATTTACGTCCTTCACGAAGTTGTGAAAGAAGTGTAGCTTACCGGGCATGACATCTGCGATATCCGTGTCGGGCCTGGTCAAGACCTTCGGTCCGACGCGTGCACTGGACGACCTGAACCTGGACGTCCAGACCGGTGAGGTGCACGGCTTCCTCGGCCCGAACGGGTCCGGCAAGTCGACGACGATCCGGATCCTCCTCGGCCTGCTGCGTGCCGACTCCGGCACCGCGCGGCTGCTCGGCGGCGACCCGTGGAAGGACACCGCAGCCCTTCACCGCCGCCTCGCCTACGTCCCCGGCGACGTCAACCTCTGGCCCAACCTGACCGGTGGCGAGGTCATCGACCTGCTCGGACGGCTCCGCGGCGGCTTGAACAAGCAACGCCGCGAGGAGCTCCTGGAGCGCTTCGAACTGGACCCGCGCAAGAAGGGCCGCACCTACTCCAAGGGCAACCGGCAGAAGGTGGCGCTGGTCGCCGCGCTGTCTTCGGACGTCGAGCTGCTGATCCTCGACGAGCCGACCTCGGGCCTCGACCCGTTGATGGAGGCCGTCTTCCAGGACTGCATCAACGACGAACGCGAGCGCGGCCGCACCGTCCTGCTCTCGAGTCACATCCTGGCCGAGGTCGAGGCGCTCTGCGACCGGGTCTCGATCATCCGCAACGGCCACATCGTCGAGACCGGCACGCTCGCCGACCTGCGGCACCTGACCCGCACGTCGATCTCCGCCGAGCTGGCCGGACCGCCGAACGGGCTGACATCGATGGCCGGCGTGCACGACCTGGTGGCCGAGGGCAACCGGGTCAAGTTCGAGGTCGACTCGGACAAGCTCGACCCGGTGCTCAAGCAGCTCGTGTCGTCGGGCGTGCGCACGCTGACCTCGCAGCCTCCCACGCTGGAAGAGCTGTTCCTGCGCCACTACGAGGACGCGAAATGATCGGCACCTGGCACCTCGTCCGGCTGGCACTGCGCCGCGACCGGATCCTGCTGCCCGTCTGGGTGATCTTCCTCGTCTTCACGACGTTGTCGACGACGACCGCGCTGGAAGAGCTCTACGGGACGGAACAGTCGAGGGCGCTCCTCGGTGCGACAGCGAACGCCAACTCGGCGTTCCTCGCGATGCTCGGCCCGTTGCACGACTGGTCGACGCTCGGCGGCTTGGTCGTGTGGCGCTGGGGCGTGTTCGCGGGCCTGTTCGTCGCGATCATGGCCATGCTGGTCGTCACCCGGCACACGCGCGCCGAAGAAGAAGCGGGCCGCACGGAGCTGATCGCTGCGACGGTCGTCGGTCGGCACGCACCGCTGGCCGCCGCGGTGATCGTCGCGGGCGGCACGAGCCTGCTGATCGGCGTGCTGCAGGCGGTGGTGCTGATCGGCAAGGGACTGGACCCGGCCGGTTCGTTCGCGTTCGGCCTGTCCACGGCTTCGGTGGGACTGGTCTTCACCGGTGTCAGCGCGTTCACCGCGCAGCTGTCGGAGAACTCGCGCGTGTCCAACGCGATCGCGGGCGGGTTCCTCGGCGTGACCTACCTGCTGCGCGCCGCCGGTGACGCGGCGGGGGAGTCCGGTCCGCAGTGGCTGACCTGGTTCTCGCCGATCGGCTGGACCGAGCACGTGCGGTCGTTCGCCGACAACCGGTTCTGGGTACTCGGCATCTCGCTGGCTTTCACCGTGGTCCTGGTCGGCGTCTCCGCGTGGATCGTGACGCGCCGGGACGTGGGGCTGGGCTTGCTGTCCGCGCGCCTCGGGCCTGCTCACGGCACGATCGGTACGCCGTTCGGGCTGGCCTGGCGGCTGCAGAAGGGCTCGCTGATCGGCTGGTCCATCGCGCTGCTCGCGGTGGGCGTGATCTACGGCAGCGTCGCCCAGGCCGTCGGGCAGATGGTGCAGGACAACCCGACGCTCGGGCAGATCGTCAGCAAGATCGGCGGTGCCGACGCGATGGTGGACGCGTTCTTCGCCACCGTCACGCAGCTGCTGGGCCTGATCTCCTCGATCTACCTGGTCCAGGCGGTGCTGCGGCTTCGTTCGGAAGAGACCGCGTTCCGTGCCGAGCCGATCCTGGCCACGCCGGTCTCGCGCTGGGGCTGGGTGGCGTCGCACGCGGTGTTCGCCCTGGTCGGCGGCGCGGTGGTGCTGGCGGCGGCGGGACTGGGTCTGGGCCTGGTGTACGGCGCGCAGACCGACGACCTCGGCGGCGTTCTGCCGCGGATGATCGGCGCGGCACTGGCCCAGCTCCCCGCCGCGTGGGTGATCGCGGGCGTGGCACTGCTGTTGTTCGGGCTGTTCCCGCAGCTCACGGGCGTCAGCTGGGCCGTGGTGTCGGCGGCACTGGTGATCACGCTGCTCGGCCCGGCGCTGGGGCTCGACCAGTGGGCGCTCGACGTCTCGCCGTTCACGCACGTCCCGAAGTACCCGGACATCACCGCGGGGCCGCTGCTGTGGCTCACCGGGGTGGCGGCGGTGCTCCTGGCTGCGGGGTTCGTCGGGTTCCGGCGCCGCGACCTGACCACGTGATGATCGCCGGCACGGTGACCAGCAGACCGGCCGGCACGAGAAACCCCAGCAGCGGATGGGACTGGTAGAGCGGGACGAACGCCAGCGGGGCCACGGCAGCGCCCATGAAGCGCAGTGACTGCACGACACTGACGCTGCCACCCCTGTTGGCGTTCTCGCTCTGCAGCACCAACGCGTTGAGGCTCACGAGCACACCCTGAGCGGCCGCCCCGGTGAGCGCCCACGCGACGACCGCGATCGCCGCCGACGGCGTCGTACCCACCGCCGCCACGAGCCCCGCGCCGAGCGTCGCCCCGACGACGACCGTGGTAGCGGCGCCGAACCGGTCGATGGCCTTGCCGATCTGCCTGGCGGTGAGGAACCCGACGATGCCGAACCCGGTCAGCAGCACACCGCGTTGTCCCGCGCCGAGACCGAACACGTCGTCCAGCCGGAACGCCACGAGGAACGACAGCCCGCCCAGACACCCCCAGCACACGAAGGCGACGACGGCCGGCTTGAGGGTGCTGGGCACGAACGCACTGCGCAGGCTTGCATCGCGCTCCGGCTCGGTGTCGGTCTGCGGCACGCCCAGGACCGCGAGTGCGACGGCCACCACCGAGATCACGACGAACGCCAGCCGCCAGTCGATCTCGGCGGCCAGCCCTCCGACCAGCGGCGCGCTCGTCTGCCCAGCGGCCTGCATCGACCCGAACAGCCCGAGCGCGCGGCCGAGCTTCTCCTTCGGCGTCGAGGCGGCGATCACCGCGAGCAGCACCGGCGTGGTGAACGAGTTCGCCGCGCCCTGCAGCGCCCGGGAAGCCAGCAGCACCTCGAAGGTCCACGCACTCGCGGCGAGCGCGGACGCGATGGCGTAAGCGATGTACGCGATGCGGACGGTCCGTTGTGGACCCCAGCGTTGCGCGAACGTGCCGGACGCCAGCATCAGCACCGCGAACGGCACGAGGTAGAACGTCAGCGTCGAGGCCGCCGCACCCGGCGAGCGCCCGAAGGTGCTGCCGATCTCGGGCAGGATCGACGTCGTGATGGCGCCGCCGAACGGCCCGATCAATGCGCCGGCGTACAACCCGGCACGTGCCAAGCGGCCCACGGACACCTCCGCCGCTCACCCTAGTAGGGGAGCGGCGGCGATGGTTGCCGGAGCTAAGTTTGTTCGGTCTCGATGCCCGTGGCGAACCGCCGGGTTGACGGAGGAGACACGAGTCGCACTGGTGGGAGTCGGCCAACAGCACGCCGCCGCCCCACGCCCTATGAGCGCTCACCACACACCGCTGCTCGTCACCGCAGTCGATCGGGCGGGCAGGTCGCTTGCGGCGGTAGCCGACCTGGCCTGCACGTTCCGAATCGTCGTGGCGATGCTGCGCTCGCGCGGCCGGTGTTCGTTCGACGAGGGACCGCTCGACGGTCAGCTTGGTTTGCGCTCACGCTGGTGCCATCTGCGCTCGATAGGCACGCTCTATGGGCACGCACCACACACACGACGTCGGCCGGGTACCCCCAATTTCAAGTCTAGTGAGGTGGTCCGACGGGATCGGTGTACGAGATCGGCTTGCCGGTGGCCTGGGCATAGGCGATCTCCCGGCTCGTGGACTCGCCGACATACCCGCCGGGGTTCACGACCAGAACCCGGTCAGCCAGGTCGATCTTGCGCAGGTGGAGAGCGTCCACCACGGCCCTCTGCTCGTCGGTGATCAACCCGTCGGCTTCGCTCGGCGCCACGACGATGACGCCCGCGAGGGTCAGTTCACGGTTCGCCGCACGCATCTCGTCCGCGAACCGGGTGGAGCCGCAGATGCAGACGATCTCAGGTCGGTCGGGCACGGCTCAGCCTTTCAGCGCGCGAAAAAGCCGTCCCGGTCCAAATGAACCGAGACGGCCTGGTGGAAACCCTAGTCAGCGAGGACCGGGCGACGGCCAGCCCGGGCCGCGCCCGCGCCGCCGCAGGTACCGCTCGAACTCCGCCGCGATGTCGTCACCGGAGGCCTCGGTGATCTGGATGGCCGCGTCCCCGCGCTCCTCCAGCGCGCGCACGTAGTTGCGCACGTCCTCGTCCTCGTCGGCCATCTCGCTGACCGTGCGCTCCCACTCCTCGGCCTGCTCCGGCAGCGCGCCGAGCGGGACCTCGATGTCGAGGACCTCCTCCACCCGGTGCAGCAGGGCCAGCGTGGCCTTGGGGGACGGGGGCTGCGAGACGTAGTGCGGGACGGCGGCCCAGAACGAGATCGCCGGGATGCCCGCCTGCACGCACGCGTCCTGGAACACGCCGACGATGCCGGTCGGGCCCTCGTACTTCGAGTGCTCGAGGCCGAACCTCGTGGCTGCGTCCGGGTCGTAGGCGGTGCCGGTGACCGGCACGGGACGGGTGTGCGGCGTGTCCATGAGCAGCGCGCCCAGCGTCACCACGGTCGTCACCCCGAGGGCGTCGATGTGCCCCAGCAGCTCGGCGGCGAACTTGCGCCACCGCATGTTCGGCTCGATGCCGTGCACGAGGATCACGTCCACGTCCGAGCCGGGAGGCCGGCACACCGACAGCCGCGTCGTCGGCCAGTCGACCCTTCGGGTGACACCGTCCACCATTCGGACTGTGGGTCGCGTCACCTGGAAGTCGTAGTAGTCGTCCGGGTCGATCTCGGCGAGCGGGGTGGCGTCCCAGGTGAGTTGCAGGTGCTCGATCGCGGTGCTCGCGGCGTCGCCGGCGTCGTTCCAGCCTTCGAAAGCGCAGACCATGATCGGACTCGTGAGCGGAATGCGCGGGTTCGAGGGGGTCGGGGATTCCTGGGACGGATCGTTCACGGCGCCAGACTACGGCCTCACCTATCTAACTCATCGTAGGCTTGGCCCATGCGTGAACGCGGAGAGTCGCCGTTCCTGGAAGCGCTGGTGAGCCGGGTTGTCGTCGCTGACGGCGCCATGGGCACGATGCTTCAGGCCGCTGACCTCTCTCTTGACGACTTCAACGGTCTAGAAGGCTGCAACGAGATCCTCAACGTGACACGGCCGGACGTCGTGAAGGCCGTGCACCGCGGCTATCTCGAGGTAGGCGTGGACGCGGTCGAGACGAACACGTTCGGTGCGAACCTCGCGAACCTGGCCGAGTACGACATCCCGGACCAGATCTTCCACCTGTCCGAGCGCGGCGCCGCGCTCGCGCGTGAGGTCGCGGACGAGTTCAGCACGACCGATCAGCCCCGGTTCGTGCTCGGAAGTGTCGGCCCTGGCACCAAGCTGCCGACGCTGGGTCACGCGCCGTACGCCACGTTGCGTGACGCCTACCAGGAGCAGTGCAAGGGCCTGCTGGTCGGCGGCGTCGACGCGATCATCGTCGAGACGTCGCAGGACCTGCTGCAGACCAAGGCGTCGGTCATCGGCGCCAAGCGGGCGATGGCGTCCGAGGGCCGCGTGGTTCCGATCATCGCCCAGGTGACCGTCGAGACGACCGGCACGATGCTGCTGGGCTCGGAGATCGGCGCCGCGCTGACCGCGCTGGAACCGCTGGGCATCGACCTCATCGGCCTCAACTGCGCCACCGGCCCGGCCGAGATGAGCGAGCACCTGCGGACGTTGTCCAAGCACGCGCGCATCCCGCTGTCGGTGATGCCGAACGCCGGTCTGCCCGAGTTGGGCCCCAACGGCGCTGTGTACCCGTTGTCGCCGGAGGAGCTGGCGCAGGCGTTGAGCGGGTTCGTGCAGGAGTTCGGCACGCGGCTCGTTGGCGGTTGCTGCGGCACGACGGCCGAGCACCTGCGTCAGGTCGCTGAAGCGGTCAAAGATCTCGGACCGTCGGCTCGCAGGCCGCGCCCCGAGCCTGGTGTGTCCTCTTTGTACCAAGCCGTCCCGTTTAAACAGGACGCTTCGGTGCTGATGATCGGTGAGCGCACGAACGCCAACGGCTCCAAGGCGTTCCGCGAGGCGATGCTGGCCCAGAAGTGGGAGGACTGCATCGAGATCGCCCGCGACCAGACGCGCGAGGGTGCCCACCTGATCGACCTCTGCATCGACTACGTGGGCCGCGACGGCGAGGCGGACATGCGCGCGCTGGCGTCCCGCCTGGCCACCGCGTCGACGTTGCCGATCATGCTGGACTCCACCGAGCCCGGCGTCCTGCAGGCCGGTCTGGAGTGTCTCGGGGGCCGCTGCGCCGTCAACTCGGTCAACTACGAGGACGGCGACGGCCCGGACTCCCGCTTCCAGAAGATCATGCGGCTCGCCTCCGAGCACGGCGCGGCGGTCGTGGCGCTGTGCATCGACGAGGAGGGCCAGGCCCGCACGGCGGAGTGGAAGGTCCGGGTCGCCACCAGGCTGATCGAGGACCTGACGACGAACTGGGGCATGCACCGCTCCGACATCATCGTCGACTGCCTGACGTTCCCGATCTCCACCGGCCAGGAGGAGGTGCGCCGCGACGCCATCGAGACGATCGAAGCGATCCGCGAGCTCAAGCGCCGTTTCCCGGACGTGCAGACGACTCTGGGCCTGTCGAACGTCTCTTTTGGACTCAACCCGGCCGCGCGCCAGGTGCTGAACTCGGTGTTCCTGCACGAGTGCGTGCAGGCCGGTCTCGACACCGCGATCGTGCACGCCTCCAAGATCGTGCCGATGGCGCGGATTCCCGACGAGCAGCGCGCGGTGGCTCTCGACCTCGTCTACGACCGGCGCCGCGAAGGCTATGACCCGCTGCAGAAGCTCATGGAGCTGTTCGAAGGCGTCACCACGAAGTCGAACTCCGCTTCCCGCGCCGAGGAGTTGGCCGCGCTGCCGTTGTTCGAACGGCTGGAGCGCCGGATCGTCGACGGCGAGCGCAACGGGCTGGAAGCCGACCTGGACGCCGCCCTGGAGCAGCGCCCGGCGTTGCAGATCATCAACGACACCCTGCTGGCGGGTATGAAGACCGTCGGCGAGCTGTTCGGCTCCGGCCAGATGCAGTTGCCGTTCGTGCTGCAGTCCGCCGAGGTCATGAAGACCGCCGTCGCGCACCTCGAACCGCACATGGAACGCTCCGACGACGGCGGCAAGGGCCGGATCGTGCTCGCCACCGTCAAGGGCGACGTGCACGACATCGGCAAGAACCTCGTCGACATCATCCTGTCCAACAACGGCTACGAGGTCGTGAACATCGGCATCAAGCAGCCGATCACCACGATCCTGGACGCCGCCGAGCAGCACCGCGCGGACGCGATCGGCATGTCCGGCCTGCTGGTCAAGTCGACCGTGATCATGAAGGAGAACCTCGAGGAGATGAACTCCCGGGGTGTCGCCGCGCGGTGGCCGGTCCTGCTGGGCGGCGCGGCTTTGACGCGGGCGTACGTCGAGAACGACCTGACCGAGATGTACGCCGGTGACGTCCGCTACGCCCGGGATGCCTTCGAGGGCCTGCGGTTGATGGACGCGATCATGGCGGCCAAGCGCGGTGAGACTCCTCTCGTCGACCCCGAGGCCGAGGCGAAAGCCTTGGAGCGCAAGGCTCGTCGCGAACGAGCGTTGCGCGTCGCCGCCGCCCGCAAGGCTTCTCAGGCCGAGGAGGAGACCGTCACCGGCCGCTCGGACGTCGCCGCCGACAACCCGATCCCGGCGCCGCCGTTCTGGGGCAGCCGTGTCGTGAAGGGCATCCCGGTCGCGGACTACTCGGCGTTGCTGGACGAGCGTGCGACGTTCATGGGCCAGTGGGGCCTGAAGGGGTCGCGCGGCGGCGGCCCGACCTATGAGGAGTTGGTCGAGACCGAGGGACGTCCGCGCCTGCGCTACTGGATGGAACGCCTTGCCACAGAAGGTGTTCTTGCCCACGCCGCAGTCGTCTACGGCTACTTCCCGTGTGTGTCCGATGGCGACGATCTGATCATTCTGGAAGAGCCTTCGGCCGACTCCGCCGAGCGCTTCCGCTTCACTTTCCCGCGCCAGAAAAGGGATCGCAGGCTTTGCCTGTCGGACTTCTGGCGTCCTCGCGAGTCCGGTGAGGCCGACGTCATCGCGTTCCACCTCGTGACGATGGGCCAGCCGATCGCCGACTACGCCAACGAGCTGTTCGGCAAGAACGCGTATCGTGAGTACCTGGAAGTCCACGGACTGGGGGTCCAGCTCACCGAGGCGCTGGCCGAGTACTGGCACAAGCGGGTCCGCGAGGAGCTCGTGTGGCCTTCGGGCGGGTCAGTGGCTCAGGAGGACCCCGCCGACGTCGAGGAGTTCTTCAAGCTCGGCTACCGCGGCGCGCGGTACTCGTTCGGCTACGGCGCCTGTCCCGAGATGGAAGACCGCAAGCGCATCGTCGACCTGCTCGACCCGTCGCGCATCGGTGTCTCCCTGTCCGAGGAGCTTCAGCTGCACCCCGAACAGTCCACCGACGCCTTCGTGGCGCACCACCCGGAGGCGAAGTACTTCAATGTCTGACCTCTCTGCCGTTCTGTGGGACATGGACGGCACCCTGCTGGACTCCGAGAAGCTCTGGGACATCCCGCTCTACGAGTACGCGGAGAAGCTCGGCGGGGTGCTCTCGCTGGAGACCCGCGAACGCATGGTCGGCACCAACGTGCCCACGACGATGCGCCTGCTGTTCGCCGATGTCGGCATCGAGCCTTCCGCCGACGACCTGCTGGACGGCGCCGCGTGGATCTCGCGCCGCACCGAGGAGGTCTTCCGCGCCGGTCTGCCGTGGCGTCCGGGAGCAGCCGAAGCGTTGCGGGCGGTGCGTGCTTCCGGCGTGCCGATGGCGCTGGTGACGTCGACCGAGCGCTCCCTGACCGAGGTCGCGCTGGACACGATCGGCCGGGATCTTTTCGACGTCACCGTGTGCGGCGACGAGGTGGACGGGCTGAACAAGCCGCTGCCCGAGCCGTACCTGAAGGCGGCCCGGCTGCTGGGTGTGGATGCTGCGCGGTGCGTGGCCATCGAGGACTCGCCGACGGGTGTGGCGGCCGCGGTTGCCGCCGGGTGCACGGTTCTGGTGGTGCCGTGCGACGTCGAGGTGGAGGCGGGGGAGCGGCGGATCTTCCGCGACTCGCTGGTGGGCGTCGACCTGGACGTGCTGAAGGCCCTCTAGCCCGAGCTCCTGGCCCAAGCTCACGCAGGGGTCCCCTCCCAGGGGACCCCTGATTCAATTATCCCAGGCAGCACCGACAATTTTCAGACCCAGCAGTCCCGCGGCACGAGCGTCGGCGACGTCGGCGCCCACTCCGGGGCAGCGGGCAGGGCTCGACCGGCAGGGGTGTCCACCGGCTTGGTCATCGGCAGGTCCAGCCACGTGCGCCGCTCGGGCCCGAGATCGCTCGACACCGGGAACATCATCCCCACGGCCTGCCGCAGCCGGATCTCCGCAGCCAACTCCGCGGCCCGCGGCGTGGCCACCACCCACTCCCGCACCGGACCCCACAGCCACAGCGCGGGCCCGTCGGACAGGTCCATCCGGATCTCGGTCTGGCCATCGGCGGCAATCCGGCGGATCGGCGCGAGGCCGCCGCGCAGCGTGCCCGCCTCGACCACGAGCCACGAAGCCAGCGGCACGTGCAGCGAGGAGGACAGGAGCGGCTCGGTGACCACGCCCGGCGGCACCGGCTCGAAACCGAGGAAGGTCCTGCGCACCGACACCGAGAACCGCACGCCGTTGCGCAGCGTCTCGGTGAGCACCGGCAGCGACTCCGGGTACGGCACAGCGGCAGGCACCACGGGCGCGGACGGCTGCCTGCCCGGCGACGGCTCGCTGACCGGTGCCGGTGCCGCGGCCGTCCACGTGCCGTTCTCCGGCTCGGAAGGCGCGAACTCGGCGCCCCCTGGCTCGAACCCGCCCGGCACCGCGACCCGCAGCTTCGAGTTGATCCTCCACACGTCCGCCGCCGCCCAGCCGCCGAGACGAGCCACCCGGCGACGCCGTCGTTCGATCTCGGCGGCCAGCCCGCGCGGATCGGGTGTCGGCACGAAGATGTCCGAGGTGTAGCGGATCCACACGGCCGGGCCTGGAGGCAGCACGATCTTCAGGGACAGGCCGTCGCTCTGGTCGATCTTGTACTTGAGCTCCTTGCGCAGCTCGCCCGGCTGCACCAGGACCACGGCGGCCAGCGGCGTGCCGTACACCGGCGAGTCGACGGGGGCGCCGGCGACCAGGCGGCTGAAGTAGACGCGGTCCTGCTCGATCACCACGGCCACGTCGGGGGACAGCGGCACGATGATCGGGGCGTCGTTCATCGGCGCAGCTCCGGTGGCAGCAACGGGATCAGGGCGTTGAGGTAGTTCGCGGCGATGGTCTCGGTTCCGGCGCCTTTGCGGTGCAGGACGGCACGGCCACCGCCGAGTTCGAGCGCTTCGGTCGAATCAGTGGGCGGCGCGGACACCAGCACCGGCGTCATCCGCCGGACGAATGCCAGGTCGTCGCAGAACACGAGAAACCTGTCGTCGAACTGCGGCACCCCGGTCGCCACCGCACCGGCGTTGTCGTCGTTCAGGCGGTTCTCCTGACGCGGGGCGACACGCAGCGGCGGGCACGGGCCGATCACCGTGCCCAGCGACAGCGTGGTCTCGGTCCGGGCCCGCACGTCGTCGCCGGCGGCGGACTCGAGGCCGACGATCTTCGTCTCCGACACGACCGTGAACGCGCGCCCGCCCACGGACAGCTCGGACGACACGGTCTCCTCCGGCCAGAACCGCTTCCGCCACCAGCCCGGCATCAGATGTCGAGCTCCTCGCCGGTCTTGGCGGACTCCTCGCCGCGATGGTCGTAGGCGACGGTCTTGTAGACGCCGTCCGCGTACCCGGCGACCTTGTTCGCGATCTTGACCGGGTCGGTGTACTCCGAGCCCTTCGGACCGCTCTTGTCCAGGCCGACGGTCTTCTTCAGCTGATCCTGCACGGCCTTGTCCAAGGCCTTGCCGAACGTGCCGGGCTTGTCCGCGGCGCCCTTGACGAACGCCTGTCCGATCTTCGACTCGCGCAGCACCTCGCGGATTCGCTTCAGCACGTTCATGATCTTCTGGATCACCGAACGGACCTTGTTGACCTCGTTGCCGGCCTTCGCGGTCGAGATACCCGCCTCGACCGGCGTGGCCGCGGCCGCCGCTGCCTCGGAGGCGCCCAGAGTGGGGACGGCGGCGAGCTGCGCGGCGATCCACGTGACGACCAGCCACTCGATCAGGTCGCTCAGGATCCCCTTGATGATGTCCTCGGCGACCTGCATGAACATCGAGCTGCCCTGCAGCAGCGACGCGATGTGACCCGCGGTGGACGCGGTGCCCTCGATGCCGTGGTGGAACCCGCCGAGCTTCTCCGCGGCCTTGTCACCGGCGCCGGACTTCCAGCTCTGCAGGCCCTCGTGCAGCTTCTCGTCGAACGTGCGGGCTAGCTCCTCGGTCTGCTTCGCGATGTCGTTGAACGTCCCGGCGGCCTTGCTGGTCGCGGCAGGATCGCCGGTCACCAGGTCGACGGCCTGCTTGAGCGGCGCGACGACGTCCAGCAGCCAGCCGAGTCCCTTGGAGATGAGGAAGTTCAGCGGGTCGGCGATGGCACCGGCGAGCTTCATGCCCTCCTGCATGAAGTCGTTCATGTCGGAGATGACGCCGACGACGTCCTTGGCGATCGCCTCGCCGTCGCCCTTCTTGATGTCGTCGGCCAGCTTCGCGCTGTCCTTCATGAGCGAGTAGCTGCTGCCGCCGAACGGGACGGACTTCGCCGCCTGCTTGCCCACGTTGTCGCCGGAGTACTGGTCGGTGTAGCTGCCGAGCACCCCACCGGCGTTCGAGGTCGCCTTGCCGCCGCTGACCATCGGAGGTGCGCTGGCGCTGTCGAGTCCGGTTTGGAGGGTCTTGCCGAACGCGTCGGTGGTCGCCTTCTCGTTGTCGGCGTAGGTCTGCGCGGTGGCGGTGAGGGCGGCGTCGATCTTGCCGAAGCCCTCGGTCATCTTGCCGAAGTGGCCGTGCAGGTCGCCGAGCAGCGCGTCGTACTGCTCGTACATGCCGAGCAGGTGCCCGAGCGCGCCCCAGCTGATCGCCGGGACGGACGCGGTGG
This sequence comes from Lentzea sp. NPDC005914, assembly GCF_040629405.1. Classification (NCBI taxonomy): domain Bacteria; kingdom Bacillati; phylum Actinomycetota; class Actinomycetes; order Pseudonocardiales; family Pseudonocardiaceae; genus Lentzea; species Lentzea sp. NPDC005914. The sequence goes on along the minus strand of NZ_JBEXVQ010000049.1, from coordinate 30,269 downwards.
TGGCCGCGTCGTTGAGCTTCGTGGAGCTGGCGGTCAGCGCGCCGACGTTCTTGGCGCACTGCACGAGCTCGGCCGGGTGCACGATGAAGTCGGTCACCAGCGATCGTCCCCGCGGTAGATGCTGCCGGTGTCACCGTCGTCGTCCACCGGGGGACGCGGTTGCGGGGAAGCGGGCTGACCGAAGATCTCCTGCTGGGTCTTCGCCACGCGTTCGGCGATCGCGATGTCGGTGTGGCTCTGCACGATCTCGGCCTGCTGACGCGCGGCGGCCGCGACGGCCTGCTGCAGCGTGGACATGACGGACTGCGAGAGCTGGGACGGCGACAGCTTCTTCGCGTCCTCGGTGAACCGGATCTCCTTGATGGAACCGGACAAACCCGCGACGACCGTGATCGAGCGGTCGGGGGACTGGACGCTGGCCTCGACTTCTCTGAGCTCCGTGCCCATCGCGTCGTAACCGGCGGCACGGGCATCGGCCGCACGGTTGGCCTGCTCGAAGAACTCGAGCTTCTGACGCATCTGTTCCAGCAACTCAGCGCTGTCGGCCATGCACCGAACGTACCAATGCCGCCTGGGCGGGGTGGCCGTACCCTCGGCCACCCCACTCAATCAGGCGACAATCAGCTGACAACGGCCTTCCGAGCGGTCCTGCGCGTGGCCGGGTCGACCAGCAGCCCGAACACCACGCCGAGACCGACGTAGAGCGTGGCCAGCTGGGCGAGCGAGCTGAGGCGGAACTGCCACAGCACGGTCACCGGCATGTCCGCGGGGATCGTGTCCGGCGGCGCGGGGAACGCCAGCAGCACCACCGCGACGGTCGCGACCACCGCGAGCAGCACCGCGGTGACGCGGACGGGCTGCGTCTGGGCCTGGAGCCGCTCGGCGAGCCAGCTCGCGCCCCAGACGATCACCAGGCCGGCCGCCACGACGCCGAGGTAGAGCGCGGTCCGGTAGTTCACCGTCTCCGGGTCGCCCACGGCGGGCGGGTTGGCCGGGTACTTGATCCACGGCAGCAGCGCGACGGCACCGAACACCGCGGCACCGAGCGCGAGGCTGCGGCTGAACGGCGGCCGGTCGGCGAACCACCGCTTCGACAGCGCGTAGGCCGTGGCGAACACGAGCCCGACCGCGATGCCGACGATGATCACGCCGAGCATGCCGCCCACGACCTGCGCGCCGCGGCTGACCAGCTCTTCCTCGCCGTGCGAGTGGCCTTCACCGGCAGCGGGCTCCCGAGCCTCTTCGACCGCGAGCGCGGCACGAATGGGGATCTCGGTCACCAGAAGTTGCACGAGCGCGGAGGCGACGCCGGCGATGGCGCCCGCCCCGATTCCGCGCAGCGCAAGAGACTTGTACGTCGTCATGTGCTTGATCCGCTCGCCGGCGGATCAGTGGCAGGGAACGCCGAGAGCGTGCCGGCCGTCGTGGAAGAACTCGTGCAGCATCTCGGAGCTCGCGCCGAGCGCGAGACCGTTCTCCTGCAGAACCAGGTAGGTGACGATCAGGCCGAGCAACGCGACTGCGAAGGCCCACTTGGGCACCTGAACTGCGGACAGATTTGCTGCGGGGCTCGTCATGACGGGCTCCTCCATACCTCGTGGAAGTCAACTCTCCTTGCGGCGCCGCAGCCGGTCTCCTGACTCCCGGATCAACGCTGTCCCCGCGTCTTCCCAGTCCCCTCGCGGGGACCAGTGACGTTCTCGGCGGGGATAACTTCCCGGTCACAGTGGCGAGGACCGCGCCGGATTCACACCGGCTTCCCGTCACTGCGGCGCGTGCACCGTAAGTTGAGTTGCCGGTTAAGCACAACCGGCCATAAGAGTTGTTGCGTTCCTCACTTCACGAGTGGACAGTCCCCGCACTTCCCACCAGCGGCGACGCGGTAGTAAAGACAACAGGACCGACGCCGGAACGTGACCTCGCCCGGGAAACTGAGGAATTCTCCCGCCTGTTCGAACGGTGGCGCGCTCATGAGCCGTTTGCCGCGTTCTTCCGCTTCCTCGGCCGTGAGCATGCGTGCGCGGACAACCATTTTGAGCGCACCCGCGATGTTCGACATCGCGTTGCCCCACAACAATCCGCGCGCCACCGGCGTGACGCCCTGGATCGCTTCCACCACGGGTTCGAGCGCCTCCGCGGCTCGCGGACCGAGCTGCGGCTGGTCGATGCGGACGCTCAGGCCGTTGGCCGGATGGTGTTGCCACCACAGGTTTTCCGGCCGGATGTCGATCGGGATGTCCGCCGCGGTGAGCGGGCTGAGCAGCCGGGCGGTGTAGCTGAGGAAGAACAGGCTCGCGGCGACGCGTGGTTCCTCTGCTTTGTACCGGGTCGCGATGGCGTCGACGGTGGTTTTGAGCGCAGGGCCCCGCAGAAGTGCTGTTCCGGGGAGCCAGCTCTCGTCCGGACGGCCCACGTCGAGAGCGAAGAAGGGGTTGATGCCGCGCACCCGGCGCAGTGCTTCCAGTACTTGGGCGAACTCCGACACGAAGTTCACGCTACTGGGTGTCCATGCAGGACAGATCACGTCCAGGGCGTGGGACAGATCTGACCGCGGTGTGGACCGGGGTGCGCGGGATGGGAGGATGTCACCCCGTGAAGACCTTCGACTCCCTGTTCGCCGAGCTGACCGAACGAGCCGCCACCAAGCCGGCGGGATCCGGCACCGTCGCAGCGCTCGAGGCCGGCGTCCATGCGCAGGGCAAGAAGGTCCTGGAGGAGGCGGGCGAGGTCTGGATCGCCGCCGAGTACGAGTCCGACGAGAAGCTCTCCGAAGAGATCTCGCAGCTGCTGTACCGCCTCCAGGTGCTCATGCTGGGCCGCGGCCTGACCCTCGAAGACGTCTACAAGTACCTCTGACGGAGACTTTCACATGCTGCGCGTTGCAGTCCCGAACAAGGGCGCGCTCGCCGAACGCGCCTCCGCCATGCTGACCGAGGCCGGTTACCGGCAGCGGCACGAGCCGCGCGACCTCACCGTGCTCGACCCGAACAACGACGTCGAGTTCTTCTTCCTGCGCCCCAAGGACATCGCGATCTACGTGGCGTCCGGCGACCTCGACCTCGGCATCACCGGCCGCGACCTCGCCGCCGACTCGGGCGCCGACGACAACGGCTCGTCGGTCGAGGAGCTCCTGGCGCTCGGCTTCGGCTCGTCGACCTTCCGCTACGCGGGGCCTCGCGGCACCGACTGGAAGGTGTCCGACCTCGAGGGCAAGCGCCTGGCCACCGCGTACCCGAGGCTGGTCGGCCGCGACCTCAAGGCTCGCGGCATCACCGCCCAGGTGATCCGCCTCGACGGCGCCGTGGAGATCTCGATCCAGCTCGGCGTGGCCGACCTGATCGCCGACGTCGTGGGCTCCGGCCGCACGTTGCGCCAGCACGACCTGGTGCCGTTCGGCGACGTGATCTGCGAGTCCGAGGCCGTGCTCGTGCACCGCTCGGGCTCCGACCTCACGGCCGCCAAGAAGCAGCTCACGGCCCGTCTGCAGGGCGTCGTGTTCGCGCAGCAGTACCTGATGCTCGACTACGACTGCCCGCGCACGCTCCTGGAACAGGCGGTCAGCCTGACGCCGGGCCTGGAGTCGCCGACCGTCGCGCCCCTGGCCGACGACAACTGGGTGGCCGTGCGGGCGATGGTGTCGCGCCGGGAAGCGAACCAGGTGATGGACGAGCTGGCCGCGATCGGCGCCAAGGCCGTGCTGGCGTCGGACATCAGGTTCTGCCGCCTGTGATCCTGGAGCACGCCGTCCTGGACGTGGTGCCGGGCCAGGAGACGGACTTCGAGTGGGCGTTCGGCGAGGCGCGGGAGCTGATCTCCGCCTCGCCGGGCTTCCTTGGCCTGGAGCTGCTCCGGTCGTTCGAGACGCCGTCGCGCTACCTGCTGCTGGTGCGCTGGGAGTCCGTCGAGGCGCACACCGTCGGCTTCCGGCAGGGGTCGTCGTACCCGCAGTGGTCCGCGCTGCTGCACAAGTTCTACTCGCCGTTCCCCGTGGTGGAGCACTACTCGAGCGCTCTGAGCACCTCGTCGTCCGTGGTCTGATCGAACCGGTCGTACCAGCGGCTGACGGCGCCGAAGTGCTTCGGCACGAGCAGGGCGACCACCGGTGTCCGGAAGGTGCGGATCGACTCCCTGGCGGCGACCGGGACCGCGAGGGTCAGGCTCCTCGGCTCGTGCTTCGCGACCCAGTGCAGCGCCGCCTTGGCCGTGACGCCGGTGGCGAGGCCGTCGTCGATGACGATGACGTCGCGGCCCGCGAGGGTCAGTGACGGCTTGTCCTTGCGGTACAGGGCAGTGCGCCGGGCCGCCTCCGCGCGTTCGGCATCGCAGGTCGCGGCCAGCTGGTGCTCGGTGAGGTTCAGGGCTCGGAGCACGCTCGGGTCGTAGATGGGCTCGCTGTCCGCCGTGACCGCGCCGACGCCGTACTCGGGGTGGCCGGGAGCGCCGATCTTGCGCGCCACCACGACGTCGAGCTCGGCGCCGAGCTTGGCCGCCACCTCTTTGGCCACCGGGACTCCGCCGCGGGGCAGGCCCAGCACCAGCGGGTCGTGCCAGGGGTCGTCCGCGAGTCGCGCGGCGAGGGCGCGGCCCGCCTCCTGCCGGTTCGCGAACCTCTTCACAGTCCGGTCGACGTTACGCCTGTCCCCGAGCGGGTAGCTGCCGCGCCGAAGTTTCTCCGCGTGGAATGTTTTGGCCCAATCGAGTGAACCTGGGGTCCGGATTGCGCTGATGCCCGGCTGAACGCCCCTGAGCGTCATGACAAGACACAACGGCGGTCGCGCCGGCCGCGGCGAGGCGGCGGTGCTGGTCAACGGAGTGCTCGCGGGCGTGGGCTCCCTCTACGTCCTGACAGGCTCGGTCGCTGTCACGGTCGGCGCGGCGGTGCTGGCAACCGGCCTGGCGGCGCTCTCGATCCTCGGCCGGCCGAACGGGTCGTGACGCGATGACGTTGTCGCGCGATCTCCTGGGTGAACCGGCACCCGACGCACGGAGACCGATGTCCGAGGACGAGCCCCCGGACCGGGAAGCGGACTTCCGTCGCTTCCACCGGCAGGAGTACCCCCTGATCATCGCCTTTCTGTGTCATCTCGGGTTCTCGCACCACATCGCGGACGAGGCGGCGTCCGAGGCGTTGGAGGAGCTCTACTGGTCGTGGTTCGACGTGTGCACCAGCCGGCGCATGTGGGTGCGCACCACCGCGAAACGCGTGGCTGTGCGCAAGGCGAAGGCCGAGCGGGGCGGGCCGCTCAACCGGTTGCTGGACAAAGGTTTCCGCCCACAGCTGGAACACGACGACTCCGGTCTCGGTGAGGTCGTCGAGCGGCACGGTGGCCTCGTGCGTGCCATCAACAGCCTGCCCACGAGCCAGCGCGAGGCGTTCGCGCTCCACGTGGACGGCTTCACCGCCAAGGAGATCGCGGCCGCTCTGGCCATCGCGGAACGCACCGTGCACCACCGCATCCAGCGCGCACGGACCACGTTGCGCGCCCTGGTTGCCTCTGGGGAGGAGAAGTGATGACCGATGACGAGTTCGACGAGATGCTGAAGGCACGGCACAACAGGTTCGTCGCCGATGTCGCCGCGGTGGTTCGGCGGTCACCTGAGCCTGCCGTGGTTTCGTCGCCTGTGGTGTCCAGGATCGCCGTGCTGTCGGCCGCGGTCAGGTCACGGCTGGATTCCGTGGCGAGCCGGGTGCCGGCTTTCGAGCCGATGAGCTCAGCGATGTGGATCGGCGTCACGCTCGCGCTACTGGGGGTGGTGCTCGCCGGAACCGGGCAGCCGGGTCCGTTGCGCGCGGATCTCCCGCAGATGGCATCGGCGCCGACGCCCTCTATTTCACTGACTGTCGATCCGCGCGCGGTTTCTCCGGGGCTGGCCCGGTACGGCGACCCGGAACTGGTGACGCGCGCCGAGATCATGTTCGCGGCCGACTCCCTGGAAATGTCCGGAAGCGGGAGGGTCACGCTGTGGGATGTCAGCGACAGCGTCCGGCAGGGCGACTGGGTCACCGTCGTCGGCCACACGGCCAGAGCCGGATCGGCGGACACCGCGGTCGAGTTCAGCCGCCGGCGTGCCGACTCGGTGCGGCTCGTGCTGATCAACTCCGGGGTGGCGGCCGAGCGGATCAGTGTCGCCGGCAGGGGCTATCAGTACGCCCACCCCGATGTCGATGCCGGTGACCGGCGAGTGGAGGTGGCGGTGTGGCGGAAGACGTGATCAGCCGCGCTCCCTCACGAACAGCGCCTGCGCCGTGGTTCCCACCGGACCTTCGACGTCGTGCACCACGCTCGTCGCGAGCCCGACCCCGTCCGGCCCGATCGTCGTCCGGGCGTCCAGGCCGACCCACTCGCCGACGGGCTGGCGGTGCAGGTGCACGGTCAGGTCGGTGTTGATGGCGTACCACTTGCGAATGTCCACACGCGACGAAACGCCGCTGGCCGAGTCGACCACCGAGAACAGTCGCTCCAGCGGCGTGGGCTCGAAGCCTTCCACCACGGCGACTCGCGGCCCCGCCCACACCTGCGCATCGCCTGGGGTGAAGATGCCGCCCGACACCGACAGCCACTCGACGGCGGCGAGGTAGCCGCCCGACCAGAAGTCCGGGATCTCCATCGGCACGGCCGAAGCGGGCGGTGCCATGGCCGCGACGGCGCCGCCCGCCACGGCTGTGGTGTCGGAGCCTACGATGTGCCACGCCCGCGCGGTGAGCACCACGCGGCCGTCGCAGGACAGCGAGGCCGACAGCAGTTCCACCGAGCGGCCGGGGCGTTCGACCGAAGTGGACACCGTCAGGTCGGCCACCGGTACCGGGCCGAGCACCTCGAACGTCACGCGGGAGAGCGTTGGACGTGAGGCGAGCAGCGCGCGCACGAGCAGTGCGGAGGGCGGGCCGAGGTGCTGGCTGTCCGGGCCCCACGGGCCGACGGTGTGCTGGGTGGAGCGGAAGACGTCGTCGCCCAGCGGCAGGTAGAAGGCGTCCATCAGTCGCGGTCCTGGAGGGGCTCGGTGTCGTCGGGCTCCGGCCAGCCGGGGTACGGGGGCGGGGTGCCGTCGAACGCCGGGCAGAACGCCTTGTGGTCGCAGTAGTCGCACAGGCGGCTCGGGGACGGGCGGAAGTCGCCGGTCGGGGCCGCGCGCATGATGGCCTGCCAGATGGCGTCGAGGGTGCGCTCGAAGCGGGAGAGTTCGGCCTCGTCGGGGGTGTAGGCGAGGGCCTGGCGGTCGGCCAGGTACATCAGGCGCAGCTGGCGGGGGACCACGCCGCGCAGCTTCCACAGCACCAGGGCGTAGAACTTCATCTGGAACAGGGCTTTGGCTTCGCCGACCTCGCGCGGGGCGGCGCCGGTCTTGTAGTCCACGACGCGGATCTCACCGGTCGGGGCCACGTCCACGCGGTCGATGTAGCCGCGCAGCAGGACTCCGGACGGGAGCTCGGACTCGACGAGGAGCTCGCGGGACTCCGGTTCGAGCCGGCGCGGGTCCTCCAGGCCGAAGTAGCCGTCCAGCAGGGCGGTGGCGGACTCCAGCCACTGCGCTTCCTCGTCGCTGCCCTCGGCGGAGAACAGCGAGGAGAACTCCGGGCGTTCGGCCTTCACGCGTTCCCAGGCCGGGACGATCATCGAGCGGGCACGGGACGGCACGCGCTCCGCGGCAGGAAGGGCGAAGAGGTCCTCGAGCACGGCGTGCACCACCGTGCCGCGCACCTGGGCCTTCGTCGGCCGCTCGGGCAGGCGGTCGACGGCGCGGAACCGGTAGAGCAGCGGGCACTGCTTGAAGTCCCCGGCTCGTGACGGGGACAGGGCCGGCCTGCGCAACGTGGTGCTCATGGTTCGCACCCTAGGACAGGGGTCCGACAATTCCGTGCCCGCCCACGGCACACGCCGTCCCACCAGACCGCGAGATCACACTCGCCGCTCTACAGTGCACCCGTGGCCGCGCGGATCAGTGAGCGAGAGGGCGGCCTGCTGCTGTTCCGGGTGGCGGGCATCCCGGTGCTGCTCGCGCCGTCGTGGTGGATCGGGTCGGCGATCGTGGTGGCCTTCTACGCGCCGCTCGTCGACGATCTCGCGCCCGGTACCCCGCCCGGCGTCGGCCTGCTGCTCGCCGCACTTTTCGCGGTCTTCCTGGGCCTCTCGGTACTTGCGCACGAACTGGGCCACTGCGTCGCGGCGCTTCGGTTGGGTCTGCCGGTGCGCAGGCTTCGCCTCTACCTGCTGGGCGGGCTGTCCGAGATCATGCGCACGCCCGGCAAACCCAGCCACGAAGGCATCGTCGCGGGTGCCGGACCCATCGTGTCCGTGGCGCTGGCGATCATCTTCGGCATCGGCGCGTTCGTGATGGAACCGGGCGACGTCGTGTGGGTGCTGGTCTTCCAGGTCGCCGCCGCGAACGTCGCCGTGGCCGTCTTCAACCTCCTGCCCGGCCTCCCGCTGGACGGCGGCAGGATCGTCAGAGCAGGCGTGTGGGCCGCGACAGGGCAACGGGCGATGGGCACGCGTGTCGCCGTGGTCGGTGGTTTCGCCGTGGCCATCGCACTGGTGGCGTGGGCGCTCTACGGCGTCGCAGAAGGCGCGGAAGACCGTTGGCTGCGTTTCGGTGTCTGCGCGCTCACGGCGTGGGTCGTCGTCGCCGGAGCGAGGAGCGAGCTCGCCAGCGAACGCCGCCGCACGTGGCCCGCCGGAGTCACCCTCAGCGACCTCATCCTCCCGGTGCTCCAGCTGCCCGCGGAAAGCCCTGTCGCGGATGCCCTGAGCACCTCGGCGGGACGTGGCGTGGTGCTGGTGCGAGCGGACGGCGTCGCGGCCGGGCTGCTCGACGCCGACGCTGCCAGAAAGCTCGCCGCCACAAGCCCGTTCGCCCCGGCGGAACAGGCGGCCGAGCCGATCCTGCCCGAAACCGTGCTGCTCGCCGACGAGCCCGGCGAGGAGATCGTGGAACGGGTTCAGGGCACCGCCGCGTGGCAGTTCCTCGTCGTCGATCTGGAAGGCCGTCCGGCGGGCGTGCTGCGCAGGGAGGACCTGCGTGCGGCCATCGAGAAGGGCGTTTGACACCATTGCGCGGTGATTAGCGCAAGTGGCCCGTTCCAGCCGGGCGACCGGGTTCAGCTGACCGACCCCAAGGGGCGGCACTACACCGTCGTCCTCGAACCCGGCAAGGAGTACCACACCCACCGCGGCGCCATCCCGCACGACCTGCTGCTCGGGCAGCCGGAGGGGTCCGTGGTGCAGTCGGTGGGCGGCACGAACTTCCTGGCGCTTCGCCCGCTGCTACCGGACTACGTGCTGTCGATGCCTCGTGGCGCGCAGGTGATCTACCCGAAGGACGCCGCACAGATCGTCATGTACGGCGACATCTTCCCCGGCGCGCGCGTTCTGGAAGCGGGCGCGGGCTCCGGTGCGTTGTCGTGCTCGCTGCTGCGCGCGGTGGGGGAGAAGGGCAGCGTCCAGTCCTACGAGGTGCGCGACGACCACGCGGTCCACGCGATCCGCAACGTGGAGACGTTCTTCGGCGAGCGCCCCGGCAACTGGTCGATCACGGTCGACGACGTGAAGAACCACGAGGGCGAGGTCGACCGGGTCATCCTCGACATGCTCTCGCCGTGGGAGGTGCTGCCCACGATCTCCAAGAACCTCATCCCAGGCGGCGTCCTGGTCGTGTACGTCGCCACCACCACGCAGCTGTCCGTCGTCACGGAGGCGCTGCGGGAGATGACGTGCTGGACCGAGCCCCACGCGTGGGAGACGCTCGTCCGCCCGTGGCACGTCGTCGGACTCGCGGTGCGCCCGGAGCACCGGATGATCGCGCACACGGCGTTCCTGCTGACCACGCGCAAGCTCGCGGACGGCGTGACGGCGCCGAGGCCGCAGCGCCGGCCGAGCAAGGGCTGATCTCTGTCCGGTTCCGGACAGAGATCTTCGTTAGATCCGCAACGATCCCCGAGAGTTCGTTTGGATGACCAGGTCAGTTCGATCAACAAGACCTGGGGGTCTGACATGCGGAAGTTGACGATCGCGACGGTTGCCGTCGCCGCGTTGGTGCTGCCGGTGCACGTCGCGGAAGCCACGCCACCGCCCTGGTGCTCGGCGGCGTACGAGGGCTTCAACCAAGCCGCTGGCGCCGGCACCGGGATCTCGGAGTGCAACAGGGACATCCAGCGGCTCATGTTGTCCTGCGTCAACCCGTACACCCTGGTCACCTACCTGGCGTACGGCCAGTGGGCCGGGCCGGGGCAGCGCTCCAGGGGGTACTGCGAGAGCGGGGACGGGGCATTCGCCGCCGACGTCCAGTTCTGACCTGCAAGGGATGATTTCCAACCAGTCCTGGGGGATTGTTTTGCGAAAGATCGGTGTCGCGGTTGCGGCCGCACTTGTGACGACCACGTTCCTGGCTCCCGCGGCGAACGCCGACCCCGCCGGGTGCTCGTCGGCGTTCGTGCAGTTGGACAACACGAAGTGGGCCGGCTACGGGCGCTCCGAGTGCAACTCGGGGATCCAGCGCCTCAAGCTCACCTGCTACGTGGCGGCGAACGGGCAGATCTACACCGTGAACGGGCCGTGGGCCAGCCCGAACGTCGCGTCCAACGCCCAGTGCGCCCAGCCCGACTACGCGATCGGCGCCACGGCGTCGAGGAGCTAGCAGCACGCACGTGAAAGGCCCCGCCGAAATCCTGGCGGGGCCTTTTCGCATCAGGTCACTTTGTCGGCGTGCCGACGCTCTCGACGCCGCACACCTTCCAGTCGCCGCCCTCCTGGGACAGCTTGTAGATGATGTGCGACGACACAGTGCCGGTGCCGTTCGGGTCCGGGTTCGGGATGCCGCTGTACTCCGCCTTGAACGTGCCGGTCGTGCCGGACGTCTTCACCTCGGCGATCTTGATGGTCGCCTCGGGGAACGCCTTCGTGGGCTGCTTCGGGGCCTTTTCGGCGTCCTCGTACATCTTCGCGCAGACGTACTTCTTCAGCGCCGGAAGATCGGTCTTGCCCGCCCGGGCCTGCTTCTGGCTCTCCTTGGCGAAGTCGTCGAGCATGTCCTTCGCGTCGGCGTCGCCGCCGGTGGAGGAGCCCTTCGACGGCGTGGTCTGCGTGGTGCCGTTCGTCGGCGGCGTGTTCGTGTCGGTGTTCGACGCCGCCGAGTTGCCGGAGTTGCCCGAGAGCAGCACGGCGGCCGTGATGCCGCCGCCGACGAGCACCAGCACGCCGATGACGACGCCGATGATCAGGCCGGTGTTGCTCTTCTTGGGCGGGGGGCCGCCGAACCCGCCGGGGCCGCCGCCGTAGCCGGGCTGCTGGCCGTACTGGGGCTGGCCGTAGCCCTGCTGCGGGAAACCGCCGCTCTGCGGGCCCTGCTGACCGAACGGGTCCTGCTGCGGCTGGCCGTACTGACCCGGCTGCTGGCCGTACCCCGGTGGCGGCTGCTGGCCGTATCCGGGCGGCGGCTGCTGGCCGTAGCCAGGCTGCTGCGGCGGCTGTTGCCCGTAACCCGGCTGCTGCGGCGGCTGCTGCCCGTACGGACCACCGGGCTGCGGCTGCTGCCCGTAGGGCCCGGGCTGCTGCGGCGGGTAGGTCATCGAAACTCCCCCGATGCGGATGAGGTGATCTATCGGTTGTCATTGTCGTACTTCGTGCACCGGCTCGCGGCCGAATGAGACCTATCGACACGCACGAGTGGCGGTGCACACGATGTGCTGTTGCCATCTGCTCGCGCGAAGGCCGTGTCTGATAACGATTGCGGCACCTCCACCGGGAATCGAGCGCGATGCACTGCGCTGTCGGTGTGGTCCGCCGGTTGCGCCGGCAGAACCACCCGGTTGGCCGCACGGCCTCCGGTCGCACTGGAGCCGCGGCAGAGCGGGTCCTCCGACGAGCGCGGAAGGAGTGGGTTGCGGTGCGTGACCACCGATCGGACCAGCGAGTGGTCCACCTGGTGGGACGACGGCGGGTTGCCGCCCGTCGCCGGGGTGTGAGCCGTACCAGGCGTGTTCGCGGTCGTCCGAGGGTGGTCGCGGAGCGTGGGGAGCGGGCGCCCGCCCAGGTGCTCCCATGACCCTCTCCTCGGACTTCTCGCAGGTCGATCGGCGTGTCGCTGGGCAAAACGCCGGTCGGTGTTTCTAGGACGCACCGTAGCGGTCAGGTGGCCGCACCGAACACCGAGATGGAGCAGTTGACCTCTCTTGGAGGCCGGACCGTTGCGTCACACGAGCGAAGATGATGTTGTGAGTGCACGATTTTGTCGGTGATCGCCGGTACCGTAATCGGTACGAACACGGGAGGAGGGTGCCGACATGCAGCACGGTCATCCCGGCAGCCAACCCGATGAGGGTGGCGAGCTGAACCAGGGCAACAATTCTGCTGAGCTGAACGCGCAGATCAGGTTCCTCGAGGACGAGATCGCGTCGTTGCGTCGCAAGCTGACCGAGTCACCGCGCCACGTGCGGTTGCTCGAGCAGCGCTTGGCTGAGGCGACAGAGCGCGTCAGCCAGCTGACCGAGCGAAACACGAAGCTCATAGACACCCTCCGCGAAGCACGAAGCCAACTGCTCGCGCTGCGTGAGGAGGTCGACCGGCTGGCCCAACCGCCCAGCGGGTACGGCGTCTTCATGGCGCGCTTCGACGACGGCACGGTCGACGTCTTCACGTCGGGCCGCCGGATGCGGGTCGCCGTGTCCCCGGCCGTCGAGCCGGAGAAGCTGTCCTTCGGCCAGTCGGTCCGCCTCAACGAGGCGCTGACGGTCGTCGAGGGCGGCGGGTTCGAGCGGTCGGGTGAAGTCTGCGCGCTGCGGGAGGTGCTCACCGACGACGAAGGTGAGGACACGATCGCGCGTGCGCTGGTCGTCGGCCACGCGGACGAGGAGAGGGTGGTCTGGCTCGCCCAGCCGCTGCTCGACTCGCCGCTCAAGCCCGGCGACTCGCTGCTGGTCGACTCGAAGGCCGGCTTCGCCTACGAACGGGTCCCCAAGGCCGAGGTCGAGGACCTCGTGCTCGAAGAGGTCCCGGACATCGACTACTCCGACATCGGTGGCCTGTCCCGGCAGATCGAGCAGATCCGCGACGCCGTGGAGCTGCCCTTCCTGCACGCGGACCTGTTCCGCGAGTACGAGCTGCGCCCGCCCAAGGGCGTGCTGCTCTACGGCCCTCCCGGCTGCGGCAAGACGCTCATCGCCAAGGCGGTGGCGAACTCCCTGGCCAAGAAGGTGCGGGAGATCCGCGGCGAGACCGACAAGCAGGCCAAGTCCTACTTCCTCAACATCAAGGGCCCCGAGCTCCTCAACAAGTTCGTCGGTGAGACCGAGCGGCACATCCGCCTGATCTTCCAGCGGGCTCGTGAGAAGGCGTCCGAGGGCACCCCGGTGATCGTGTTCTTCGACGAGATGGACTCGATCTTCCGCACCCGCGGCTCCGGTGTGTCGTCCGACGTCGAGACGACGATCGTGCCCCAGCTCCTCAGCGAGATCGACGGCGTCGAGGGCCTGGAGAACGTCATCGTCATCGGCGCCTCCAACCGTGAAGACATGATCGACCCGGCGATCCTCCGCCCCGGCCGCCTCGACGTGAAGATCAAGATCGAGCGACCGGACGCCGAGGGCGCGAAGGACATCTTCAACAAGTACCTGACGCCCAACCTCCCGCTGCACGCCGACGACCTCGCCGAGTTCGGCGGGGACCCGAAGGCCTGCATCGAGGGCATGGTGCAGCACACCGTGGAGCGCATGTACGAGGAGTCCGAGGACAACCGGTTCCTGGAGGTCACCTACGCCAACGGTGACAAGGAGGTCCTGTACTTCCGGGACTTCAACTCCGGCGCCATGATCCAGAACATCGTCGACAGGGCCAAGAAGGCGGCGATCAAGTCGCTGCTGGACACCAAGCAGCCCGGCCTCTCGGTCCGGCACCTGCAGGCCGCCATCCTCGACGAGTTCGCCGAGAACGAGGACCTGCCGAACACGACGAACCCCGACGACTGGGCACGCATCTCGGGCAAGAAGGGCGAGCGGATCGTCTACATCCGCACGCTCGTCACCGGGAAGAACCAGGAGGCGGGCCGCGCGATCGACACGGCCACGAACACCGGCACGTACCTGTAAGACCCGCTTCGAACGAAACCGCCCCGGTCGCCTGCGGCCGGGGCGGTTTCGCGTTTGCGCCCGGTGGCCGCGGGCGTCGGCCTAAGATCTCGTCCGGGGGGCAACATGATGCGCAGCTGGTACGTGCTGGGAGCACTGGGCTTGGTCACCGCGCTGGCCTATGCCCACGACGTGGCGGGCCCGGTCGCCATCGCCGGAACGCCGACACCGCTGTCGGTCGAGTCGATGCGCGCCATCGCGGACGAAGGCTGCGAACGGCCACCCGGATACCGGGTCGGCACCGTGCAGATGCTGCGGGGCAGCGTTCTGGAGGTGGGTGTCACCGCTGGCGAGCTCGTCGTCTGCACCATCCACGGCGCCGGACACACCCGCTCGGTCGGCCGGACCGACGCGCTCGACACCCGGTACGTCGGCGGTCGCACGGGCTTGGTCTGGGACGACGAGAGCGTCGAGATCGGGCGGGTCGCCCCCGAGGTCGCCGAGCTCGAGCTCGTGCTGCCGAGCGGAAAGGTCGTCAAGGCCGAGCTGTACGGCGAGGTCTTCCTCTGCCACGTGCCGGAGAAGATCACCGCTGTGCGGATCCGGGCCTACGACGCGGGTGGCCGTCTCCTGCGCGATGCCGTGATCTAGCCGGTCAGGCCCGACTCGTAGGCCGCGATCACCAGCTGGGCGCGGTCGCGGGCGTGCAGCTTCGCCAGCAGGTTCCCGATGTGCGTCTTCACCGTGCCCGTGCTGACGTGCAGTGCCGCCATGATCTCCGCGTTGGACAGTCCGCGGGCGATCAACAACAGCACCTCCTTCTCCCGCTCGGTCAGCACCTCCAGGCCTTTGAGCGCCGGAGACGACGGCCGCCGCACGAACTCTGAGATCAGCCGCCGCGTCACGGACGGCGAGAGCAACGACTCGCCCGCGGCCACCACCCGGATCGCGGCCAGCAGCTCGGCCGGCGGGGTGTCCTTGAGCAGGAAACCTGACGCACCAGCACGCAGCGCGCCGAACACGTACTCGTCCAGGTCGAACGTCGTCAGCACCAGCACGCGAGGCCCGTCCAGCAGCCGCGTGGCCTCGATGCCGTCCATCTCCGGCATGCGGATGTCCATCAGCACGACGTCCGGCCGCAGCTCCGCCGCGAGCTTCACCGCCTCCGCACCGGTGCCGGCCTCGC
This sequence comes from Lentzea sp. NPDC005914, assembly GCF_040629405.1. Taxonomy (NCBI): domain Bacteria; kingdom Bacillati; phylum Actinomycetota; class Actinomycetes; order Pseudonocardiales; family Pseudonocardiaceae; genus Lentzea; species Lentzea sp. NPDC005914. The sequence goes on along the minus strand of NZ_JBEXVQ010000049.1, from coordinate 15,027 downwards.
CCACCGCGGTCAGGTCGGGTTCGTTGTCGACGAGCAACCGGAAGCTGGCGCGCAGCAACGCCTGGTCGTCGACGATCAGCACACGGGTCATCGGATCGGCAGCTCCGCCTCGACCCGAAAACCGCCCTGGGGACCCGGTCCGGCGCTGAACGTGCCGCCGTACACCGCGACCCGTTCGCGCATCCCGATCAACCCGTGTCCCTCGCCCAACTCCCGCACCCCCGGCCCGTCATCGGTCACCTCAACGCGCACCGACGAAGCTGTCACGTCGACCAGCGCGGTGCACGAAGCCGGGGCCGCGTGCTTCACGACGTTGGTCAGAGCCTCCTGCACGATCCGGTACACCGACAGACCGACCCCCTCCGGCACGGCGGCGTCCCCGCGCACCTCCAGCGAGACCCGCACACCCGCCAGCGACGCGCGGTCGGCCAGCGCGGCCAGCCCGTCGAGGCCGGGGGAGGGCGTCAGATCCGCGTCCGAGCGCAGCACGCCCAAGAGCCCCCGCATCTCGGCCAGCGCCGCGCGGCTCGTCGAGGAGATGACGTCCAGCGCCTCGTAGGCGTGCTCGGGTGAGCGCACGTGTGCGGCGTTGGCGGCCTGCACGGCGATCAGGGAAAGGTTGTGCGCCACCACGTCGTGCAGTTCGCGGGCGATGCGCAGCCGTTCGTCGGACAGCGCCTGCTCGGACCGCTGGGACGTCTCCCGCTCCAGGAACGACCGCCGCATCCTCGTCGTGTAACCGATCACCCAGACGGCGCCCACCGCGGCGATCACGACCAGCACGTTCTCCGGTTCGCCGCCGGACACGCCGGAGATCGCGACGACCGAGACCACGAGTCCGGCGAGTGACCACGCGCGGGAGCGTTCGACGGCCACGGTGTAGAGCGCGAAGCACACCGCCGCCGTCGGGGCGCCGAGTGCCTGGGTCGGCAGCACCTGGCCGATCACCACCCCTGCCGTGCCGGCCGCGGTGATCGCCAGCACGGGCACCGGCCAGAGCCTGCGGACCGCGACGGGCAGCGCGACGACGGCGGCGCAGGGCAGGACCAGCCACCACGGCTGATCCCGCTGTTCGACCATCGCGTACGCCACGAGCACGCCGATCACCACCGCGGCGGTGATGTCGACCAGGTAGAGGTGCAGTCGTGCGATCACGGGGTCGACGCTAGCGACCACCCGGCCGTGATGCCTCGGACCACGGTCCGATTCCCGAGTTCGGCCCGAGGTCCGATCCGCCGAAGGCCGGAGCACCCGACGCTGATCGCCATGATCGAGGTGCGGAACCTGACGAAGAGATACGGCGACACGACAGCGGTGGACGACCTGTCGTTCACCGTCCACCCCGGACTGGTGACGGGCTTCCTCGGCCCGAACGGCGCCGGCAAGTCCACGACCATGCGCATGATCCTCGGCCTCGACCGGCCCACCAGGGGCCAGGCGCTGGTCGACGGCAAGCGGTACGCGGATCTGGACCAGCCGCTGAAGCACGTCGGCGTGCTGCTCGACCCGGCCGCGGTCCACCACGGCCGCAAGGCGCTCGACCACCTGCGCTGGCTCGCGGCGAGCAACGGGATCGACCAGGGGCGCGCCGTCGAACTGCTGGAGCAGGTCGGCCTGGGAGGCGTGCGGCACAAGCGGATCCGGACCCTGTCGCTCGGCATGAAGCAACGGCTCGGCGTCGCGGCGGCACTCCTGGGCGACCCGCGGATCCTGATGTTCGACGAGCCGGTCAACGGCCTCGACCCCGAGGGCGTGCGCTGGATCCGCGACCTCATGCGCGGCCTCGCGAAAGAAGGCAGGACGGTCTTCGTCTCCAGCCACCTGATGAGCGAGATGGCGCTGACCGCCGACCACGTCGTGATCGTCGCAAAAGGACAGCTGGTCAAGGAGACGTCCATCGAGTCCCTGACGCGCAACGGGTCCCTCGAGGACGCCTACCTCGACCTCACGAGCGGGAGGGGACTGTGAAGAACGCACTGCACGCCGAGTGGCTGAAGCTGAAGACGGTCCGGTCCCCGTACGGCCTGGCCGGCACCATCGGCCTGACCATCGTCTTCGCCGCGCTCATCTCGTGGCTGATGGTCCAGGACTACGACACGACCGCGGCCGCGGAGCAGGCCAGGTTCGCCTCGGCGGACGGCAGCGTGGTCGTCGTCCCGATGGCGCAGTTCCTGGTGGCAGCGCTCGGCGCCCTGGTCGCCACGTCCGATCCGGCCCTCACCGCGCTGACCGCCGTCCCGAACCGGAAACGCTTGCTGGCTGCCAAAAGCGCTCTCGTCGCCACCACAGCCGTGGTGATCGGCGCCGCGGCACTCACCCTGAGCCTCGGCGCGAGCTGGCTGATCATGGGGGACCGACCACCACCCGTCGCTCCCTGGGACAGCGTCACCGACGTCCTCCCGCGGGCCGGAGCGTCCGTTCTGTCGATCCTGGCGACAGGTCTGGTCGGCCTCGGGCTCGGCCTCGCGGTCAGGTCGACCGCCGTCACCATCGTCGTCGTCGGCGTCCTGCTGTGGGGCCTGCCCGCGATCACCCCGATGCTGCCGAGTCCCTGGAACGTGGACGTCAGTGCCGCGCTCGTTCCCTACCTGGTCCACGAGGTGGCGGGAACGGTGAACGACGCACCGCTGGGACCGCTGGCCGCTGTTGGATGTTTGATCGTTTACGTACTGGTCACTCTCGGTGTCGGAGCGGTGACTCTCGTGCGACGAGACTCTTGACTCTCTCTTGGGACGCCCCTAGGGTCATCTATACCTTTAATCGGTAAGGAAACTTACCTAACTAATCCGCCGCCAGCAGTCCGAGAGGAGACGCTGAATGGCTTGGCAGAAGTCTGTGGTGGCGCTCGCCGCGGCAGTCGTGCTCCCGCTGACCGGTGTGATGGCAGGAAGTTCGGTCGCCGCCGCACCCGCGGGTGACGTCTCCGCCGCAGCGCTGCCGCCGGGTTCGCCCGCGGCGGTCAACGGCCAGCTGAAGGTCTGCGGTGTGAAGCTGTGCAACCAGGCGGGCCAGCAGGTCCAGCTGCGCGGCATGAGCACCCACGGCATCCAGTGGTACGCCCAGTGCGTCAAGACCGCGTCCCTGGACGCGCTCGCGAAGGACTGGAAGGCCGATGTCCTCCGGATCTCGATGTACATCCAGGAAGGTGGCTACGAGACCAACCCTCGCAAGTTCACCGACATGGTGCACGGCTACATCGAGGAGGCCACCAAGCGCGGCCTGTACGCGCTCGTCGACTGGCACCAGCTCTCGCCGGGCGACCCGAACGCCAACACCTCGCGCGCCAAGACGTTCTTCAAGGAGATCGCTTCGCGGCACAAGGACAAGACGAACATCATCTACGACATCGCGAACGAGCCGAACGGCGTGTCGTGGTCGAAGGTGAAGTCCTACGCGGAGGCCGTCATCCCGACGATCCGCGCGGAGGACCCGGACAGCCTCGTGCTCGTGGGCACGCACGGCTGGTCGACGTTCGGCCTGTCCGACGGCAAGAACATCAACGAGGTCAGCCAGAACAAGGTCAACGCCTCGAACCTGATGTACACGTTCCACTTCTACGCCAAGGACCACAGGGACAGCTACCTCAACGCCCTGAAGACGGTCTCGAGCCAGGTGCCGGTCTTCGTCACCGAGTTCGGTTCGCAGGAGGCCTCCGGTGACGGTCCCAACGACTTCACCATGGCGAACAAGTTCATCACGTTCATGAACTCCGCCAAGATCTCCTGGACGAACTGGAACTTCTCCGACGACGAGCGGTCCGGCGCGGTGTTCAAGGAAGGCACCTGTTCCGGCAGCAACTTCACGGGCGAGGGCCCGCTGAAGGAAGCCGGCAAGTGGGTGCGCAACCACATCAGGGCAAATCGCTAGAACCGACCCCGGCGGGTCACGAGAGCGGCGGTCCTTGCAGGGGCCGCCGCTCTCCGTTGTGCCGCTTGCCTTTTAGGACAGTTCTGGCGAGATTCGTTGACCGCCTCTTGAAGAGATCCATACCTTTCCTCCAACGCCGCCGCGCAGTTCGAGAGGGGAAGCTGTATGGCTTGGCTGAGGTCTGTGGCGGCATGCGCTGCGGCGGTCGCGCTCGCGTTCGCCGGTGTGACGGCGGTGGCAGCGGCTCCCGCGATGCCGGCGGGATCGCCCGCGGCGGTCAACGGGCAGCTGAAGGTCTGCGGAGTCCAGCTGTGCAACAAGAACGGCACGGCCATCCAGTTGCGCGGCATGAGCACGCACGGCATCCAGTGGTACCAGCAGTGCGCGAAGTCCCAGTGGTGGGACGCGCTGCAGAACGACTGGAAGGCAGACGTCGTCCGCGTCGCGATGTACGTGGCGAAGGGCGAGGACGGCTACGAGACGAACCCGCGCAAGTTCACGGACCTGATGCACGGCTACATCGAGGAGGCCACGCGTCGCGGCCTCTACGTGCTGGTCGACTGGCATCAGCTCGACCCAGGCGACCCGAACGTCTACACCGCGAAGGCGAAGACGTTCTTCAAGGAGATCGCCCAGCGGCACAAGGACAAGACGAACATCATCTACGACATCGCCAACGAGCCGAACCACGTGTCGTGGCCGAAGATCAAGTCCTATGCCGAGCAGCTCATCCCGGTCATTCGCGCCGAGGACCCGGACAGCCTGATCATCTCCGGCACGAACGGCTGGTCGACGTTCGGGCACTCCGACGAGCAGGACCCGTCGGTGGTGCTGAACAACAAGGTCAACGCGACGAACTTCATGTACTCGTTCCACTTCTACGCCAAGGAACACCGCGACGACTACGTCTCGGTGCTGGACCGGGTGTCGAGTCAGGTCCCGGTCTTCGTGACGGAGTTCGGCACGCAGGAGGCCACCGGTGACGGCCCGAACGACTTCGCCATGTCGCAGAAGTACATCGATCTGATGAAGCGCAAGAAGATCTCCTGGACGAACTGGAACTTCTCCGACGACGAGCGCTCGGGCGCGGTGTTCAAGGAGGGCACCTGCTCGGGCACGTCGTTCAGCGGCACGAGCAAGCTCAAGCCGGCCGGTGTCTGGGTGCGTGACATCGTGCGGTCGCCCGACCAGTGGTGATCTAAGTTTGAGGGCATGGCTCAACTCGCGCTCGGTCTCGCCTCGCTCGGTCGTCCCGCCTACATCAACCTGGGCCGGGAGGGCGCGCTGCCGGCCGTGCGCGACGTCGAGTCCATGCGCGCGCAGTGCCACCTGGTGCTCGACACGGCCTACGAACTGGGCATCCGGTGGGTGGACGTGGCCCGCTCGTACGGGCTGTCGGAGGACTTCCTGTCGTCGTGGCTGCCCGGCCACGACGGTCTGACGATCTCCAGCAAGTGGGGCTACGCCTACACCGCGGACTGGCGGCCCGACGCCGAGGTGCACGAGGTGAAGGAGCATTCGCTCGCCCGCTTCACCCAGCAGTGGCGGGAAACTCAGGCCCTGCTTCCCCAGGTCGACCTCTACCAGGTGCACTCGCTGACCGCCGACAGCCCGCTGTTCTCCGATCGCGCCCTGCAGGACGCGATGGTGGAGATCGGGGTGCCGCTGGGCTTCTCGACGTCCGGCCCGCGGCAGGCCGACGCCATCCGCAAGGCTGTGGACCTCGGCATCTTCCGGTCCGTCCAGTCCACCTGGAACGTTCTCGAAACGTCGGCGGGGAAGGCGTTGGCCGAGGCTCACGACGCCGGCCTGCGGGTGATCGTCAAGGAAGGCGTGGCGAACGGGCGGCTCGTCGTGGAGCCTCCGCAAGCGGTTGCGGCACAGGCGAAAGCACTGGGTGTCGGACCGGACGCGGTCGCACTGGCGGCGATCGCGCGCCGGCCGTGGGTGGACGTCGTGCTGTCCGGCGCAGCGAGCCCGGAGCAGCTGAGGTCCAATGTGGACGCGATGCGGATCGACGTCGACCTGCCGGACCTGGCCGAGCCCGCCGAGCAGTACTGGACGACCCGCGCCGGGCTCAGCTGGAACTGAATTGCCCGGTTTCTGACAGATGTCACGGCGAGGACGTGCGGATCATCGCTACCCGCGAAGACGCCGGACGAGCAGGCTTTCGGGCATGACGAAGCTGACTGTGACCGACCCCGACGCCCGCGAGAAGCTGGACATCGCCAAGAAGCTGCTCGGCGGTTACGCGGCCGTGAGCGTGCTGACGCTGCTGGCGATCGTGGTGTTCAGCGGCAACCCCGACATGGTCACCGACGCGGTGTGGGTCCGCGGCTCGATCCTCGCGGTCGCGTCGCTGATCACGTTCGCGCTCGGTGTCTCCATGGCGGGCGGTTCGCGCAGCAACTACCGCAGGGTGAAGATCATCGCGTCGGCCCAGGTGGTGGCCGTCCTCGTGATCGAGTCCATCCCCGGCTCGTTCCCCGTCTGGTTCAAGATCGCGAACGGCGTGTGCGGCGCGCTGCTGATCATCGTCGTCCTGATCACGTTCGCCCGCAGCGTGCGCGCCGCGTTCGCGGCCTAATACGGTTTCCGTCGTGGACGAACTGCGAGGCCTGGACGACCGACGCCGGCTGCTGCTCTCCCTGGGCATGCTCTGCTACCCGTTCCTCGCGGCCGCGGGCGTCAACCAGTACGCGCACGGCGGCGGTCTCGTGGCCGGCTACCTGCTGCTGGTGGCCATCTCCGCCTGCTACCTGGGCGTCGTGATCGCCTCGATGCGGTCGGCGTGGCGGATGTACTGGTGGCTGGTGGCGCTGATGACGGTGCTGGCCGTGCTGCTCGCGCCGCTGGCCAGGGACATGGTGCTGATCCTGGCCGCGGTGATCGTGCCGTCGATGGCGGCGCGAGCCGGTGCCCGGACGGCGGCGGCTCTGGTGGTGCTGGGTGCCGCGGCGTGTGTGCTGGTGCCGAGGGCGGTGGGCTGGAGCACCGACGGGAGCTGGTACTTCGCGGTGGCCGTGGTGTTCACGACGTTGCTGGTGCTCGCGTTCAGCCGCACCGCCAGGGCCAATCAGGAGCTGCGCGAGGCCAGGGCGGAGGTGGCGAGGCTCGCGTCGGAGGCCGAGCGCAACCGGATCGCCCGCGACCTGCACGACCTGCTCGGCCACTCGCTCACCGCGATCACCGTGAAGAGCGCGCTGGCCAGAAGGCTGGAACCCGCGCAGGCGCGGGCCGAGATGGAGTCGGTGGAGCAACTGGCCCGGCAGGCGCTGTCCGACGTGCGGGCCGCGGTGTCCGGCTACCAGGACGTCACGCTCGCCGGTGAGCTCGCCAAGGGCCGGGAACTGCTGCGGGCGGCCGGGGTCGCCGCCGACCTGCCCACCGCAGTCGACGCGGTGCCGCCGCAGCGTCAGGAACTGTTCGGCTGGGTCGTCCGGGAAGGGGTGACGAACGTGGTGCGGCACGCGAGGGCCGGCCGGTGCACGGTGGAGCTCACCGCGTCCACCGTGCAGGTCCGGGACGACGGCGTCGGTGGCCCGGCCGGCACCGGGTCCGGTTTGGACGGTCTGCGGACCAGGGTGACCGCGGCCGGCGGCGTGCTGACGGCCGGTCCGGCACAGCCGCGCGGCTGGTGTCTGCGGGTAGCGGTATGACGATCAGGTTGCTGCTCGCCGACGACCAGGAGCTCATCCGGCACGCGCTCGGCGTCCTGCTCGGCCTCGAACCCGACTTCGAGGTGGTGGCCTCGGTCGGCCGCGGCGACGAGGTCACGGCCGCTGCGCTGGAACACCGCCCGGACGTCGCGCTGCTGGACATCGACATGCCGGGGCTGGACGGGCTCGCGGCCGCCGCCGTGCTCACCGCGCAGGTGCCCGGCTGCCGCGTGGTCATCCTGACCACGTTCGGCCGCACCGGTTACCTGCGCCGGGCCATGGAGGCGGGCGCCGTCGGGTTCGTCGTGAAGGACGCCCCGGCCGACGCTCTTGCCGACGCCGTCCGGCGGGTGATGGCCGGTGAACGCGTGGTGGACCCGGCGCTGGCCGCGGCCACGCTGGCGGCGGGCGAGTCGCCGCTCACCGCCCGCGAACGCGACGTGCTCATCGCGGCCCGCTCCAGCGCCACCGTGGCCGAGATCGCGGCCCGGCTGTACCTCGCCGAGGGCACCGTCCGGAACTACCTGTCCGGAGCCACCACCAAGACCGGCACCCGCAACCGGACGGAGGCCCTGCGGGTGGCCGACGAGCGCGGCTGGCTCTAGCGGGAACCGGTGCGGCGCAACCACTCCCGGCCGATCGCACGGCCGTCCGGCACCAGAGGCCAGCCGGGGTCGTCGATCTTGCCGCGCAGCTCGCCGAGGTCCATCCAGCCGCCCCAGGCGACCTCCTCGGGCTGGTGGGTGAACGGGCCGTCGCTGCGCGTCTCGTAGATCCACGCGTGGTAGCGGGTCAGTTCGTCGACGTAGGTGGTCCGGAAGAGCGGAGTGAGTGGGCTTCGCACGCCGAGCTCTTCGTGGAGTTCGCGTGCGGCGGCCTCGTCCGGCGTCTCGCCCGCGTCGATCACGCCACCCGCGGCGTAGTCGTAGAGGCCCGGGAAGATGTCCTTGGTGTCCGTGCGGCGGTGCACGTAGATCCTCTCCCCGTCCAGTGACAGCACGAGGGTGAGCACGCAGCCGTGCCAGAGGTTCTCCGCGCGCATGCGCTCGCGGGTCACCTCTCCGATCACGTTCGCGTCCTCGTCGTAGAGGTTGATCATCCTGGGGTCCTCCTGTGGTCGTACGCGAGCTTGCTACCTCAGTCCGACGCCCGCTGATCGCGATCCTTCCTACCTTCGTGACCGTCAGACGTGTCACCGAGGAGGATTCGTGTCCACTTCCCTGCGGCTCGGCGTCGCCGAGTTCCGCGCCCGGCCGGGCCGCGCGCTGCTGCCCGGCGTCGCGCTCGTCGTCGGCGTGGCCTGCCTGCTGGCCGCCCTGGTGCTGAGCGACGCGCTCACCAGGTCGGTCGACGAGGGCGCGCCCGTCACTCCGTCCACAGTGGAACACGTGGTGAACGTCAAGCCGTCCGACCACGGCTCGGACACCGCGGAGACGAACGGCCCGAAGCTGGACGGCGCGCTGCTGGCCAAGCTCTCCGCGGTCGGCAGGGCGGTGCCGGTGCAGGAGGCGCACGCGGACCTGCTGGACGGCAACGGCCGGGCGGGGGAGCACCGGGCCGAGGTGCAGGTCCAGCAGCCGGACCTGGTGCGCTGGCCGCTGGCCGAGGGCAAGGCGCCGGCCGCCGACGACGAGGTCGCCGTCGACAAGATCACCGCGTACGAACGCGGTCTCAAGCCGGGCGACAAGATCAAGCTCGCCGCCGCGGACGGCAAGCCGTTCGACGTCACGGTCAGCGGTGTCATGAAGAAGGGCGGGATGGACGCGCGGCCGATCCTGGTCGCCGGGCCCGACCTCGCCCGCAAGCTCGACCCGCGGCCCGACACCATCGCGGTGTGGGTGATCGGCGGTGCTCGCTCCGCCGTCGCGAGCGCCGCCGGGGCCTCGTACGTCGTGTTCGACCCGAGCCCGGACGCCGACAAGATCGGCAACGACCTGACGTTCCTCCTGCTGCCGTTCAGCGTGCTCGCGCTGGCCACGGCGGTGTTCGTCGCGGCGGCCACGTTCCGCGCGGTCTACGCGCAACGTCAGCGGCAGACGGCGTTGCTGCGGTGCATCGGGGCCCAGCGCGGGCCGTTGGTGCGCAGGAGCCTGTTCGAGGCGTTGCTGACGGGTGCGCTGGCGGGGGTCGGCGGTGCGCTGCTGGGCGGGCCGATGGCATGGCTGCTGGCCAGGACGTTCGACGTCACCGGCATCTCGGTGCTGTTCGGCGCCGTGCAGCTGAGCCCGGACCTGCTGCCGTCGCTCGGGTACGTGATTCTCGGAGTTGTTGTTGCCGCGATGTTGAGCGTGATGGCCGCTGTTCGGCCTGCGATCAACGCTGCGCGTGTGTCGCCTCTCGCCGCGTTGCGTGACGCGGAGAACGAGGTGCCGCCACGGTCCGTGCGTCGCCTACGACTCGTGTTCGGTGTCTTGTTCACCGGTGGCGCTGCATTCCTCGCGATGGTCGCTATCGCCGCCAAGGGGACCGTTGCTGCTCCTCTGGCCGTGACGTTCTCCGCGATCGCCGCGGTGACCGGCCTGTTCTGGATCCTCGGCCCGGTCACGGTCCCGTTCATCGCGCGGCTGTTCGGCAAGATCGGCGGTACCCAGTGGAAGCTCGCCGGCGCCGAGGTGCGCAGGATGCCGCAGCGGTCCGCGTCGGTGGCGCTGCCGTTGCTGCTGGCCAGCTCGATGGTGACGTTCTTCCTGGTCGTGCTGGGTGGCGCGCAGGACATGGCGTTCGCGTACTCCAACGAGGAACGCCCCGACGCGACCGTGGTCGACGCCGGTGACCGGGCACTGCCGGTCGTCCCGGTGCAGCCCGAGGTGGCCGCCAGCGTCGTGCTGCACGAGGCCGAGAACGGGTCCGGGGTCGACCCGGCGGAGTTCAAGGCGTGGCTCAAGGCGCAGAACGTGGGCGGCGTGGACCAGTTCGTCTCAGGCACGGCGATCGTGCCGGAGCACTGGTCGGACCGGCCGTTCGTCGAGAACGACGGCAAGCAGTACAAGGTCGTCGGCACGATTCCCGGCGGCATCACCGGCTACACGCCGATCATCGGCGGCCTGACCTCCAGCCCGGCGGAGAAGGTGCTGGTCGCGTTGAAGCCGGGGGCGGATCCGGCGGCGTTCCGGGCGAACCTGCAGGCCGCGCTGCCGAACAACCCGACGGTGATCGTGCAGACCGACGCCGACGAGCGTGCGCAGACCGACCGGTACATGCACCTCGGCACCGTGCTGATGATGGTGTTGCTGGGGCTGTCCGTGGCGGTCGCCGTGACCGGTATCGGCACCGCGCTGACGATCTCGGTGCAGGAGCGCCGCAAGGAGCTCGCGCTGAGGCGGGCCTTGGGCGTCACTCGGGGCGGACTGCAGGGCGGGGTCATCGCTGAAGCGATCATGCTGGCGCTCGTGGGCGTCATCGGCGGTGGCGTGCTCGGGTTCGGCTACGCGGAAATCGCCATCCTGGCCACTGGGATCGACATGTCACTGCCAGGGATGCGGGTGGTGTTGCCGCTGGTCATCGGCGCGGCGGCGGTCGTCGTGCTGGCCGTGGTGGCGGCGTTCGGGCCCTCGCGAGGCGCATCTCGCATTCGCCCGGCGGCAGGACTGGCCTCTGGGTGAATAGGGTGAGGGGGAGTTTCACGGCGAAGCTCCCCTCACGCTGTTGTCGGGGTCAGGTCATAAGGTGTTGCGCATGCGGCGGATCATGGGAACCGAGGTCGAGTACGGCATCGCGGTGCCGGGCGACGCGACCGCGAACCCGGTGCTCACTTCGACACAGGTGGTGCTCGCGTACGCGGCGGCGGCGGACATACCGCGCGCCAGGCGTGCCAGGTGGGACTACGAGGTGGAGTCACCGTTGCGCGACGCGCGCGGGTTCGACCTGGGCAGCCCCGGTGGCCACCCCGCCGACTCCGACGTCGAGGACCTGGGGGCGGCCAACGTCATCCTCACCAACGGCGCGCGGCTCTACGTCGACCACGCGCACCCCGAGTACTCGGCTCCCGAGGTCACCAACGCGCGTGACGCGGTGATCTGGGACAAGGCGGGGGAGCGGGTGATGGAGGAGGCCGCGCTGAAGGCCGCCACCGTGCCCGGCCAGCCCCGCCTGCAGCTCTACAAGAACAACGTCGACGGCAAGGGCGCGTCGTACGGCACGCACGAGAACTACCTGATGCAGCGGTCGACGCCGTTCACGGCCGTCATCGCGGGCCTCACGCCGTTCTTCGTGTCGCGCCAGGTCATCACCGGTTCCGGCCGCGTGGGCATCGGCCCGTCCGGCGAGGAAGCGGGCTACCAGCTCTCGCAGCGCGCGGACTACATCGAGGTCGAGGTCGGCCTCGAGACGACGTTGAAGCGCGGCATCATCAACACGCGCGACGAGCCGCACGCGGACGCGGACAAGTACCGCCGCCTGCACGTCATCATCGGCGACGCGAACCTGGCCGAGTACTCCACGTACCTCAAGGTCGGCACCACGTCGATCGTGCTGGACATGATCGAGGCCGGTCAGCGGTTCGACGACCTGCGCATGGTCGACCCGGTGCGCGCGGTGCACCAGATCAGCCACGACCCGACCCTGAAGACCAAGGTCGAGATGACCGGCGGGCGCAAGTTCACCGGCCTGGACGTGCAGTTCGCCTACCACGAGCGGGCCGCCGCCTTCATCGAGAAGGAGGGCATCGGCGACCGCGACGTCCTGCGCGTGTGGGGCGAGGTGCTCGACGCCCTGGCGCGTGACCCGGCGGAGTGCGCCGACCGGCTCGACTGGGTGGCCAAGCTGCGGCTGCTCGAGGGCTACCGGCAGCGCGACGGCCTCGCGTGGGGCTCCGCGCGGCTGAACCTGGTCGACCTGCAGTACTCCGACGTGCGCCTGGACAAGGGCCTCTACAACCGCCTGGTCGCGCGCGGCTCGATGAAGCGCCTGGTCAGCGAGGAAGAGGTCATCGCGGCCATCACCACGCCGCCCGAGGACACGCGTGCGTACTTCCGCGGCCGGTGCCTGGAGCGCTACCCGACCTCGGTCGCGGCCGCGTCGTGGGACTCGGTGATCTTTGATCTCGGTCGGGAATCCCTCGTGCGAATTCCCACCCTGGAACCGCTGCGAGGCACGAAAGCCCACGTCGGAGCGCTTCTGGAGGCCTCTGACACCGCCGAGCAGCTGGTCGATGCACTGACTCGCGGGTGATCGTCTACCCGAGTGGCTCAGGATTTTTGTCGGTGCCGCTGGGTAGTGTTCTTGTCAGGCGAGCAAGCGGGAGGCCGAGATGTCCCAGGAACAGAAGCAGCATCAGGGTGGTGGCGACGGCGACGACGGTGCCGAGGGCGCTGCCGGAGCAGGTCAGGAACGCCGCGAGAAGCTCGGCGAGGACGTGGACGCGATCCTCGACGAGATCGACGACGTGCTCGAGGAGAACGCGGAGGACTTCGTCCGCGCATACGTGCAGAAGGGTGGTCAGTAGGCCTTCCGGGCCTGTTGACCACTTCGGGGACGGGAGAACAACCAACACATGGACCACAGCTCGACCGGGCGTTACCCGGCCGCGGCGTTGCCTTCGGCGTACCTGACGCCGGGCTCGTCGTCGTTCACGGACTTCTTGCGGGCGCAGGCACCGGACATGCTGCCTTCCGCCCGGAAGCTCCCGGAGGGGACCGTCCAGGCCCCGCACGGGACGACGATCGTCGCGGCCACCTACAAGGGTGGCGTCGTGATCGCCGGCGACCGGCGCGCGACGATGGGCAACGTCATCGCCCAGCGGGACATGAAGAAGGTCTTCGTGACCGACGACCACTCGGCCGTCGGCATCGCGGGCACGGCGGGCATCGCGATCGAGATCGTGCGTCTGTACACGGTCGAACTGCGGCACTACGAGAAGATCGAGGGCGTCTCGCTGTCCCTGGACGGCAAGGCGAACCGCCTCTCGGCGATGATCAGGGGCAACCTCGACGCGGCCATGGCCGGCCTCGCCGTGGTGCCCCTGTTCGCCGGGTACGACACCTCGGCCACCGACTCGGACCGCGCGGGCCGCATCGTGTCCTACGACGTCACCGGCGGCCGCTACGAGGAGTCGCAGGGCTACCAGGCCGTCGGCTCGGGCTCGCTGTTCGCGAAGTCGGCCCTCAAGAAGCTCTACGACCCGGACGCGGACGTCGACGCCGCGATCCGCTCGGTCATCGAGGCGCTGTACGACGCGGCGGACGACGACTCGGCCACGGGCGGCCCGGACCCGGTCCGCCGCCTCTACCCGGTCGTGGTCACGATCAACGGCGCCGACGGTGCCGTAGAGGTACCGGAGCCCCAGATCGCCACGGTCGCCAACGCGGTCGTCGAAGGCCGCCGGTCCCGCCCCTCAGGCTGAGTCCCCATCAGGTTCGACGTCAGGAGCACCACCCATGACGATGCCGCTGTACGCATCGGCAGAGCAGGTGATGCGCGACCGCTCGGAGTACGCCCGCAAGGGCATCGCCAGGGGTCGCAGCGTCATCGTGCTCAAGTACGCCGACGGCATTCTGTTCGTCGCGGAGAACCCGTCCAGCACGCTGCACAAGGTCTCGGAGATCTACGACCGCATCGGCTTCGCCGCCGTCGGCCGCTACAGCGAGTTCGAGAACCTCCGCCAGGCCGGCATCCGCTTCGCCGACGTGCGCGGATACCAGAACGACCCGCGTGACGTGACGTCCCGGTCTCTCGCGAACGTCTACGCCACCACGCTGGGCACCTACTTCACCGAGCAGATCAAGCCGTTCGAGGTGGAGATCTGCGTGGCCGAGGTGTCGGACTCCGCCGAGTCGGACACGCTGTATCGGCTGACGTACGACGGGTCCATTGTAGACGAGCCGCAGTACATCGTGATGGGTGGCACCGTGGATGCTGCCAACTCCGCGTTGAAGGACGCCTTTGCTGACGGGCTTTCGTTGGCTGAGGCGGTTCCTGTTGCGGTCAAGGCGTTGTCCGCTGGGTCGCCGTCCACTGGGAACGGTTCTGCGGAGATTCTTCCTGCTAGCAAGCTTGAGGTTGCTGTGCTGGAGAGGGCTCGGCCTCGGCGGGCGTTTCGGCGGATCGCTGGGGCGGCGTTGGATTCCTTGATGCCTTCGCCTACCAAGGGTGGGAAGGCTGTTGAGGATGTTCAGCTGCCTGGGTCGGAGGATGACTCCAAGTAGGGGTTGGCTTGTTGTGGGAGGCCCTCGGTTTTTGCCGGGGGCCTTTTGCTTTGGGTGCGCCTTGGTTTCGTGGGTTGTTGTGTTGCGTTGGCGGGGTTTCTGTTGCTAGTCCGATAGCGTTCCCCGGTTGCGTTGGGCGGCTTGCGGTTGCGTGCTTCTCCTTGGGGGCGCTGCCCCCAAACCCCCGCCAATCTGATCGGGGGGTCCAGCGCCGCTTGCGGGTTGATGGCACGCCTGTTGCTTTCGGCGGCTGCCTGTTGCGTTGGTGGTGCGGTCCGGGTGGGGTCCCGTCACAAGCCGAGCCGGAGCGAGCCACACTCGGAGGGATGGGTCAAGTCGACGAAAAGCGTGTCGACTTG
>NZ_JBEXVQ010000048.1:40704-77149 GCF_040629405.1 Lentzea sp. NPDC005914 | reverse complement strand
CACCCCGCGGGTGGGGGTGCCACCGCCACAAACGCGGCTCCGCTTCCCCACCCCTGCCCTGGCGCGGCAAGAGCTGAGGCACGACTCGTGACGGGACCCCACCCGGAGCGCACGGGACAAGCAGCTCGCCTTCGGCGTCGCCTTGCCTCGGCTTCGCCATCGGGTCGCCTCGCCTTCGGCATCGGGCGCCGTTGGGCTGCTCGGGGCTGGCAATGGAAAACCCCCGCAGCGACGTCGGCGCGTGAAGTCGCTGCGGGGGCCGTTGGGACCTTTCCGAAGGGGAGCGCCGCCGCCGATCAGCTCCCCCTCGGAAAGGGGTGGGACCACTGCTCGGGATGCCGCCGCCGATCTACCCCGAGCAGTGGGGTTGGGACCGTCTCAGGGGGCGCCGCCGCCGATCTACCCCCTGAGACGGGGTCTGTGTTAACCGCTGGCCACCACGTCCAGGGTGGACGGGGTGGTGGTGGGCAGGTGATCGTCGTAGGCCGAGCGCAGCCTCAGCTCTGCGCCCGGCGAGGCTCCGATGGTGTCCAGGCCCAGGAGGGCGGCGCCCACCACGGGTGGGACGTCTACCAGTCGTACGTTCGCCAATGGGGCGGCTTCCAGGATCTGGCGGCGGACCGGGCCGACCACCGTTTCGCCTGTGTTGGTCAGGACTCCGCCGCCCAGCACCACGTCCACGGGCTCGTCCATCAGGTCGAGCTTGCGCATGGAGACGGTGGCGAGAAGGACGATCTCCTCGACCAGGCGGTCGACCTGGGCCAGCGCGACGGCGTCGCCTCGGGCCGCTACCTCGAAGACGAGGGGGCAGAGGGCGTGCGGGTCGAGTTCGATCTCCTCGAAGTGGATTTTTTCCACCACCTTGAGGATGGACGGTTCGCCGTAGTGGGCCAGGAGTGCCGGGAGCAGTTCGGTGGGCTTGCCTCGGCCGTCTTCCGCTCGGACCGCGTGCCACAGGGCGTCGTTGCCCAGTTGGCCGCCGCCGCCCCAGTCGCCCGAGATCGCGCCCAGGGCGGGGAAGCGGTGGGTTCGGCCGTCGCGGGCCACGCCTACCGCGTTGATGCCCGCGCCGCACACCACGGCCACGCCGCCGCCGGAGGCTGTGCCGGCGCGCAGGAGGGCGAAGGTGTCGTTGCCGACGAAGGTTGTTTTCGACCAGCCTCGCTCGGTGATCGCTCGCGTCAGTTCCTCCTCCTCTCGCGGGAGGTCGGCCCCCGCCAGGTAGGCGGCTGTGTGCGTGGCGATCGGCTCGTCGGGGGACAGGCCCGCTTGAGCTGCGGCTTCGCGTGCCAAGGCTTCGAACACGTCGAGTCCGCGCTTCATGCCCACGGTCTGCGGCGGCGCGCCGGGGCCGCGCACCTGCGCGAGCACCTTGCCGTCGGAGTCGACCAGCAGGACTGCGGTTTTGCTGTTCCCGCCGTCGATGGCGAGCACCCGGTCGGTCATCAGTTTCAGTTTCCCTTCACCCACGGCAGCAGATCGCGGTTCTGCGCGATCAGCTCGTCGGCCAGCTGGTCCGCGATGGCGTGCTGGCCGATCAGCGGGTGGGCGAGCAGTGCGTTCGCCACTCGGTCGCGACCGCCGTGGATCGCGGCCTCCAGAGCGAGGTACTCGTAGGCGGTCACGTGCGAGATCAGGCCGGAGATCGAGGGCTCGACCGGGCGGACGGGCAGCGCGACGCCGCCGTTGGAGTCCACTGTGGACGAAACTTCGATCACGGCGTCGTCCGGGAGGAACGGGAGAGAGCCGTTGTTCTGGACGTTCACGACGTGCTTTTCGGCGCCGGCGCCGCCCGTCAGCGCGTGCACTAGCTGCACGGCTGCTTCGGAGTAGTAGGCACCGCCGCGCTGGGCGAGCTGTTCCGGCTTCGTGACGACCGAGAGGTCGCTGTAGATGTCCAGCAGCTCCTTTTCCACCGTGGCCACGACTTCGGCGCGCGGGGGTTCGGTGAGCTGTTTCTTCACGACCTCGTCGTGGTTGTAGAAGTAGTTCAGGTAGTACGAGGGAACCATGTTCAGGCGCTGCATCAGGGAGGCGTCGATGCCGATGTGCTCGGCGAGGCCTTCCGCGTGCTGGGAGAGCAGTTCCGGCAGGCGGTCGACGCCGTCGACGTAGACGCCGCGCTCCCACGTGAGGTGGTTCAGGCCGACGTGCTCGAGCTCCACAGTGGACGGATCGACGCCCAGCAGGCCGGAGGTCCAGCGCTGGAACGTGATCGCCACGTTGCACAGGCCGATCGCCTTGTGGCCGGCCTGGAGCAGAGCTCGAGTCACGATGCCGACCGGGTTCGTGAAGTTCACGATCCAGGTGTTCTCGCCGGCGATGGAACGCACCCTGTCGGCGATGTCCAGGACGACCGGCACGGTCCGCAGGGCCTTGGCGAGGCCACCCGCGCCGGTCGTCTCCTGGCCGACGCACCCGCAGGTGAGCGGGAACGTCTCGTCGGAAGCTCGGGCCGCCTGGCCGCCGACCCGCAGTTGCAGGAGCACCGCGGACGCGCCCTCGACACCCTGTTCCAGCGACGTCGTGGTGCGCACCTTCGCCGGGTGTCCGGCGTGCTGCAGCAGACGCTGGCTGAACGGGCCGATGATCGACAGGCGGTGCTCGTCCGGGTCGACGAGGACGATTTCGTCCACCGCGAGGCTGGTGCGACGGCCCGCAATGCCGTCGATCAGCTCCGGTGTGTAGGTGGACCCGCCACCGACGACGGTGAGTTTCATCCCTTGACTCCTGTGAAGGTGATGCCCTTGACGAACGACTTCTGGGCGAAGATGAACAAGATGATCGCCGGGATCATCGTCAGGAACGTCACCGCCATTGCTGAGTTCCACTGCACGATGTGCATGCCCTTGAACGTCGCCAGTGCCAGCGACAACGTCCACTGATCCTTCACCTCACCGGTGTAGAGCAGCGGGCCGAAGTAGTCGTTCCAGGTGAACAGGAAGCAGAACAGCGCGGTGGCCGCGATGCCGGGCTTGGCCATCGGCACGATGATCCGCACCAGTGCCTGGAACTCCGAGCAGCCGTCCACCCTCGCGGCGTCCACATAGGACTGCGGGATGGTCAGCATGAACTGACGCAGCAGGAAGATGCTGAACGCGTCGAACAAGAAGTAAGGAGCGATCAACGGCACGAGCGTGCCGGTCAGGCCGAGCGACGACCAGCTGTCGTACAGCGGCACCGCGACGACCTGCGGCGGCAGCATCATCGCGCCGATCACCAGCAGGAAGGCCACGTTCCGCCCGCGCCACTTGAGCTTCGCGAGCGCGTAGGCCGCCGGGATCGATGAGAGCAGCATGCCCGCGGTGGCGAGCAGCGAGTACGTGAGGCTGTTGAACAGGTACTGGAACAGCGGGGCCTTGTCGAAGACCTCGATGAAGTTCTCCCAGTGCCATTCCCGCGGCCACAGGTCCGAGGTGAAGGCCTGGTTGTCCGACATCACCGCGGTGAGGAAGACGAACAGCACGGGCGTCGCGAACATCAGGCCCAGCACGAGACCGATCGCGTGCGTGGCGACCCAGTTGAGGATTCCCCTGACATCACGGGGTTTCCTCGGCTGTTCGGGCTCGGTGGAGACGTCCACCGGTGGCTTGGTGAGCGTGGCGGTCATGCTCCCGGGCCCCCTTCCTCAGCGGCGGAGCCCTTGCGCATCCGCTGCACCAGCACGATCGTCACGCCGAACGAGATGATGAACAGGACTGTCGCCATCGCGGCGGCGTAGCCCATGTCGAAGTACCGGAAGCCTTGCGTGTACAGGTAAACCGGGAACGTCAGCGTCGAGTTGTCCGGGAACCCGAGGTACTTCGTCGATCCCGTCGAGTCCGCTGAACCAGAACCTGCCGACCCCGCGACGACAGCTTGGGTGAACAGCTGCAAGGCGAGGATCACCGAGTTCACGATGCCGAAGAGCAGCACCGGGGAGATCGTCGGCAGCGTGACGTGCCACCACCGGCGGATCGGGCCGGCGCCGTCGAGTTCGGCAGCCTCGTACTGCTCCTGCGGCACGTCGAGGATCGCGGCCAGGATGATGATCATCAGGTCGCCGGAGATCCACAGCATGATCGCGGTGATGCCGGGCTTGGCCCACGAGGGGTCGGAGAACCACAGCGGCGACTGCAGACCGAACCAGTCGAGCACCGTCGCGAACGGGCCGCCGTTGGGGCGCAACACCATGAAGAACACCAGCGTTGCGGCCACGGGCGGTGCGAGCGACGGGAGATAGCAGAGCGTGCGGATCAGACCGACGCCGGATTTGAGACGTGCGATGACCGACGCCACGCCCAGCGCGAACACCGTCCGCGCGAATGTCAGCACCACGACGAACCACAGCGTGTTCTGGATCGCCTTGATGAACAAGGGGTCCTTGAACATGAACGTGTAGTTGTCGAGACCGGTGAACTCCGGAGCGTTGATCAGGTCGTACTTCGTGAAGCTGAAGATGACCGTGGCGACCAGCGGATAACCGAAGAACAGGACGAAGCCGATGATGGCCGGGGCCATGAACCCGAGCACGGCGAGACGGTGGCGGGCACGTGCCCGCCCCCTGCCGGGGGCGGGCCGAGCGCCGAGCGTGGCGGTCATCTGGGAATCCCTTACTTACCGCTCTTGGCGACCTGGTCGTCGATGTTCTGGTCGACCTGCTTCAGGCCCGCAGCCAGATCCGGCTCCTTGCCCGAGGTGTAGGACACCGCGAAGTCGGTCACGGCCTTGATGTGCGCGTCACCGATCGGGGTGACCGGGTTGCCCTTGAGCTTGTCGCTCTTGGCCAGGTCGATGAACGTCTTGAACTGCTCGTCGACTTCCAGCTTCGAGCTGTCCATCGCGGCCTTGGTGCTCGGGACGTTCTTGATGGCGTTGGACAGGTCGACGATCGTGTCGGTGTCGAACGACAGGTGCTTGATCAGCTCCCACGCGGCGCCGGGGTTCTTGGCGCCCTTGGGAATGCCCATGATCGTGCCGGTGGTGAAGGCGGTGCCGTAGTCGGCGGGCTTCCAGGTCGGGAACGGAGCCGTGCCGAACTTGATCTGCGGCGCCTGGTCCTTGAGGAAGGCGGTGCGGTACTCGCCGTCCATCATGATCGCGATCTTGCCCTGGTGGAACGCGTGGTCGGCCGAGTACTCCTGGCCGAGACCGGCGCGGAAGCGCTCCAGCGCGTCGAAGCCGTAGAAGTCCACGAGCTTCTTCTGGAACGTCATCATCTCGGTGAAGCCGGGCGAGGTGGAGAGCGCCGACTTGCCGTCCTTGGTCGCCCACTCGGCACCGAAGGACGGCGCCAGGATGGTCGGGCGGTTGGCGTAGAAGCCCATGGTGGGCAGGTAACCCGCGACCTCGATGTCGCCGTTCGGCGCCTTCTTGGTCAGCTTCTTCGTGTCTTCGAACAGCTCGTCCAGCGTCTTCGGCGGGGCCGCGATTCCGGCCTCCGTCAGCATGCCCTGGTTGTAGTACATGGCGTAGACGTCGGTGAGCATGGGCATCGCGCAGCGGTTGCCCTTGTACTCGGTGTACTCGCGCACGGCCGGCGTGATCTGGTTCAGGTCGACCTTGTCGCGCTCCAGGTACGGCTTCAGCGGCTGGAACGCCCCGGTGGAGCAGAACGAGCCGATGTTGTCCGTGGTGAACGACAGCGCGACGTCGGGCGTGTTGCCCGAACGGATACCCGCGGTGATCTTGTCGTCGTCCTGCGAGCCCTCGTGCTTGATCTCGATGTTCGGGAACTTCTTGTTGAACGTCTTGAGGGCCTTGGTGACCTCTTCGTACTCGCGGTCGGAGTAGTTGCTCCAGACCGTGAGGGTCAGCTTGTCGTCCTTGCCAGGAGCAGCTGCGGCTTCGGAATTCGCGCCGCCACCCTTGCCCGCCGCACATGCGGTGAGGGTCAGCGCTGCGGCGACACAGAGCAAGGCAGCACGGGTGTGCTTGCGCATGTGCACTCCTTCTCGATCAACGTGGGGACCCGGCGACCACAGGGCCGCGGAATGGAGCCGTGGTGGCTGCCGGCAAGCCGAACACCGTCTCGCGTGCCACTGCCAGTGCCGAGTGCAGTGCGCCGCTGCGCACCGGCTTCCCGGTCACCAAAGCCAGTTGGAGAGGTGTTCGCGGCACCACCAGTTGCCGCAGTTCCGCGGCAACGAGATCGTTCAGCGTGGTTCCCCCTGCCTGGGCGATGTCGCCGGACAGGAGGATGAGTTCCGGGTCGAGCACCGCGACGACGCTAGCCACGCCCGTGGCGATGCGCTTGGCGAGATCGACCATGAACTCCCGGCCCGCAGGTCCCGCGGCCAACGCCTTGCGCACGGCACCGTGGCCGTTGCGCGCGGCGAGCCCGTGAGCCCTGGCGAGCTTGCAGATCGCAACGTTGCTGAGCAGTTCGCCGTACGACCCGCCGGACCGATCGGTGTCGGTGTCGGCCGAGGCGCGGTCGGGGATCATCAGCCCGTCGATCTCGCCCGCACCACCGGAAGCGCCGCGCAGCAGCACCCCGTTGATCACGACAGCGGCACCGACGAGGTCCGCGGGCCAGATGACGACGAAGTCGCGCACCTCGGTGGCCCTGCCGGCGACCATCTCCTCCAGCGCGACGAGGTTCACGTCGTTCTCGACGCTCACCGAGGTCGCGAGCTGCTCCCGCAACCGGCCGGGCATGTCGAAACCGCTCCAGCCGGGCAGATGTGGTGCGTAAGCGAGCTCGCCGTTCGCGGGGTTCACCGCTCCGGGACAGCCCACCACGGCGTGCAGCAGCTGGTCAGGAGCGAGGCCTGCCTGCCCGCACGCCTTGCCGACCGCGCTCACGAACGCCTCGAGCACTCCGTGCTTCGCGGGCATCGGCGCCTTGTGCTCGGTGAGCACGGCACCGGAGATGTCCGCGATCGCGATGTCGACCGTCTCGGGGGTGAGGTCGATGGCCGCGATGTGCGCGAGGGCCCCGTTGACCGACCACAGCTGGGCACGCGGCCCGCGTCCACCGCCGCGCAGTCCGTTGCGGACCACGGTGTCGGCGGTTTCCAGCCGGGTGAGCAGCTGTGCGGTCGCCGGCTTGGAGAGGCCGATCAGGCCCTCCAACTCCGACCTGGTCAGCGGCCCGTTGCGCAGCAAAGCCTCGATGGCTGCGCGGTCGTTGATCTCCCGCAGCAGTCGTGGGCTTCCGGCACGCATTAGGTCCGCTCCTGTCTGTTAACTTTCCAGACGATTTCCGGTGACGGTAGTGACCTGCTTCACCCGGGTCAATCCCCGATATAGGTCCGTTACCTGACTTAGGTTCGCCTAAGGCAGTCTGGAATCATGACCGACGTGCGCCAGGAGTCGCTCGCATCACTGCTCGGAGGCCGGGGCGGCGCCCTCGACGCCTCCCTGCCACCACTGGCGTTCGTCGCGGGCTGGCTGCTGTGGGGTCACTCGATCGGCGCAGGTGCCGTGGTCGCCGTGCTGTGCGGCGTGGTGATCGGCGTGTTCCGCTTCGTGCGCGGCGAGAAGCCCCGAGCCGTGGTGCTGTCCGTGCTGCTCGTCGTGGCAGCCGCGTTGGTGGCGCTGTACACCGGGCGCGTCGAGGACTTCTTCCTCATCCAGCTGCTGTCCAACGTGGCCTCGGCCCTGGCGTGGGCGGGCTCGATCGCGGTGCGCTGGCCGTTGCTCGGCGTGGTGGTGGGGACGCTGCTCGGCCAGAAGACCCGGTGGCGGCGGGATCCTGCCCTTTTGCGCGCTTACTCGGTCGCGTCGTGGGCCTGGGTCGGGCAGTACGTGCTGCGCGTCGCCGTGTTCACGCCGTTGTGGCTCGATGCTCAGGTCGTCTGGCTGGCCACGGTTCGTGCGTTGCTGTCGTGGCCGCTGCAGATCGTCTGCATCCTGGTGTCGGGGTGGCTGCTGCGCCGTGCGCTGCCTGCGGGCCACCCCGGCTTCCGTCATCCCCAGGTGTCTGAGACCGCCGCTTAGGTCTGCGGCGGGAACTGCTCCTGCTGCGGGTGCTGCTGGACCGGGTACTGCTGCTGCTGAGGATGTCCGTACCGCTGCTGCGCTCTTTGCTGGGCCCAGTACTGCTCCTGCTGCCGCGCCTGGCCGCGCTTGTTCCTCGTGCTGAGCGCGATGATCGCGACGATCACTCCGACGATGATGCCCAGGACGAAGAGGAAGCCCACCAGCCGGCCGATCACGTAGCCGGCGCTGCCTGCGTCCGCGAGTAGATGTGTCATCTCTGCACTTTGGCAGACAGGCACGGTGTTCGTTGACGGAACGTGACGGACCGGGTGTGATCTGTAGCGCCTAGCGCTTCTTCCGCTTCCTGCCCGACCCTGGCACCGTGCCGGTGTTCTTCGGCGGCGCAGGTGGCTCGGGGAACGCCTCGATGAAGTTCTGCCCTTCCATGAAACTGAAGAAGGGCTTCATCACGAAGCGGTTCAGCAAGAACAGGAACAGAATCGAGCCGACCCCGAGGATCACGACGTTCCACGGTTTCACCACGCCGTCCACGACGTAGAACTGCTCCTGCCACTTCTTGGAACCGGCGGCGAGAGACAGTGTCATGCCCGACAGCATGAGCAGTGGCATCAGCAGGAACCCCGCCACAACGGCCATTTTGTACGGCCGGTAGTCGGTGCGGTGGTGTGCGCCCGCGCGACGCTGAGCGTCGGTGAGCGAATCGGTCCTCCTGGCGCCGCTCTTCCGGTGCCATTCGCCTTCGGTGAGATCTTCTTCGTCGACCTCGATGGTGGCCGACCGGATTTCGGCCGCTCGCAAGACGGCACGACCCACTTCTTCCGTGACCGGAACGAGCAACTCACGTGCGGTGCCGACCAAGTGAAGCGCGGGTCCAGGTGTCACATCGAACTCGCGTGTGTTCGCCTCTGGCAGACCGGAGAACACCAGTACCTGACAGACCATGTCCTGTTCGACATCGATCAGCTTGATCGACCGCAGTGTCTGCCACGGCACTGCGATGACGTCCCGTGATCGTTTCCGCCGAGAGGCCAGGCCGTCCAGCACGATCCTGTCGTCTCTGACGCACAACCGAGCCTTGAGTCCCCTTGTGGGAAAAGGGATCTCCATGGTCGACGAGACCAGTCGCGAGGTGACGGGCCGGGTCATGACGAGCCGCACCGCTTCGCTCAGCGACCAACAGGCCAGGATCAGCCCCACGCCGACCGCGAGCGCGATCGGCGTGCTCCTCTGCTCCGCGATTGAGAAACAGGTGAAGACCGAGATGAACAAGCTGGGGAACGCGGCCCAGCGCGCCCAGACCGGCCACATCGTCGTGCGGCGCCAGTGCCACCACAGCCCGGTACCGATGATCAGCCAGATCCCGATGCCGCCGAGCAGGAGCTCAGGAACGGTTGTCGACGAAGAGTTGGTACGCCCGGCGAGCTCCGCGTCCCAGTCGCGGAGGCTCGGGTACGCGGCGAGGGGGACGACCGCGGTGAGGGCGACCAGCGACAGTCCGGCCGCTCTGCGCGCGAACAGTTCGATCACAGGTCGCCTTCCATGCGCTGGAACGGCCCGGGCTTGCGCGCGTTTTCCCGCTGTTCCGCCCAGTACTTGCGCCAGGCCTCGTCCTTCTCGTCCTGCTTGACCCCGCCGTCCGCCTCCCGGTGCGTCTGGTCGCTCCATTCCTGGACACCGGCGTTCCCGAGGATCTTGGGGTACTTCGGCACGCTGATCTCCGGCCTGCCCGGCCCCAGCGGGACTTCTCGTTCGAGCATGTCGCCGGCGTGGTCCAGCCTGGGGTCGTCGGTGCCCATCCGTTCGCGCAGGTTGTCCTTCCGCGTGTCCGACAGCGAGTCGATCGCGTCCTTCTTGGCGCCCTTGAGTTTCTCGCCCTGCTCGCCGATTTCCTTCAACTTCTTGACGTCGTCGGCATCGAGCTTGCCGGCCTGCGCTTTCTTGGCCGTGTTGAGCGCCTTGTTGGCGTGCTTGACCGCGTCCTGGTTGTACTTCGTGACGGTCTTCTCGAGGTTCTTGGTCGTGCCCTTGATCATGTTCCGCGAGTTCTTGGCCTCGTTGGCGACTTTCTCCAGCTGCTTGACGACCTTGCTGATCTTCTTCGCGTTCTTGCCCGCGGTGATCGCACCCTCCGCCACTGTGTCGGCGATGAACGCGGCCTCAGAAGCGCCGAAGGTGACCGGGGCCAGGGCCGTCGCCGCGGCGAACTTGATGATCGCGTTCGAGACGAAGCTCGCGATGGCGTCCCGGACCGCTCCGCGGACCACGCCGACCGCCGAGGCCGCGACAGTCATCGCCTGTGCAGCCGAGGTGGCATGGCCGGCACCGCCTGCGACGACGTTCGAGAAGTCCTGCACGGTCTTGCGGTAGCCGTCGATCGCGGCCCCCTGCGCGCCGCTCAACGTGTTGAGCGTGCCGGAGTACTTGTCCGCAGTTTCCTGCATGCGCTTGGCGATGTTGCTCCACGTCGCCGCCATCGCGTTGACCGCGTCCGGATCGCCGGCCAGCAGGTCGAGGCCCTCCTTGAGGAACCCGATGTGCTCGATCAGCCAGCCGATGCCCGCCGACAGCAGGCTGCCGAGAGGGTTGGTGACGAACCCGAGCAGGTCCATGCCGAGACCGGCCAAGTCGCCGAGGACGGCTGTCCAGTCGCCATTGAAGCCGTCGTAGATCAGGTTGGCTGAACTGGTGAAGATGCCGGCGGCATCCCACGCCTGCGTCGGGCTGTCGAAGTTCGAGAACCCGGCGGCGTCGGAAAGCGAGGACGGCTCGCTGGCGTTGAGCGGGTTCAGTTCGCCGATGTTCTCGGGTCCGTCCTCGCTCACGGCTGCACCCCGTCCAGGCCCTCGCGCAGCTTGCCGAACGCCTGCGCCATGGCTTCCTCCTGGTCGGCGTAGGTCTGGCGCATACCGGAGAAGTTCTCGACCACGGAGTCTCCCGCCTTCTTGACGGTGTCGACGTACTCGCCCGCGTCGTTCGTCCAGTTCTGCATGATCTCGGCGAAGAACATGCCGACGATGCCCCACGCCTGAGGGTTGCCGAAGTAGTCAGACGCTGCGTCGGCGGCGTCGGGGAGGCCTGCGATGAGGGCCTTCAGTTCGCGTTCGTGGACCTCCAAGGCTTGGAGGTCGATCTGGAAGCCGGACATCACCAGCCACCTTCCTTCTTGAAGATGCCGCGCTGGTCGTAGTCCGTGTCGTCGTCCTCGACGGGACGGCGCGCCGGGCGAGGCGCGGGTGGCGGCTGCGTCTCGTACTGCTGTTCCTCGTTCACCACGAACTGCTGCGGCGGAGCAGGCGCGTCGTCGGGCTCGTCCGGGACGTCGATCTTCGGGATCTGCGACCGGTCAGGTTCGCGATCTGGGACTTGGCTTCCGCTGCCTTTCGAGCAGCGCGGCGGTGCGCTGTTCATAGTCCGAGATCAGCTGGTGTGGATCAGTCATGCAGGCCCCCCTTGCACGTGCGTGAGGAGGACGTTACCGAGAGCGACGGAGGAGCGCTGGCGAAACGGGCTAAGCAGGGCGAGGAGCGGTCGGTCCGAGCACGTCAACGGCCGCGAGCCAGGCCGCGCCCGCCGCGCCTTCGGTCGCCATGATCACCTGGGCGTTGCAGCGCGTGAGCAGTTCCTGCTTCAGGTGGGTGCCGACCGGGGTCTTGATCAGGGAGCCGACCAGCACGATCGGTGAGGTGTCGGAGGGCTTGCGGACGGCTGAGGCGGTGTCGGCGAGCAGGCGGGCGGCGGAGGCGACGATCGTCAGGGCCTCCGGGTCGCCGTGGTGGTAGGCGGCGCTGACCAGAGGGGCGAACTGGGCCAGCTTGATCGGTGGCTGGGCGTTGACGGCGTTGATCAACTGGCCGCGGTTCCGGGCGCCCGCGGCGGTCAGGACCGCGGTGGCGAGGCCTTCGAGAGCTGCGCCGAGGTCCAGCAAACGCAGGGTGGCGCGGACGGCTTCGCGGCCCAGCCAGAACGCCGAGCCGTCGTCGCCGATCAGCCAGCCGTAGCCGCCGGACTGGCCGACCATGCGGTGGTCCACCACACGTCCGGCGATGGAACCGGTGCCCGCCACCAAGACCGTGCCGTCAGGGGACGAGGTGCCGGTGGCGAAGGCGGCCTCGCAGTCGGTGATCACGCGCATCGGGCAGTGCAGGCCCGCGCTTTCCCACGCCTGCTGGAAGAGCTCGAGCACCGCCGGGTCGGTCATCTTCGACGCGCCGGCCATGCCGAGGACGCCGGAGCGGACCTTGCGGGAGTCCAGGCCGTCCAGCGCTTCCGCCAGGGCCTCGCCGATGTGCGCGGCGGCAACCGACGGCGGGTGCGAGTTCGGGTTGGCGCCGCCCGCCACGCCCTGGCCGAGG
This sequence comes from Lentzea sp. NPDC005914, assembly GCF_040629405.1. Lineage (NCBI taxonomy): Bacteria > Bacillati > Actinomycetota > Actinomycetes > Pseudonocardiales > Pseudonocardiaceae > Lentzea > Lentzea sp. NPDC005914. The sequence goes on along the minus strand of NZ_JBEXVQ010000048.1, from coordinate 64,871 downwards.
CGGGCCCCGTCGAGATCGAGCACCAACGCCCTGGTCGACGTGCCGCCCGCGTCGAGTCCCACCACCAGATCCATACCGACCGAGTATGCCGAGAGTCGCTCACCTCGGGCACGCCCAACCGGGTGTCACCGGATCAGCACCCGGTTACCGGTCGCGTTGTGGTGGAACAACACCAACGATCCAGAAGGAACTTGATCACCCGGATGTACCACAGTGGACAGTGACGGAACGGTCACCTCGTAGGAGAAGACGGCAGACGGAGCAACGTCGACGAGCTCGTCGGAGTCCGCCGGCGCGGTGTAGCGGCCGTCCATGCCGACGGTGTAGGTCACCGGGCCCTCGGGCAGCACCGACCGCGACACCGGCAGCACCACGACATCGCTGTCGAACACGTTCGAGTCGATGGACCCGTCGAGTCCGTTCATGGGCTGCTCGTCGACGACGTCCTTCGTGCCGGCGACGACGGTGCGGGCCAGCCAGATGTCGGCGGTCACGTCGTCCTTGTCGTTGGTCGGCTTGACGGCGGTGGTCACGAAGTCCTTGCCGCCCACCGAGAACTTCACCTGCGGCTGGGTGTTGCTGCCGAGATTGGTCCAGGTGTCCCAGGTCGCGACGCCGAACGCCAGCAGCTCAGGAGTCGCCGTGGCACCGACGTACCGGAGGTCGCCGCCGCGAGCCGTGCGGTTGACGGCGCAGTCGTCCTGCACCGCAGGGCCGCAGTCGGGCAGGCGGCCCGAACGGGCGCCGAGCTGCAGCACGGTCATGCGGGCCTGGTAGCCCTCTTGGTCGAGGCCCGCGCCGACGACCCGTCCGGCCACCACGCTCAGCCGCGACACCGGCTTCGGCGCCGCGTAGACGGGCACCCGAAGTGAACGGTCGCCCGAGAACATCACCAGGCCGGACGCCTCCGCCAGGAACTGCCGCCCCTCGGCCGGCGACACCGTGGGGTCGGCCGACTTGCGCAACGCCGCCGGGTTCCAGATCCGCATCTGGACGTGCACCTTCGCCGATCCGCCCGGCGGCAGCACCACATAAGGCGTGGCGACCAGGAAGGACACGCCCGGAACCGACGTGATGGGCTCGTACCGCGCGTGCAGGCTGACGAAGGTCGTCCCCTTGTTGAACAATCGGATCGTTCGACTGTTCAACAACGGCCCGCTCACCTCGACCGTGCCGAACGACGCGTCGCCCAACGCCAGCACGTCCGCCGACAGCGCCGCGAGCCCGTCCACCCGACCGGCGCCGACCCGCATCGGAGCCTCGCGCACGCCGGCGGAGTCGCGAATGACGCCGTCGGCGGTGTTCATCAGCGCGGCCTTGATCTCGGCGGCAGTCCACTTCGGATGGGCTTCGCGCAGCAACGCCGCGATACCCGCGACGTGCGGCGAAGCCATCGACGTCCCGCCCAGCGAAGCGCCGTCGGACGCGGTCCCGGCAGCCGCGGAGAAGATCGTGTCACCGGGCGCGGCCACCGAGATCGACGAACGGGACCGCGACGAAGAAGGAGTCATCGTGTCCGCGATCGAAGGTTCGACCGACGGCACGGCGAGCTTCAAGGCCGAGGTCATGTGCACCGACAACGTCCCGGCCTCCAGCGCCGGACGCAGAGCCGCGGAAGCCGCCGCCGTCAGCTGAAACGCCGGAATGTGCGCGTTGCCGGCGATCCCGGCCGCGAACACCGGCAGCGAGGTCGGCAGCAGAACTCCGGCCGCCCCGGCCTTCCACGCGTTGTCCGTGCGAGCACCGGAGCCGCAGGCACGGGTGGCGTCGTTGTCGTCCCACTCCAACCAGACGATCTTCGCGTCCAGCTTCTCGGAGATCGGCTTGCAACCGTCCACATCGGACGACAGCCGCACGACGGGCAACGTGAGATCGACGGATCCCTTGAAGTTGATGCTGTACTGCCCCGGCCACTGCTTGCCCGACGCTTCCAGCCCGTCCAGCATCGAGAAGTCGTCCCGGATGTTGGCCACCGAGATCGCTTCGGCAGCGTTGCCCGGTGAACCGGCGACGTCGTAGAAGTCGCCACCGTTCCCAGCGGCGGCAACGACCACCACGCCGTTCTGCGTCAGCTTGCGCACGAACAGGGCGTCGGGGTCGTCCGGAGCGCCGAAGTCGCTGCCCAGCGACAGGTTCACGACGTCGAGCCGGTCGGAGAAGTCCCCGTCGCCGTTGGGGTCGAGCGCCCAGTCCAGCGCCTGCGCGGTCAGGTTCGTTCCGCCCTCGCACCCGAACACCTTCAACGCGTAGAGCAACGCCTTGGGCGCGGTACCAGGCCCGATCTTCATCGAGTCCAGATCGACGGAAGCGTAGGACCCGCGATAGGTCGTCCCGTCGGCGTTCACCCCGAACCCGACCGCGGTCCCGGCGACGTGCGTGCCGTGGCCCTCGCAGTCCATCGGGTCGGCGTCCGGCTCGGGCAGCGAGCCGGGCTTCCCGGTGTACGCGTCGCCCGCGAAGTCGTGGCCGCCGACGACCTTCGCGGTGGGGAACGACCCGCCACCGAAGTCCGCGTGCCGGTAATCGATCCCGGTGTCGATCACCCCGATCCGGACGCCGTCGCCGAACCGCCCGAACGACTTCCACGCGTCGGAAGTCCGGGTGAGACGGACGGCGTGCGCGTTGGTGAGCTTCTTCGGCGCCATCCGGTGAACGGCCCGGACCTCCGGCATGTGGGACAAAGAGGACAGGCGGGACTTTCCCGCCGAGAGAACGACACCCGGCACGGCGTTGGACGTTCGGGCAACCTCTCGGCCGCCAGACCGGGAAACGACCCGAGAAGCCGACGCGGACGTGCGGTCCCGTGCTGAACGCGCCTGTGAAACGCTCGCCGCGTCGACGGCGGCGGTCGAGGTCAGCTCCACGAAAACGGTTACGGGCTCGGTTGGGCCGGACGGCGTGATCAGTGCGCCCACCAGGAGTGATGCGGCCACCATTTTCATGATCGACTCCTCTTAGTCATCGGACGACTTCACGTCAGGACCTAGACGAACGTGGGCTCCCGGGGCTATACATCCGATGTATTTCGTGCGGTGTGACCCAGAGGAGGAACGGCCGTGCAGCTTTTGCGCCTGGGGCCGGTCGGTGACGAACGTCCCGCAGTGAGGACCGACGACGGGACGACATACGACCTCCTACCGATCACTCCGGACATCGACGGCGCGTTCCTGGCCAACGACGGTGTGGCCCGCGTCCGCGCCGCCCTCGAAGCCGGCGAGCTCAGCGCCGTCGACGCCGAAGGCCTGCGCGTCGGGCCGCCGCTCGCACGTCCGGGCAAGGTCATCTGCATCGGCCTCAACTACCGCGACCACGCGGAGGAGACCGGCGCGGACATCCCGGGCGAGCCGGTGATGTTCCTCAAGACGCCCGACACGATCGTGGGCCCGTACGACGAGGTGCTCGTCCCGCGGCGGTCCGTGAAGACCGACTGGGAGGTCGAGCTCGGCGTCGTCATCGGCCGCACCGCTCGCTACCTCGAGTCCGAAGAGGACGCTCTGGCGTGCGTCGGCGCGTACGTGCTCTCGCACGACGTCTCCGAGCGGGAGTTCCAGATCGAGCGCGGCGGGACGTGGGACAAGGGCAAGAACTGCGAGACGTTCAACCCTCTCGGCCCCTTCCTCGTGCCCGCCGACGAGATCTCCGACCCGCAGAGCCTGGAGATGCGGCTCTGGGTGAACGGCGAGATCAAGCAGAACTCGTCCACCAAGAACATGATCTTCCCGGTGGCGGAGATCGTGCGCTACCTCAGCCAGTTCCTTGTCCTTCGACCGGGTGACGTCATCAACACGGGCACACCCGCCGGTGTCGCGCTCGGCCAGGCGGAGCCCAAGCCGTACCTGCGTGCCGGTGACGTGGTCGAGCTGGAGATCGAGGGCCTCGGGAAACAACGCCAGACCCTCGGGCAGGCGTGACCCATGCCCAAGATCATCGCACTGGACGTGCTGGACATCCGGTTCCCGACCTCGCGTGAGCTCGACGGCTCCGACGCGATGAACCCGGACCCGGACTACTCGGCCGCCTACGTCGTCCTGCGCACCGACGACGGACCGGAGGGCCACGGGCTCGCGTTCACCATCGGCCGCGGCAACGACGTGCAGGCCGCCGCGATCAAGGCGCTGGCACCGCACGTCGTCGGCAAGGACGTGCCGGAGTCGGCGAAGGGGCTCGCCGAGCTGTACTTCGAGCTGATCGGCGACTCGCAGATCCGCTGGCTCGGCCCCGAGAAGGGCGTCGCGCACATGGCGATCGGCGCGGTCGTCAACGCCGCGTGGGACCTCGCCGCCCGCCGCGCCGGGTTACCGGTCTGGCGGTTCCTCGCCCAGATGACGCCGGAAGAGATCGTCAGCCTCGTCGACTTCCGGTATCTGAGCGATGCCCTGACGCCCGACGACGCGCTGCAGATCCTTCGCAAGATCGAGCACGGCAAGGCCGAGCGCGCGGAAACCGTTGCCCGCGACGGATATCCGGCCTACACGACCTCACCCGGCTGGCTCGGCTACTCCGACGAGAAGCTCGCCGGGCTGGCCCGTCAGGCTCTCGCCGACGGCTTCGACATGATCAAGCTGAAGGTCGGCGGCAGCCTCGACGACGACGTCCGCCGGATGAAGCTCGCCCGCGAGGTCGTCGGCGAGGACGTGCGCGTGGCGGTGGACGCGAACCAGCGCTGGGACGTCGACACGGCCGTGCGCTGGATGCGTGAGCTGGCGCCGTACAACCCGTACTGGATCGAGGAGCCCACCTCGCCGGACGACGTGCTGGCCCACCGCGCGATCGCCGACGCGCTGGCCCCGATCCGCGTGGCCACCGGCGAGCACGTGCAGAACCGCGTGGTGTTCAAGCAGATGCTGCAGGCCGGCGCGCTCGACGTGCTGCAACTCGACGCCTGCCGGGTCGCCGGCGTGAACGAGAACATCGCGATCCTGTTGCTGGCCAAGAAGTTCGAGGTCCCGGTGTGCCCGCACGCGGGTGGCGTCGGCCTCTGCGAACTGGTCAGGCACCTGTCGTTCTTCGACTACGTCGCGGTCTCCGGCGAGATCGGCGAGCGCGTGATCGAGTGGGTCGACCACCTGCACGAGCACTTCCTGGACCCGGCCGTCGTCGAGAACGGTCGTTACCTGGCACCCGCCGAGCCGGGATTCTCCGCTCAGCTCAAGGACGAGACGCTGTCCGACTACGTGTACCCGGAGGGTCCCGTGTGGACAGCACTGGAGGGCGAGAATGACTGACTTCGAAGGACTTGTCGCCGTCGTCACCGGCGGTGCGTCCGGCATCGGGCTTGCCACGGCGAACCTGCTGGCGTCGCGCGGTGCCAGGGCCGTGGCACTGGACCTCAACCCGGACGTGAAGGACCCGCTCGTCGGGATCCGCGCGGACGTGTCGGACGACGAGAGCGTCAAGGCCGCGATCGACGAGGTCGTCGAGCGGTTCGGACGGATCGACGTCGTGGTGAACAACGCGGGCATCGGCTCCCAGGGCGATGTCGCGGCGAACGATGACGACGAGTGGCTCAAAGTCCTCAACGTCAACGTGCTCGGCATGGTGCGCGTCTCGCGGGCCGCGTTGCCGCACCTCAGGAACTCGCCGTCCGCGGCGATCGTCAACACCTGCTCCATCGCTGCGTGGGCCGGGCTCCCGCAGCGTGCTCTCTACTCGGCCAGCAAGGGCGCGGTGTACTCGCTGACGCTCGCGATGGCCGCCGACCACGTCCGCGAAGGAATTCGCGTCAACGCGGTCGCTCCCGGCACGGCGGACACCCCGTGGGTGGGCCGTCTGCTCGACTCGGCGCCTGACCCGGCAGCCGAACGGGCCGCGTTGGAGGCACGCCAGCCGCACGGTCGTCTGGTCTCCGCCGATGAGGTCGCGGGCGCGATCGCCTACCTGGCGAGCCCGCTTTCCGGTTCCACCGCAGGCACGATCCTCGCCGTCGACGGTGGCATGTATGGCCTGCGCTTGCGTCCCAAGCAGTCATGAAAGGCAAATGACACGATGAAGCGTCGCAACCTCACCGCTGCGGTGTGCCTCGCGCTCGCCGGTGCACTCACACTGTCCGCCTGTGGTGGCGGGTCCACCGGGACCGGGAGCAGTGGTGTCGGCCCGATCGGCGCCGACCACCCGCGGGCCGACTCCGACTTCTGGAACTCCTACATCAAGTACTTCCCGGACAAGGCCAAGGATCTCGGCGTCAACCTGCTGAACCCCACCAACTCGCAGAACAAGGTGGAGACGCTGGTCGCCAACGCCCAGTCGCTGCAGTCGCAGGGTGCCAAGGCGATCATCATGGCGCCGCAGGACACCGGCGCGATCGCGTCCACCCTGGACCGCCTGGACAAGGCGAAGATCCCGGTCGTCACCGTCGACACCCGTCCGGACAAGGGCAAGACCTACATGGTCGTGCGCGCGGACAACAAGGCGTACGGCGAGAAGGCCTGCAAGTTCCTCGGCGACAAGCTGGGTGGCAAGGGCAAGGTCATCGAGTTCCAGGGCGCGCTGTCGTCGGTCAACGGCCGTGACCGCTCCGAGGCGTTCGCCGCGTGCATGAAGAAGGACTACCCGAACATCACGGTGTTCGAGGAGCCGACCGACTGGGAGGGCCCGAAGGCGTCCGCGGCGCTGCAGACCAGGCTCAACCAGCACCCGGACATCAACGGCATCTACATGCAGGCCGGCGGTGTGTTCCTCGCGCCGACGCTGCAGCTGTTGAAGCAGAAGAACCTGCTGGTGCCGCCGAGCGACCCGAAGCACATCTTCATCGTCTCCAACGACGGCATCCCGTCGGAGCTGAAGGCGATCCGCGACGGTGAGATCGACGCGACCGTCTCGCAGCCGGCCGACCTCTACGCGCAGTGGGCGCTCTTCTACGCCAAGGCCGCGGTCGAGGGCAAGACGTTCCAGCCCGGCAAGACCGACCACGACTCCACGATCGTCGACGTCGGCGGTGGCCGCCTGGAGGACCAGCTGCCCGCGCCGCTGATCACCAAGGAGAACGTGGACGACAAGGCGTTTTGGGGTAACCAGATCTGATGAACGACTTCGCGGCTGTCGCGCGTGGCGTGACGAAGAGGTTCGGGCGCACACTCGCGTTGGACGACGTGGGCATCGAGATCCGAGCTGGTGAGTCGCACGCGCTCGTCGGTCGCAACGGCGCGGGCAAGTCGACGTTGGTCTCCGTCCTGACCGGCATGCAGGTGCCGGACGCGGGCGAGGTCAGCTTCTTCGGCGAGCCCGCGCCGCCCGTCGCCGACCGCGCGGCGTGGCGGCGTCACGTCGCTTGCGTGTACCAGAAGTCGACCGTCGTGCCGGAACTGTCGGTCGCCGAGAACCTGTTCATCAACAGGCAGGACCTCGGCGGCGGGATGATCAGCTGGAAGAAGCTGCGGCATCAGGCTGCCGAGTTGCTGGAGACGTACGACGTGGCAGTGCACCCGGACGAACTGGTGTCCGCGCTGACCGTCGAACAGCGGCAGCTCGTCGAGATCGCACGGGCGCTGTCGATCGGCTCGCGGTTCGTGATCCTCGACGAGCCGACCGCGCAGCTCGACGGCCCGGCGATCGAGCGGCTGTTCGACCGCATGAGGTCGTTGCAGGACAAGGGAGTGACGTTCCTGTTCATCTCCCACCACCTGCAGGAGGTCTACGAGGTCTGCCAGACGGTGACGGTCTACCGCGACGCGCGGCACATCGTCACCGCTCCGGTCGCCGAGATGTCCAAGCCGGACCTGATCGAGGCGATGACCGGTGAGGCCGGTGGGCTGAACGTGCCCAGCGGTGACGACCGGCCGTCGTCTGAGGATCTCGTGCTGACGGTGTCCTCGTTGAGCGGGGACCACTTCTCCGGCGTCTCGCTGTCGGCGACGCGCGGTGAGGTCATCGGGCTCGCGGGCAGTGCGTCGTCGGGCAAGCACGAGTTCGCCGAGACCGTCTACGGGCTGCGCAAGCCTTCTACCGGTTCGATCTCGGTGGATGGATCGGCTGTTCGCGGTGGTGACGTTCCGGCGGCTTTGAAGGCCGGGATCGGCTGTGTGCCACGGGATCGGCACCACCAAGGGCTCGTGCTGGACCTGTCGATCGCGGAGAACGCGACGATGAGCACGGCGGGTTCCTTCGTGTGGCCGTCGGCGCAGCGTTCCGCCGGGTCCACCGCGATCGCTTCCTATGACGTGAAGGCCGCCGGGCCGGACCAGCCGGTGTCCGACCTGTCCGGCGGCAACCAGCAGAAGGTCGTGATGGCGCGGGCACTCGCCGGCGACCCGTCCGTGCTGGTGCTGATCAACCCGACCGCGGGTGTGGACGTGAAGTCCAAGGAGTCGCTGCTCGGGGTGGTCGACGCGCAGGCACGCCGGGGCAAGGCGGCGATCGTCGTCTCCGACGAGCTGGACGACCTGCGGGTCTGCGACCGTGTTCTGGTGATGTTCCACGGCGAGGTCGTGCGTGAGTTCTCGCGCGGCTGGCGCGACCAGGAACTCATCGCCGCCATTGAAGGAATGAGCTCGGAATGACCAAAGCCATGACTCCGCCGGTCTCGGCTCCCACGCCGCCTGGGAAGCAGAAGTTCCAGTTCGCGCGGTACCAGGACCTCGCTCTTGTCCCGGTGATCATCATCTTGCTGATCATCGGTGCCGTGTTGTCGCCGATCTTCCTGACGCCCGGCAACCTGATCGCGGTGCTGACCCAGCAGAGCGAGCTGTCGTTGCTGGTGCTGGGGCAGGCGATGATCCTGATCGTCGGCAAGATGGACCTGTCGCTCGAGTCGACGGTCGGTCTCGCACCCGCGCTGGCCGTCGCGTTGATCATCCCCGCGTCCGCCGGCGGGCTCGACGTGGGTCTGTCCGCGTGGATGGCACTGCCGTTGTGCCTGCTGATCGGCGTTCTGATCGGTGGGCTGAACGGGTTCCTGATCCTGAAGGTCGGCCTGTCCGGGTTCATGGTGACCCTGGGCATGCTGACGATGCTGCGCGGTCTGCAGCTCGCGATCACCGAGGGCAAGTCGCTGATCGACGTGCCGGAGTCGTTCCTGTACCTGGGTTCCACGACGTGGCTCGGACTGCCGGCGGCGGTGTGGATCTGCGTTCTCTGTTACGCGGTGGGCATCTTCGTGCTGAAGTACCTGCGCGCCGGACGCTCGTTGTACGCGATCGGCGGCAACTCGGAGGCCGCGCGTGCCGCCGGTATCCGGGTGGACCGCGTGGTGTGGATCGTGCTGATCATCGGCAGCGTGCTGGCCGTCGTCGCGGGCATCCTGATGACCGGGCGGCTCGGCTCGGTGGCCGCGACGCAGGGCGAGGGCATGATCTTCCAGGTCTTCGCGGCCGCGGTGATCGGCGGCATCTCGCTGCAGGGAGGCAAGGGCACGCTGTTCGGTGCTCTGTCCGGTGTGCTGATGCTGGGGCTCGTGGAGCAGATCCTGCGGTTGCAGGGTGTTTCCGGCTTCTACATCAAGGCCTCGTACGGCGCGGTGATCATCCTCGCGCTGATCGTGACCCGGTTCGCGACCGGTCAGAAGCAGGAGTGATCCGTGGAGACCGTCGCGCTGCACACGCGTCTCAAGGCCGGCCGCGAGGCTGACTACGACCGCGTTCACGCCACGATTCCTTTGGAACTGGACGGCGCCTTGCGCGAGGCCGGGGTGCACTCGTGGCGGATCTGGAGGTCCGGCCGCGAGCTGTTCCACCTCGTCGAGGTGGACGACTACCAGGCGATGAGGGCCCATTTGGCCACTCACCCGGCGAACATTCCGTGGCAGGCTCGGATGGCAGAGCTGCTGGAGGTCGAGGACGACTACTCCGGCGCTGAACCCGATGTGCGACTCGTGTGGGAGCTGCCGTGAAGGTTGCTGTATCTCGTCTGGGCTTCGGCGCCGCGCCGATCGGAAACCTGTACCGGGAGATCTCCGACGAGGAGGCCTTCGGTGCGGTCGAGGCGGCGTGGCAGACCGGAGTCCGGTACTTCGACACCGCGCCGCACTACGGCCTCGGCCTGTCGGAGCGGCGGTTGGGCGTCGCTCTGGCAGGCCGTCCGCGCGACGAGTACGTGATCTCCACGAAGGTCGGGCGGTTGCTGGAACCGTTCGACGGCTCCGGGCTCGACGACGAGGGCTTCGCGGTTCCTCGTCACTTCCGGCGCGTTCGGGACTACTCGGCGGATGGTGTTCGCAGGTCCATCGAGTCCTCTTTGGAGCGTCTGGACACCGACCGGGTGGAGATCGTCTACATCCACGACCCGGACGACCACTGGGCGTCCGCCGTCGGTGAGGCTTATCCGGCGCTGGAGGAGCTGCGGTCGCAGGGTGTCGTCGGTGCGATCGGCGTCGGCATGAACCAGTGGGAGATGCCGGAGCGGTTCGTCCGCGAGACCGACATCGACGTGGTGATGCTGGCCGGGCGGTACACGTTGCTGGAGCAGCCTGCGCTGGCCTCGTTCCTGCCCGCGTGCGTTGAGCGCGGTGTTTCGGTGGTGGCCTGTGGCGTCTTCAACTCCGGGCTGCTGTCGAAGCCCGTCGTGGCCGCTGATGCGAAGTACAACTACGACGACGCGCCTGTGGAGCTGGTGGAGCGGGCTCGTTCCATCGCGGCGGTGTGCGAGCGGCACGGCGTGACGTTGCCGGAGGTGGCGATCCAGTTCGCGCTCGGGCATCCGGCCGTGGTGTCGGTGGTGATCGGGTCTCGGACGGCTGAGCAGATGAACTCGAACGCCGCCTACTTCTCGGCTTCGATTCCCGCGGACCTGTGGAACGAGCTGAAGGCGTTGAACCTGATCGACCCGGAGGTTCCGACGCCGTGATCGTCGACGCTCACCACCACCTCTGGGACCTGTCGGTTCGTGACCAGGACTGGATCACCGATCCGCCGATGGGCGCGATCCGGCGGTCGTTCCTGGAACCGGACTTCATCGCGGCGGCGCCTGAGGCTTCCGCTTCCGTGCTGGTGCAGACGGTGTGCGTGCCGGAGGAGACGCCGGAGTTCCTGGCGGTGGCGGCTTCTTCGGACGTCGTCAGCGCGGTGGTGGGCTGGACTGATCTGACTTCCCCCGCCGTGGGCGACGCGCTGGCGTCGTTGACGGGTGGTCCTGATGGCTCGTGGCTGCGCGGGATCCGGCATCAGGTGCAAGGTGAGCCGGACCCGGAGTGGTTGTGCCGCAAGGACGTGTGGAACGGGCTTGCCGCTGTCGGGGCGCACGGCCTGATCTACGAGTTGCTGACGTTGCCGCATCAGCTGCCCGCCGCGCGCCGGACCGTGGCGGCGCTGCCTCAGGTTTCTTTTGTGGTGGACCACTGCTCGAAGCCCGAGATCGGTGGCCATGTCGGTGAGTGGGCCGAGCTCATGCGGTCGTTGGCGGCGCACGAGAACGTGACGTGCAAGCTGTCCGGGCTGGTCACCGAGGCTGACTGGAAGTCGTGGGACGTCGCTTTGCTGCGCCCGTACTTCGAGGTCGTGCTCGACGCGTTCGGTGCGGATCGCCTGATGTTCGGCTCGGACTGGCCGGTGTGCTTGCTGGCGGCTTCGTATGGCGAATGGCTTGGGGCGGCTCAGGAGTTGGTGTCGGAGCTGTCACCCGACGAGCAGGCCTCGATCTTCGCCGGCACTGCTCGCCGGGTGTACGCGCTTTAGAACAGCGCCTTCAGCTCGGTGATGAGGGTGGGCGTGGCCTCGGCGAGCGGTTCGCGGACCGGGCCCGCCGGCAGCCCGAGCAGGTTGAGCGCGGCCTTGACCGCGACGGCACCGGGCTCGCGGGTCATGATCGCGGTGATCACCGGCAGCATGGCCTGGTGCCTGCGCAGCGCTTCCTTGTTGTCGCCCTCGTCGTAGGCGTCGAGCATCGCCTTGATCTCGTTGCCGACGACGTGGCCGACGGTGCTGACCGTGCCGACGCCACCGATCGAGTAGAGCGGCAGGATCAGCTCGTCGTTGCCGGAGTAGAAGTCCAGCCCGGTCTCGGCGATGACCTTGGCCGTCGCCAGCAGGTCGACCTTGCAGTCCTTCACGCCGACGATCCGCGGGTGCTCAGCGAGTTTCATCAGCGTGTCGGTCTCGATCGCCGTGCCCGTGCGGCCGGGGATGTCGTAGAGCAGGGCCGGCAGTCCGGACGCGTTGGCCACCTGCTTGAAGTGGTTCTCGACGCCTTCCTGCGTGGGCTTGCTGTAGTACGGCGTGACCACGAGCAGGCCGTCGGCGCTGTTCTCCTCGGCTTGACGGGCGAGCTCGATGGTGTGGCGGGTGGAGTTGGTGCCGACGCCCGCGAGGATCTTGGTGCGGTCACCGACGGCTTCCACGACAGCCTTGATGACCTGGGCTTTTTCGCTGTCGGTCGTGGTGGGCGCCTCGCCGGTCGTGCCGTTGACGACCAGTCCGTCCACTTGTTGTTTGTCGACGAGGTGCGCCGCCAGCTCCTGCGCACCCTTGATGTCCAGGTCACCGTCGGGGGTGAACGGGGTGACCATCGCTACCAGCACTCGTCCGAACATGACTCAAGCTTGGCTCTGGTTTATGCAAAGTTCCAGTTAGAAGTTCTGCTCGGAACGTTAAGCTGAGCTTTGTGTTGGATGTGCGACGGTTGCGTTTGCTCCACGCTCTCTCGGTTCACGGCACGGTCACGGCCGCTGCCGAGGCTCTGCACGTAACCTCTCCGGCGGTCTCTCAGCAGCTGGCTGCTTTGGAGCGCGAGGCCGGGGTTGCTCTCGTCGAGCGGGAGGGGCGAAAGCTGGTGTTGACGCGCGCCGGGCACGTGCTGGCCGCGCACACGCAGCTGGTTCTGGATCAGCTGGCCGCGGCGGAGGCAGATCTGGCTTCGCTGCGGACGTCTGTTTCCGGTGTGGTGCGCGTCGGGGCGTTCGTGTCCGTCGCCGCGTTGCTGCCGCGCGTGATCCAGGTGCTTCGTTCGGCGCACGGGTCCGATGTGGAGCTTTTCGTGCACGAGATGGAGCCCGAGGCGTCGCTGCCCGCGTTGCGGCGCGGGGACATCGACATCGCGGTCATCCACTCGTACAACATCATGCCGCGCTCGCTGCCCGAGTCCTGCGAGTCGTTCGAGTTGTTCGTGGAGCCGGTGAACGTTGCTTTGCCTTTGTCGGATCCGTTGGTGCAGCAGGATTCCGTGGATCTGGCGTTGCTGGCTGATCGGCCGTGGATCATGCCCCGCACCGATGCTTCGTGCCACGAGCTGGCCCAACGGGCGTGTGGTGCTGCTGGGTTCGTGCCGCGGGCGCAGGCTTATTGCGATGATTTTGGCGTTATGTGCGGGCTTGTCGAGGCTGGGTTGGGCGTTGCTTTGGTGCCGTCGGTGGCGCGGAGGCCTGGCGTAGCGTTGCGGCCGTTGACGCAGCAGGTGTTCCGGACCGTGTCGGCGGTGGTGCGGCATCGGGCGGACGGGCAGCCCGCCGTGCGTGCGGTGCTGGAGCAGCTACGCCAGGTCTGAAAGCCACTGCTCGACGCCGGCCACGTGCACCGTGGACCAGCTGCGGGCGAGCTCCGGCTGGTGGGCGGCCAGTGCGTCGACGATGGCGCGGTGCTCGGCGACCGTGCGGTCGACGGCGTTGGACTGGGTGATGCCGCGCCAGATGCGGACGCGGACGGTGGGGCCGGCCAGGGTGTCGAGGAGCTGGGCCAGGTAGGCGTTGCCCGAGCACTGGGCGATGGCGCGGTGGAAGTCGAGGTCGTGTTCGACGAGTTCTTCGACCGACTTCGCGGACTCGGCGGCGTCGCAGAGCGCCCGCAGCTTGATGATCTCGTCCGGGTCCACGCGCTGGGCTGCCATCGCGGCGGCGGCGGGCTCGAGGATGCGGCGGACCTGGAGGACTTCGAGCACCGAATCTTCGCCTCGGTGCAGATCCAGGACGAAGGAGAGGGCGCCGAGGAGGTCGTCGGCGCGCAGTGACGAGACGTAGGTGCCGTCGCCCTGGCGGACGTCGAGCACTCGGACGAGTGACAGCGCCTTCACGGCCTCGCGCAGGGAGTTGCGCGACAGACCGAGACGTTCGGCCAGGTCAGCCTCACGCGGGAGGCGGTCGCCGGGCTTGAGCTCGCCCGAAACGATCATCTCCTTGACGCGCAGGATCGCATCGTCAGTGACTGCCACGGCACCCTCAACTCGTTGTAGACCTCGGATGTCTGATGACCAGTATGCGCCACGGATGTTCATCTTCCGCGCACCCTTCGTGCATCCCGGTCGGAACGGCCATGATTCACCGACTGGGTTGTAAGATGGTTATCTCTTAACTACAGGTGACGGGAACCCGTGTTGTCGCCATAATGGTCTGGACCATTCTAGGAGGGATCTTGGACGCCGTTGTCGCAGCACCGCGCGCTTTGCTCGGTCGCACGATCGTCGGTCCTGCCTCGGTGCGGATCAGGGACGGCCGCATCGTCGAGGTGACCACCGGTGAGGCACCACCCGGCGCGGAGGTCCTGTCCGGCGGACTGCTCACACCAGGGCTAGTCGACGTCCAGGTGAACGGCGCCGTGGGCGTCGACTTCGCCGAGGTGGACGCCGACAGCATGCGCTTCGTGGCAGAAGCACTGCCGTCCACCGGTGTGACCCGCTTCCTGCCGACGCTGATCACCGCGCCGGTGGACGTGGTCCTGAGGCAGGCACGCGCCGTGCTCGCCGCCTCGGCCGCGTTGCCGGACGGAGTGGGAGCGCGCCCCCTAGGCGTGCACCTCGAGGGCCCTTTTCTGTCGCCCAAGCGGGCCGGGGTGCACGACCCCTCGTTCATGGTCGAGCCGGGGCCTGACGAGATTTCCGCATTGCTCGAGGACGACGCGCTGCGGCGCGCGTTGCGGATGGTGACGCTGGCGCCGGAACAGCCGGGCGGTCTGGAAGCCGTGCGCCGGCTCGTCGAGGCGGGTGTGCTCGTCGCCGTCGGGCATTCCGATGCCACCGGCGAGCAGACTCGTGCGGCCGCCGACGCCGGGGCACGGATGGTCACACATCTGTTCAACGCGCAGAGGCCGTTGGGGCACAGGGAACCTGGCGTGCCCGGCGTGGCGCTGGTCGACGAACGCTTCACGCTCGGCCTGATCGCGGACCTGGCTCACGTGGGGCCGGACGTGTGCCGCCTGGTGTTCAACGCCGCAGGGGCCAGGGTTGCTCTGGTCACCGATGCCGTTGCCGCTGCTGGGATGCCGCCTGGCCGCTACCACCTCGGCGGGGCCGACGTGCTGCTCACCGAGGACGGCGTGCCGCGGTCGCCGGAGGGCACGATCGCCGGCTCGGCGCTCACGCTCGACCGCGCGGTGCGGAACATCGTGTCCGTCGGAGTGCCCGTGGCGGATGCGCTGGCGTCGGCCACGATCGTGCCGGCCGAGGTGATCGGTGAGTCCGGTCTCGGTCGTCTCGCGCCGGGTGCTGTCGCGGACCTGGTGTGGTGGGACGACGACCTGCGCCCGAAGAAGGTGTGGGTGGACGGTCAGGTCGTGTTCGACGCCGAGGTGCCGGCGCGGCCTGTTTCCGCTGGATACGCCACCGCGGGCCAGTAGGGCTCAACGCTGACGCAGGGGTCCCCTTGAACTGGGAACCCCTGCGTTTCAACGTACTCAGCCGGTCTGACAGTCTCGGACTAGAGCGTGCGGGTGACCTTGTTCAGGCCCCGCGGGCTGTCCGGGTCACCGCCGCGTGCAAGTGCCAACCCGTAGGCAAGGCGTTGCACGGGAAGGATTTCCAGCACCGGGGCCACTTCCTCCGCCGTCTCCGGGATGGCGATGGACAGGGTGGCGCCCATCTTCTCGGAGGCCGACCCGACCGCCACGACGTCCGCACCGCGCTGGTGCACCACGTCAAGTGCGTCGCGCAGCGATTCGCCGCCCTTGCCCAGGGACGTGATCGCCAGGACCGCCGTCTCGCCGTCCACCGCGGCCACCGGGCCGTGCAGCAGGTCGGCGCCGCTGTACGCGCGGGCGGCCAGGTATGAGGTCTCGGCGAGCTTCAAAGACGCTTCCAGGGCGGTCGCGTAGGAGTAGCCACGGCCCGTGGTGAGGACGCGGTCCACGAACCGGTACCGGCGCACGGCCTCCTCGACGGTCGGAGCGGACTGGTCCAGCGTCACCTGGGCCAGGTCGCCCAACGACGCGGCAGCCTCGCCGTTGCCGCCGCGCACGGCGTCGATCAGCAGGTAGAGGGCCAGCAGGGTGGCCGAGTAGGTCTTGGTGGCGGCGACGGCGTGTTCGACGCCCGCGGAGACGTCCACCGACAGTTCGGCGGCCGCGTTCAGGGGGGAGGAGGCCGTGTTGGTCACGGCCACGGTCAACGCACCGCGCCTGCGGTAGGAGGCGGTGACCTCCAGCAGATCGGGGGAGCCGCCGGACTGCGACACCGTCACCAGCAGCACGTCACGCAGGTCGGGCTCGGCGCCGTACAACGTCGTGGTCGAGGCGGAGACCAGGCCGGCCGGGAGTTCCAGCAGGATCTCGGTGAGGTACTTGGCGTAGATCGCGGCGTGGTCGCTGGAGCCGCGGGCCGCGAAGAGCACGAAGCGCGGGGCTCGCGAGCGGATCACCGCGGCCACCTCGGCGATCGAGGCGCGGTTGGCGTACAGGGAAGAGAAGATCGACGGTTGCTCGGCGATCTCCGCCGCCATGTGCCGGCCTGGCTGGGGCGTGGTCATGTCGTGCCTTTCAGGATCAGCTCGGCCGCGGCTCGGAGGCTCACCCGAGAACCGCCGTGGGTGTCGATGCGGGCGACGCTGCCCAGGTCCGGACCCGGCACGCCGGTTTCTACGTGCACCACGTCCGAGCCCAGATTAGTTAAGTTTGTTACCAGTTGTCGAGCGCTGGTGTGGCGGTGGGCGTCCCTGGTCACGACGACAATCGTGCGGTCGCCCGCGGTTTTCGCAACTTCGTCGGCGGAGATGTCGCGGGCGGCGATCACCTCGGTGCCGGGGAGCACCTCGCGCAGGTAGGGGCCTAGGCCCCACGGGACGTCGCCGACGGCGATCGACGGGTCCACGACCAGGTCGACGACGACCGGGTCGGTACCGACACTAACCCGGCCGCGGACCTCCACCGCACGTCGAGCGGCTGTGAGACCGATCTCGGCGTCGTGAGCGTCGACTGTGGACGGTGGCAGGCCGAGGGCCAGCGAACGCGCGGCTGCCTGGGTCAGGCGTTCCTCGGAGAGGTCACCGGACTTCACCGCGGCGACGATCGAGTCGATCAGCCACTGCAGATCGGTGTCGTCGAGCGCCATTCCGCCCAGGCAGAGGGCGTCCACACCGGCGGCCAGCGCGCGCACCGCGCCGTGAGCCAGGTCGCCGCCCACCGCCTTCATGTCCAGGCCGTCGGTGATCACCGCGCCGGTGAAACCGAGCTCGGTGCGCAGCAGGTCGATGGCGTGCTTGTTCAACGTCACCGGCGCGCTGCCCCACTCGGGGACGACGAGGTGGCCGGTCATGATCGAGCGGACGCCCGCGTTCACCGCCGCCTGGAACGGCACGAGCTCGACCGCGCGGAGTTGTTCCTCGGTGCGCGGGAGAACGGGGAGCTGCTCGTGAGAGTCCTCAGTGGACGCTCCGTGGCCCGGGAAGTGCTTGGCACACGCGGCAACGCCCACGGCCTGGAGACCCTCGACCCACGCCGCCACGTGACGAGCGGCCAGCTGAGGATCCGAGCCGAACGCGCGGACACCGATGATCGGGTCGTCCAGGGTCAGGACGAGGTCGGCGGACGGCGCCAGGTTCAGCGAGATCCCGCACTTGGCGAGGCGGGCACCGATGGACGCGGCCACCGAACGGGTCAGGTCCAGGTCGTTCGCCGCGCCCAGGGCGTGGTTGCCGGGGACCTCGGAGCCGCGGCCCGCGTCGAGACGCGTGACGTCGCCGCCCTCCTCGTCGATGCCGATCACCACGTCCGGGCGCACCGAGCGGAGCTCACCGCACAGCGCGGTCACCTGGGCGTCGTCGACGACGTTGCGCCCGAAGAGCACAACGCCGCCGAGGCCGTCAGCGACCCGCCGCAGCAACCAGTCGGGGGCGGTCGTTCCGTGAAATCCGGGCAGCAGAACGGCAGCGGCCAACTGATCCACGTGTCATCCCTTCACAGCACCGGCGGTGACACCGGCGACCATCTTGCGCTGGACGATGAGGAAGAAAACGAGTGCGGGCACGGTGAAGAGCACGGAGGCGGCCATCGCGCCGCCCCAGTCGGTGCCGAACGCGGTCTGGAAACCGGACAGCCAGACGGGAAGGGTCTCCCTGTCCTGGCTGCGGATCAGCACCTTGGCGAACAGGAACTCGTTCCACGCCGTGATGAACGCGAACACCGACGTGGCGACGAGACCGGGGCCCAGCAGAGGCAGGGTCACCTTCTGGAAGGCGCCCCAGCGGCCGCAGCCGTCAACCATCGCGGCCTCTTCGAGCTCGACCGGGATGCCGTTCACGAAGCCGCGCAAGGTCCACGCGCAGAACGGCAGCGTCACGGCGAAGTACACGAGCACCAGCGAAGTCAGGTGTTCGTAGAGCCCGAGGTCCCGCATCATCAGGAACATCGGGATCAGCAACGCCTCGAACGGTGCCATCTGCGCGACGAGCATCAGCAGCACGAAGCTCTTGCGGCCGCGGAAGGAGAAGCGGGCCATGGCGACCGCCGCGGTGATGCCGACGACGATCGCGGCGAGCACCGCGGTGAGCGTCACGAGCAGGCTGTTGCCCAGCGACGACAGGAAGCCCGGCTTGGTCCACGCGGTGACGAAGTTCGAGTACGTCACCACGAACGGGACGAGGTCGTAGTCCGACGTGATCGTCATGCCCTTGGGCTTCAACGCGGATGTGATCATCCAGTACGTCGGGAAGAGGAAGAACAACGCGAGTGCGACACCCGCGAGGTTCGCCGCGGACTTCTTGAGCATCAGATCTTGCCCTCCTCGGTCTGCAGCAGCCTGCGCAGGTACTGGAACGTGATCAGGCCGAGGATGAGCATCATCAGCACGCTGATCGCGGCCGCGACACCGAAGTGGCTCTTCGCGATGCCTTCGAGGTACTGCAGCACGGCGAGCGTCGTGCTCTCACCGCTCGGGCCGCCCTCCTTGATCACCCAGATCTGGGCGAAGACCTTGAAGTCCCACAGCGTCGACAGGAACGTCACCATCAGCAGCAGCGACTTGATCTCCGGCCACGTGACCGCGCGGAACGTCTGCAGGCCGGTCGCGCCGTCGATGCCCGCCGCCTCGTAGAGGTCGCGCGGGATGCCGACGAGTCCGGCGTAGAGGGAGAACGCCAGGAACGGGATCGCCTGCCACACGATGAGCAGGCCGATGACCGTCAGCGTCGACGTGCCGGTGCCGAACCACGAGTGCCCGGCGAACTGCGAGAAACCGAGCTGCACCAGGGTCTTGTTCAGAATTCCGTAGTTCTGGTCGAACATCCAGATGTAGACGGTCGCGGACGCGAGGATCGGCATCGCCCACGCGCACAGCATCGTGACCTGCAGCAGCGTCCGCACCCACGGGGTGAGCTTGCGCATCAGCAACGCGATCAGCAGGCCCGCGCCCACCGACACGCCGACGACGGCGACAGTGAACGCGACGGTCCGCAGCGTCACGGTCCAGAAGCGCTCGTCCTGCAGCACCGTCACGTAGTTGTCGAGGCCTGTCCACACGATCTCGCCGCGGACCAGCTCGCCGAGGTTGAGCTGGCGGAAGCTCGTCACGAAGACCGAGACGACCGGGAACCCGATCAGCCAGAGGATCGCGATGAGCGCCGGAGCCAGCAGCAGGTAGGGCAGCGCCCGGTCGAAGGCACCGCCCCGGCGGCGCTTGCGGGCGCCACCCGTCACGGCAGGCGGCAGCGCCGGCGGGGTGTTGCCCCCGGCCGGCGCTGCCGTTTCGGTCGTCTTGACGGCCGTCATCTCAGCTGGGCTAGCCCATTGCCTTGGTGACGGCGTCGCTGGCGTCCTTCGTCGCCTGGTCCAGCGTCTTCGCGCCGGACAGGTACGCGGTCAGCGCGTCCTTGAGCGGGTTCTGGCCCGCCTCGACGGCCGCCCACTTCGGCGTCACCGGGGTGACCTTGCCGTTCTGCGACGAGGTCGCCATGGCCTTGCCGAGCGGGGTGGTGGCGAGCTTCGCGGTGTCCTTCGAGGTGCCGGGAACCGAGCCGCCGGCGGCGAGCTGCTCCTGGTACTTCTTGGACGACAGCAGCGCCAGGTACTTCTTGGCCGCCGCACCGTTCTTGCTGGCCGCCGGGATGGCGAGGTTCGAGCCGCCGAGGAACACCGGCGCGGACGTGCCGGCCTTCTTGGACGGGATCGCGAACGCCGAGGTCTTGCCCTCGAGGTCCGGCTTGGCCTTGACGGCACCGGCGAGCTCCCACGGGAGACCGATCATCATGCCGACGTTGCCCGTGCCGAAGACCTCCATCTGCTGGGGCTTCGCCTCGTCGGTGTCAGCAGGCGCCTTCTTGGCGGCCGAGGCGTCGTAGAGCGCCTTGTAGGCCTCGAAGCCGGCCTTGGACTGCGCCGAGTCGAGCTTGCTCGTCCACTTGCCGCCGTCCTGCGTGGCGACGTCGCCGCCCTCGTCCCAGATCAGCGAGAGCAGGAAGTACCAGGACTGACCAGGCAGGTAGAGAGCCTGGAAGTCCGGGTTGGACGCGTTCGCGGCCTTGAGCTTGTTGATCGCGTCGATCCACTCGGCCCGCGACGTCGGCGGCTGCGCGATGCCGGCCGCCTGGAACAGGTCCGTGCGGTAGATGACGGTGCGGTTCGCGGCGTAGAACGGCACGCCGTACTGCTTGCCGTTCAGCGTCAGCGAGTCCTTGAGACCACCGAGGTACTCGGACTCGTTGAACTGCTTCGCGTCCGCGGTGAGGTCCATCAGCGTGCCCTGGTCGGCGAAGCTCGCCGTCTGGGTGTTGCCGAGCTCGATGACATCAGGCGGGGTGCTGCTGGCCAGTGCCGTGGTCAGCTTCTCCTGGATGCCGCCCCACTTCTGGACCTCGTACTTGACCTTGATGCCGTTCGCGCTCTCGAACTCCTTGTTCAGAGCGTCGGTCAGGGTCGTCGGCGCGGAGCCGTCCATGAGCCACACGGTGATCTCTTTGGTCTCCGTGCCGCTACCGCTGTTCGTGCTCGTGCCACATCCCGACACGGCCACTGCCAGTGCGGCGGCACCAGCAGCGAGTCCTCTCCAGCCCTTCACAGTCGCGCCCTTTCAGCAAGCCCGGCCCCTCGGCCGGAACGCCCAAGTGGTGTAGACCAATGTGGAACAGCGTGTGCCGCGTCACTGCTCCTGTCAAGCACGTTGCCAAAGCGTTGCGGAGTCGTCCGACCAATTTCGTGTCGATTGGCGGGGGTTCGAACGCACGAAACGACACGGACAAGGCATCCTTGTGGTGCGTGACGTGGAGTGCGAGGAGGAGGCCATGCTGGAGACGACGCCTGCATCAGGCGTGGACGCCAGGACGCGTGCACAACGCGAACCGAAGTACTGGGGTCTCAAGCGGCACCTGCTCGACCTGTTGAGGGCGTTGCCGCCTGGTTCGCCGATCCCCACGGAACGGTCGCTGGCCTCGGAGTTCGACGTCTCCAGGACCACCGTTCGCCAGGCGCTTGCCGAGCTGACGGTGGAAGGCCGGCTGCTCCGCGTGCAGGGAAAGGGCACCTTCGCGGCGGAACCCAAGGTCGCCCAGAGGTTGCAGCTGTCTTCGTACACAGAGGACATGCGCGCTCAGGGCCGCGTGCCGTCGTCGAAGCTGATCGAGGCTTCTGAGATGCCCGCGGAGGCAGAGCTCGCGCGGCTGCTCGGCGTGCGTCCCGGTGCCAAGGTCCTGCGTCTGCACCGCCTGCGTCTGGCCGACAACGAGCCGATGGCGATCGAGACAACGCACCTGGCACTCGGCCGGTTCCGCGGGCTTCGCCGCTACCTGGCGCCCGGTGCCTCGCTGTACCAGGTGCTGTCCGAGCGGTTCGGCGTCGAGATGGGCCACGCCGAGGAGACGATCGAGACCGCGCTGGCCTCACCGGAGGAGGCGGAGTTGCTCGGCGCCGACATCGGGCTGCCGATGCTGCTGCTGTCGCGGCACTCGTTCGACACCGAGGGCAACCCGATCGAGTGGGTGCGGTCGGTGTACCGGGGTGATCGGTACAAGTTCGTCGCCACGCTGAACAGGCCGTCTTGATCGGCCGCGCATGATCGCCTGGGGGACACCGCGCGCCCGCGCGGTGCTGGCCACGACGATCCTCGGTTCGGGCATGGCGATGCTCGACGGGACGATCGTCAACGTCGCGCTGCCCCGGATCGGTGCCGAGTTCAAGGCCTCGGTCACCGATCTGCAGTGGATCCTGAACGGGTACCTGCTCGCGCTGGCCTCGCTGATCCTGATCGCCGGATCACTGGGTGACCGGTTTGGGCGTCGCAAGGTCTACGTGATCGGCGTCGTGTGGTTCGGCGTCGCCTCGCTGCTGTGCGGTGCCGCGTGGTCGGTGCCGGTGCTCGTGGCGGCGCGCGTGCTGCAGGGGGTCGGCGCGGCTCTGCTGACGCCGGGTGCGCTGGCGATCCTGCAGTCGTCGTTCAACCGGGAGGACCGGTCGCGGGCGATCGGCGCGTGGTCCGGGCTTTCCGGCGTCGCCACCGCCATCGGGCCGCTGGTCGGTGGCCTGCTGGTGCAGGCGTGGTCGTGGCGGCTCGCGTTCCTCGTGAACCTGCCGGTGGCCGTTCTCGTGGTGTGGCTCGCGCTGCGGGTCGTGCCCGAGTCCCGTGACGAGTCCGCTGGGCACCCCAACTACCTGTCGGCGCTGGTCGGGGCCCTGGGTCTCGCCTTGTTGACTGGTGGGATTGTTGAACAATCCTACGTTGTGACAATCCTCGGAGTGCTCGCCATGGTGGCGTTCGGGGTGTTGCAGAAGCGGTCCGCCGACCCGTTGGTCCCCGTAGAATTGTTCAACAATCGAACATTCCTACTTTCCAACGTTCTGACGTTCCTCGTCTACGCGGCCCTCGGCGGCGTGATGGTGCTGCTGGTCATGCAGCTGCAGATCTCGCTGGGGTACTCGCCGACCGCGTCGGGCCTGGCCAGCGTGCCGATCACGATCATCATGCTGCTGGCGTCCTCGACGTCGGGGAAGATCGCGCAACGCTACGGCCCGCGCTGGCAGCTCGTCATCGGCCCGATCGTGATCGGGCTCGGCATGCTCCTGCTGCGCAACGCGGCACCCGGCGCGAACTACGTGACGGGCGTGCTGCCCGGCGTGATCGTGTTCGGTCTCGGCCTGGCCGCCGTGGTCGCCCCGGTGACCGCGACGGTGCTCGCGTCCGCGCCCGATCACCACGCGGGTGTCGCGTCCGGCGTCAACAACGCAGTCGCGCGCACCGGCAGCCTGCTCGCCATGGCCGTGCTGCCCGCCGCCGTCGGCCTGGTGGGCGACGACTACACCAACCCGGCCGTCATGACCGACGGCTGGCAGATGGCGCTCGTGCTGTGCGCGGTCGCGGCGATCATCGGCGGTGTGCTCGCGATCGGCGTGGACAACGAGGTGCTGTCCACGGAGCACGAGCAGCCCGACAACCCGCACCCCGGCGACTGCCTGCACTGCGGGGTGGAAGGCCCGCCGACCCACATCCGGTC
The DNA here is from genome assembly GCF_040629405.1 of Lentzea sp. NPDC005914. Lineage (NCBI taxonomy): Bacteria > Bacillati > Actinomycetota > Actinomycetes > Pseudonocardiales > Pseudonocardiaceae > Lentzea > Lentzea sp. NPDC005914. Next base: position 41,335 of record NZ_JBEXVQ010000048.1, on the reverse strand, counting down.
CGGTGGTGAACACGCTCGCTCGTGACCGGGTTCGCGGCGGGGACGTGAGCGTCGGCGGACCAGGCGACGAGCTGCGATCGCGCGTCGAGCGTTGTCGCCCGATCGAGTGTCAGTTGTCCTGATCCGGCCGCGCGGCCGTCATGTGGTTGTGACAGCTTCGGGTTGCCCACACCCACACGGGTATCGAATGTCCCGAAACACCGTTGTGCGTTCTCCCGCATATGCGGAAGCGCGGGGGTGCGGCCGACAGGCGACTGCGATGAGGAGGTGAGAGGCGTGGCACCAGCCGGGCAAGGCACAGGCTCCGATTCGCGACAGCCGGCCGGCAGCGGCAACGCGATGGGTGCCCGGCGCGCGGGTGTTTCGCGCGAGTGCGGGCCACCCGCCGCCGCAGGACGACTCGGAGCGGTCCCAGCTGTGCGTCGCCGCTGATGGCTGCACAATGCGACGCGTCGGCGATTCGGCCAGGTGCGCTCGGCGACTGGGACGCGGCGCGGCGGGCGTTCGAAAGCTCGTCCTACGACAACCGGATCGGTGTGACGGCCAGGGCCGATCGCCTCGACGACCTGACCGCCTCGCTCATCCGACGGCAGATGGCGGTGCGGGCCTGGTACGGCGTGCGGGTGTTCAC
>NZ_JBEXVQ010000048.1:0-40606 GCF_040629405.1 Lentzea sp. NPDC005914 | reverse complement strand
ACCGACACCGCGGCCACCGACACCGCGGCCACCGACACCGCGGCCACCGACACCGCGGCCACCGACACCGCGGCCACCGACACCGCGGCCACCGACACCGCGGCCACCGACGCGGTGGTGCCCGGCGAACCGGAACTGACGGCGCTACTGGCCTGTGAGGAACGTGCCGGCGCGACCGACCCGTATCGCCGGGTGGCCGCGCTGACACACGTGATCGCTCATCGGGCCAAGACCTGAGCCAGTAGCGCGGGATCGACGTTGCCACCGGACACGACGGCGACGCCGCCTCCCAGCTTGGCCTGTGCCGCGACCGCGACAGCGCCGCTGGGTTCGGCGACCAGGCGTGCCTTCCGGATCAGCTGACCCATCGCGGCGAAGATCTCGTCCTCGGTCACAGTGATCACGTCGTCGACGAGCTTGCCGATGTGCTCCCACGTCAACTGCGACGGCTCGTCCCGCAGCGCGTCGGCGATCGTCCGTGCGCGCTCCACGGGATCCCAGCGGACCAGCTCGCCGGCTTTCAGCGAGGCCGCGATGTCGGCGGCCAGCGCGGGCTCGGCGCCGATCACCCGCACCCCGGGCTTCAACGCCTTGATCGCCGTCGCGACACCGGAGATCAACCCGCCTCCGGACATCGGCACGACCACGGCGTCGACGTCCGGCAGGTCCTCCAGGATCTCCAGGCCGATCGTGCCCTGGCCCGCGATCACGTCCGGGTGGTCGAACGGCGGGATGAGCGCCGCGCCGCGTTCGGCGACGAGGGCTTCGGCACGCTCCACGCGTTCGGTGATGCCGACGATGAAGACCTCGGCTCCCAGCGCCTTCGTGGCCCCGATCTTGACCGCCGGAGTGTTCGAGGGCATCACGATCGCCGCCGGAACGCCGTGCAGACGAGCCGCGAACGCCACCGCCTGGGCGTGGTTGCCGCTGGAGTAGGCGACGACGCCGTTCGAGCGATTTTCCAGGCGTGCCAACGCGTTCAGTGCGCCGCGGAGCTTGAACGCGCCGACCGGTTGCAACGATTCCGGCTTGAGCCAGCCCGGACCGAACGGCAGCAGCGGCGTGCGCACCACGTGGGGTGCGATGACCGCCGCTGCCGCGCGGACGTCGTCGAGCGAGATCATCCGGAGACCAGCGAGGCGAACAGTTCGGGCTCGATGTTGCCGCCCGACACGACGGCTACCGCCGGACCGGTGGGCAGAGAGCGGTTCAGGTACGCCGCAACGGGAACAGCGCCGCTCGGTTCGGCCACGACACGGGTGCGGCGGGCGATCTCCCCGACAGTGGCCCGGATCTCGTCCTCGGTCACGGTGACGATGTCGTCCACGTACTCGCGGATGTGCGCGAAGGTCAGCTCGGACGGTTCGGCGCGCAGGCCGTCGGCGATGGTGCGGGCGCGGTCGTGCGCGTCCCAGCGAACCAGCGATCCCGCGGCGAACGAGGCGGAGGCGTCCGCGGCCAGCTCGGGCTCGACGCCGATCACGCGGACGTTGGGGCGCAAGGACTTCACGGCCGTGGCTACGCCGGAGATCAGGCCGCCGCCGCTCACCGGCACCAGGATCGTGGCCACGTCGGGCAGGTCCGCGCAGATCTCCAGGCCGACGGTGCCCTGACCGGCGATCACGTCCGGGTGGTCGAACGGCGGGATCAACGTGGCGCCGCGTTCCTCGACCAGTTCGTAGGCGCGCGACTCGCGTTCGGTGATGCCGACGACGAACACCTCGGCGCCGTGCGCACGCGTCGCGTCGATCTTCAGCTGCGGGGTGTTCGAAGGCACGACGATCGCCGCGGGCATGCCGAGAAGCTTGGCCGCGTAGGCGACCGCTTGCGCGTGGTTACCGCTCGAGTACGCCACGACACCACATGCGCGGTCCTCGGAAGGTATGCGGGACAAGGCATTCACCGCGCCGCGTTGCTTGAAGGCCCCGATGGGCTGCAGACATTCGGGCTTGATCGAAAGGCCCTGGTCGAACGTCAGCAGCGGGGTGTGCACGACATGCGGGGCGATCGCGGCGGCGGCCGCGTGGATGTCTTCGAGGGTCACCAGGCGCATATGTCGATGATGCACGTCACCGGGGCACAACCGGTGAACTGTGCCCGACGTCCCACAAGTGTCATGTCTGAGAAGGAGAAGATCACCCCCGTCAAGCTCGTCGCGAGTGTGCTCGCCGCCGTCACCGCGGCAGTGCTGAGCCTTCGCCTCAACGTCGTCGGCACCATCATCGGCACGATCCTCGCGAGTGTGGTGACCACAGTGGGCGCCGTGCTCTATCAACGGTCGATGGAACGCGAAAAGCGTTGGCAGGTGATAGCGGTGGGCGGCCTGCTCGCCTTCGTGATCACCGTCCTCACCGTCACGAGCGTCCAGCTGGTGACCGGCAAGCCGACCTCCGCGGATCCCGGAAAACCCGCGACGAGCCCGACCGTCCACACCGAGACGCACACCGAGACGACGAAGACCGAAACGGAGACTGTGACTGTGCCGCCCAGCGCGCCGAGCACGTCCAGTCAGTCGCCCGCCGAAAGCACCACGACGACCGGACCGCCGACCACGTCGACAGGATCCCGACAGCCGACCGACAGCTCGGGCCCGGCGTCAACTGTCGACCCCATTCGGTGATCACGTCACTACTTTGAGCGATAGTTAACTGTCAATTGCTACGCACCGCAGTTGATCTGTCGTGAGCTGTGACACACTTCGTCCACGGTCGAGGGCGGGCGTCATAGATAACATGCCCATAACGTCACTCGATCGGGCGAAAGATTCGGTCCGAAAGAGACCGGGAGGAGGGCGCGATGAGGCTCGTGGCGAGACCACTTGAGCGCTGCGCCTTCGCGAGACACGAGAGTGAACTGGGGATTGGAGGGGTGGGGCGACCCCTGCCGCCGCCCCACCACCCGTCCCCCTAGAGCCCCCGAGAGAGGTCCCTGCAACCGATCTCTCGGGTTCCCCTGCACCCGAAAGTGAGGGAGACGTCTGATGAACCGCACGAGTGCGGCCCGTATAACCGGTGCCGTTCTGCTCGCCACCGGAGTCGTGACTGCTCTCAGCGTACCGGCGTTTGGCGCCCCTGCTGCACCGGTCGCCCCAACCGGTTCCGACACGGAGAGCTACCCGGCCGAATTGCTCCAAGCGGTCCAACGTGATTTGGGCCTGAACGCTGACCAGGCACGCGTCCGTCTGGCCAGTGACCAGAAGTCCGGCGAGATCGCGGAGCAGGCGAAGGCCTCCCTCGGCGACGCGTTCGGCGGATCGTGGATCGACCAGGCGAGCGGCAGACTGACCGTCGCGGTGACCAGGCCGGGACTCTCCGTGAGCGGCGCGGACACCAAGGTCGTCAAGAACTCGCTCACCCAGCTCAACGGCACCAAGTCGGTGCTCGACCTCATGAGCGCTCCCCAGTCGGTCACCAGCTGGCGCGTGGACGAGAAGTCCAACGCCGTCGTGATCGAGGTCAACCGCACCACGCGGGACGCCGCGGCGGAGCAGTTCATCGCGACCGCGAAGTCCATCAACTCGGCTGTCGCGGTCGAGGAGGTCACCGAGAACCCGACGCCGCTGTACGACCTGCGCGGTGGTGACGCGGTCTACATGGGCGGCGGCCGCTGCTCGCTCGGCTTCTCGGTGACGGGCGGTTTCGTCATCGCCGGCCACTGCGGCCGCGCCGGCACCGCCACCCAGGGCTTCAACCGGGTCGCCCAGGGCACCTTCCAGGCGTCGGTGTTCCCCGGCAACGACTACGCGTGGGTGAAGACCAACGCGAACTGGACCCCGCGGCCGTGGGTCAACCGCTACGGCGGCGCCAACGTGATCATCAAGGGCTCCACGGTGGCCGCGATCGGCGCGCAGATCTGCCGTTCCGGTTCCACCACCGGCTGGCACTGCGGCACGGTCGGGGCCTACAACCAGACCGTGAACTACCCGCAGGGCACCGTCCGCGGCCTCACCCGCACCAACGTGTGCGCTGAGCCCGGCGACTCCGGCGGTTCGTGGGTGGCGGGCTCGGGCTTCGGCCAGGCCCAGGGCGTGACGTCCGGCGGTTCGGGCAACTGTTCGTCCGGTGGCACCACGTATTTCCAGCCGGTCAACCCGATCCTGTCGCGCTACGGCCTGACCCTGACGCGCGGCTAGAAACCTCCTGACCGTGAAGCGCTGTGACACTCCGGTGTCACAGCGCTTCCGCGTTCGTGAGGACGATCTTGCCGTGGGCGTGGCCGGTCTCGCTCAGTTCGTGCGCGGCCGTGCCCGCGGAAAGGGGGAAGACCCCGGCGAGCGGAACGGTGAGGACGCCCTCTTCGGCGAGCGCTGCCGCGGCGGCGAGACCGTGAAACGCACTGGGGTGCGCGCCCGGCCCGAAGGTGTGGGACACCCGGACGCCGTGCTCGTCCGCGGCGGACATGTCGGCGATCGTCAGCACGCGGTCCGGTGAGCCGGCGATCGTCACCAGATCCGGGACAGGGCCCGCGCAGTGCAGGACCACGTCCACTCCGAACTCCGCTGCCCGGTCGACCAGACCTTCGCCGTAGACGATCGGGGTAGCGCCCAGCCCGGCCAGGAAGTCCTGAGTGGCCGGACCGGCGGTGCCGATCACCCGTGCACCTCGTGCGACGGCCAGCTGGACCGTCATCGTGCCGACACCGCCCGCTGCTCCCGCGACGAGCAAGGTCGTGCCGTCGCGCACCCCGAGCAGATCCAGTGACCTGGTGGCGGTTTCCACGTTCGCGGCCGCACCACCCGCCTGCTCCCAGCTCAGCGTCGACGGCTTGCGCGCCCACGCGGCCAGCACCGCGTACTCGGCGTTGGCGCCGCCGAGCCGGGCCAGGTCGACCATGCCGAACACCTCGTCGCCCGGCTGGACATCGGTCACCCCGTCGCCGACCTCGTCGACGACGCCGGCCGCGTCCACGCCCGGCACGTGCGGAAGCGGAACGAGCTCGCCGAACCGCCCGGCGCGCAACCCGGCGTCCGAGGGAGTGACACCGGAGGCGCGCACCGCGACGCGGATCTGACCCGGGCCTGCGTGAGGTTCGGCGACCTCGGCCACGTGCAGCAGGCCGGCGGGACCGTATTGGGAGAACTGAAGAGCTCGCATACCGGCGAAATTAGTGGAACAGGGCGTCCACTTAGCCGAAACTGAGACGGTGACGAGGAATCTGACTCAGAACCTGCGCTCGGACGCCCAGGACAACCGCGACCGGATCCTGGCCGTCGCGCGCGAGACGTTCGCCGCGGAGGGGCTGGACGTGCCGATGCGGGAGGTCGCCCGCCGGGCCGGAGTGGGTCCGGCGACCCTCTACCGCCGCTTCCCCACGAAGGAGGCGCTCGTGGTGGAGGCGTTCTCGGAGCAGATGGCGGCCTGCACGGCCGCGGTCGACGAAGGGCTCGCGCACCCCGACCCCTGGCAGGGGTTTCGCCGGACGGTCGAGCGGGTGTGCCTGATCCACGTCCTGGACCGCGGGTTCGCGGCGGCGTTCACGAGCGCCTATCCGAGGGCGATCGACTTCGCCGCGGTTCGCGAGCAGGCGTTCCGCTCGCTGACCGAACTCATCGGGCGAGCGAAGGTGACCGGTGAGCTGCGGGCCGACTTCTCGGTCGACGACATGATGCTGCTCTTCATGGCCGCCGGGGGCGTCCGCCACGGGACGCCCGCCGTCGCCCGCCGGCTTGCCACCCTGTTCCTGGAAGGGGCGGCTAGCTGAACTGCACCGATCGTTTCGAGAGCCCGTACCAGAAGCCCTCAACGCTCGTGCGGGCCTTCTCGTCGCTCGCCGCGCCGAGTGCCACGAACAGCGGTGCGAAGTGCTCGGTCCGCGGGTGCGCGATGCCCGCCGCGGGAGCCTTCTGCTGGAAGTCCAGCAACGCGTCCACGTCGCCGGCGGCCAGCTGCTGATGCGCCCAGTCGTCGAACTCCCTCGACCACGACGGCGGCTCGTAGTCCGGTCCGGCCGGGAAGTTCACGCAGCTCAGGTTGTGCGTCATGAACCCGCTGCCGACGATCAGGACGTTCTTGTCCCGCAACGGAGCCAGCTTCTGGCCGACCTCGTGCAGCTCGCGCGGGTCGAGCGTGGGCAGCGACATCTGCAGCACCGGCACGTCCGCGTCGGGGAACATCTCCTTCAGCGGCACGTAGGCGCCGTGGTCGAGCCCGCGGCCGGCGTCCTGCTGGACGTGGCCGCCGAGGAGCTTGCGAACGTCTTCGGCGAGTTCGGGCGCGCCGGGTGCCTCGTACGTGACCTCGTAGTACCGCTGCGGGAAGCCCCAGAAGTCGTAGACCAGCGGCACGGTCGTGGTCGCGCCGATCGTCGTCGGCGCCTCCTCCCAGTGCGCGGAGACCATGAGCACGGCCTCCGGGCGCGGGAGGGTGGCGGACCAGTCCTTGAGCTCTCTGGTCCACGTCTCGTCATCGGCCAGCGGGGGTGCCCCGTGGCTCAGGTACAGCACTGGTGCGCTCACGTCATCGAGCGTACGCCAGTTTGTTCAAATTTCAACGACTAAGTTCAACTTTGAACGACTCGGCCGCTTTGCGCGGGTCTTCGGCCTCGGTGATGGCCCTGACGACGACCACGCGCGTGGCTCCGGCCGCCTGGACCTCGCCGAGGTTCGCGAGGTCGATCCCGCCGATCGCGAACCACGGCCGCCGCATGCCCTTCGTGGCCCGCACGAGGTCCAGGCCCGGCGCCGGACGCCCCGGCTTGGTCGGCGTCGGCCAGCACGGGCCGGTGCAGAAGTAGTCGGCGCCGTGCTGCGTGGCCGCCGCCTGCATCTGCTCCACGTCGTGCGTGGACCGGCCGATGACCACCTCCTCGCCCACGATGTGGCGCGCGCACGAGACGGGCAGGTCGTCCTGGCCGAGGTGCAGCACGTCCGCCCTGACCGCGTACGCGATGTCCGCGCGGTTGTTGACGGCGAGCAGCTTCCCGTGGGCGGCGCAGGCTTCCGCGAGCGTCTCGAGGGCTTTGATCTCCTGCTTCGCCTCCAGCGACTTGTCCCGCAACTGGATGATGTCGACCCCGCCGGCGAGCGCGGCATCGGCGAACTCGGCCAGATCAGGCCGGTTCGGCGTGCAGAGGTAGAGCGTCGCGTCGGCGAGTCGTTGCCTGATCAGGTTTCCGTCGAGTCCTGGCACGCTCGCACGGTAACCGTTATGTTGGTGTCGGTCCGCACGGGAGCCTGGAGAACACCGGGCTGAGAGGGAGCGTGGTTCGCTCCGACCGTCGAACCTGATCCGGGTCATGCCGGCGCAGGGAGCGTGAATGCCTTGAGCAGTGTGGAAGTGGCCGTCCGGGGTGGCGGTGTCATCGGCCTGTCCGTGGCCTGGTGGGCGGCGCGCGCCGGGTTTTCGGTGTCGCTGTGCGACCTCGGCTCGCCGCACGCCGGTTCGCGGGTGGCCGGCGGGATGCTCGCTCCCGTCGCGGAGGCCTGGCCGGGTGAGGAAACCGTTACCGCGCAAGGTGTCGAGGCGCTCGCGTTGTGGCCGGACTTCGCCGCCGCGCTGAACGTGGAGTTGTTCGACAGCGGAACGATCAGCGTGGGCACGTCGCCGGGTGATCTCGCCGACCTGCGCAGGATCGTCGAATTGTTCAACAATCCTACGTCCGGATCGTTCAACAATCTGGATGTGGGATTGTTGAACAGCAGGGAGATCCGGCAACTCGAGCCCGCGCTGGGGCCGTCGGTGCGGGGCGGGATGCTGTTGCCGGGCGATCTCGCGGTGGACAACCGGGAGCTCCTTTCCGCACTGCGAAAGGCGTGCGTCGAGGAAGGCGTGATCTTCGAGTCCGGTGTGGACGTTGGAGGCACTGCTGTTCGCACGCGGCCGGGCGCGGTGACCGTGATCGCCGCGGGCGCGTGGAGCGGCCAGTTGCACCCGGCGTTGAAGGACGTGATCCGTCCCGTGAAGGGCGAGATCCTCAGACTCTCGTGGCGTCCGGGCACGTTGCCGCCGCCGACGCGCACGATTCGCGGTTCGGTGTCCGGGCGGTCCGTGTACCTGGTGCCGCGCAAGGACGGCGTGGTCGTCGGCGCCACCCAGTACGAGGCGGGGTTCGACACCGACGTGACGGTCGCGGGCGTGCGGGACCTGTTGCGGGACGCGGAAACCGTGCTGCCGGGCATCGCCGAGTACGCGCTCACCGAGGCCGCCGTGGGGTTCCGCGCGGGCAGCCCGGACAACGTCCCGGTCGTGCGCTGGCTCGAACCCGGCGTCATCGCCGCGACGGGCCATCACCGCAACGGACTTCTGCTCGCCCCGCACACCGCTCGTCAGGTCGTCGGGCTGCTCAAGGGAGAAAGCTCGTGAAAGCACAGGTCAACGGCACTTCTCGGGACCTGGCCGACGGCACGTCCGTGGCCGCGCTGGTGTCGCTGGTGGGGGCGCCGGAGAAGGGCGTGGCCGTGGCGCTGGACGGCGCCGTGGTGCCGAGGGCGTTGTGGGACAAGACGATCGTGCCGGACGGCGGCGTGGTCGAGGTGCTGACCGCGGTTCAGGGAGGCTGACGTGGACGATCCGCTGATCATCGCGGGCCGGGAGTTCCGGTCCAGGCTCATCACCGGCACCGGCGGTGCCGCGAACCTCTCCGTGCTGGAACGGGCCCTGGTGGCCTCCGGTACCGAGCTGACCACCGTGGCCATGCGCCGGGTCGACGCCGCCGGTCAGACCGGTGTGCTGGAGTTGTTGCGGCGACTGGGAATCGAGGTCCTGCCCAACACCGCGGGCTGCCGCACGTCCGCCGAGGCCGTGCTGACCGCCCAGCTCGCGCGCGAGGCGCTGGAGACGAACTGGGTCAAGCTCGAGGTCGTCCACGACGAGGAGACCCTGCTGCCGGACCCGGTCGAGCTGCTCGACGCGGCCGAGCGGCTGGTGAACGACGGCTTCGTGGTCCTGCCGTACACCAACGACGATCCGGTGCTGGCCCTGAAGCTGCAGGACATCGGCTGCGCCACGGTGATGCCGCTCGGTTCGCCCATCGGAACGGGTCTCGGCATCCGCAACCCGCACAACATCGAGCTGATCACGTCCCGCGCCACCGTTCCCGTGGTGCTCGACGCGGGCATCGGCACGGCGTCCGATGCCGCGCTGGCGATGGAACTCGGCTGCTCAGCGGTGTTGCTGGCGACGGCCGTCACGCGTGCGAAGGACCCGGAACGCATGGGCGCCGCCATGCGTTGTGCGGTCGAGGGCGGAAGGCTGGCGCGGTTGGCCGGCCGAATTCCGCAACGCTTTTGGGCCCAAGCGTCTTCGCCGGGACTCTGAGGTCGCTACCTTGGGTACTCACGTGCTGGGGGATGATTGACCATTACCTGATCCGCCGAGGAGGACGACTAGCCGTGACGGCCCCCATTGACGCCGAGGTCGAGGACGCGACCGCGCGTCTGTACCTGGCGATTGGCCGGCTAGCCCGGTTGCTGCGACGCACCGGTTCCCCCGGACTCGGCCCCGGCGCTGTCTCCGCGCTCGCCACGCTGGCCAGGTGCGGCCCCATGCGCCTGGGCGACCTGGCGAACAAGGAAGGCGTGGCGCCGCCGACGTTGTCCCGCATCGTCGCCGCGCTGGTCGAGGCCGGGTACGTGAAGCGCGAGCCCGACCCGCAGGACGGCCGCGCCTGGCTCGCCACCCCCACGCCCGAGGGCGAGACGATGGTGTCCGGTGTGCGGTCCGCGCGGGTGCGCGAGCTGCAGCGCCGGATCGAGCAGCTCACACCCCAGCACGTCGCCGCGCTGGTGAACGCGTTGGACGCGCTGGAGACGCTCGTCGGCGAAGAGCCGAAGTAGCGCATGAAGTCCCGGACCGCCGGCATGTGGTGGGGAACGACGATCGAGGCACCGGATCCCGGTGCTCTCGCGAGGTTCTACGCCGAGCTCCTCGGCTGGCACATCGGCCACGAGGAGCCGGGCACCTCGATCGTTGCCGTCTCGCCGAACGGGCCGTTCTTCGTCTTTCAGCGCGCGGAGGGCTACCAGGCTCCGGTCTGGCCGCCGGTCGACGGGCGGCAGCGCCCGATGATGCACTTCGACTTCCAGGTCGGTGACCTGGAATCGGCGGTCGCCGAGGCGGTGTCGCTGGGCGCTTCCGTGGCGGAGTTGCAGCCGCAGCCGAACGTGCGGGTGCTGTTCGACCCGGCTGGACACCCCTTCTGCCTGTGCCTGGACGAGTAGCTATTCGCCGAGCCGCCACATCGGCGACACCGGACCGACTCCAGCGCCCAGCGGGTAGGCCGCGGCAACGGACTTCACGATGAAGTCCTTGCCGAACCGCACCGCTTCGGGCACCGAAGCACCCTTCGCGAGAGCCGAGCTGATCGACGACGCGAGGGTGTCACCGCTGCCGTGCGTGTGCTTGATGTCGTAACGCGGCCCGGGCAGTTCGATGAACTCGCGGCCGTCGTGCAGCAGGTCGAGGCACTCCGGGTCGTCCCACATGTGGCCGCCCTTCACGAGCACCCACTCCGGGCCCATGGCGTGCAACGCCTCCGCCGCGACCCGCTGGTCGTCGCGGTCCTTCACGGTAATCCCCGTGATCAACCGGACCTCGTCCAGGTTCGGCGTCACCAGCGTGGCGCGCGGGAAGAGCAAGCCCCGCAACGCGTCCAGCGCCGAGTCCGCCAGCAGCTGGTCGCCGTGCATCGACGCCGACACGGGGTCGACCACGAACGGGGTCCTGCCGGAGCGTCCGATCCCGACCTGGTCCAGCGCGGGAGTGATCGCCTCGATGATCGCAGCCGACGCCAGCATGCCGGTCTTCGCGGCCTGCAGCCCGATGTCCTCGGCCACCGAGACGATCTGCGCCGCGACGACGTCCGCCGGAATCTCGGAGACACCCGTGACGCCCAAGGAGTTCTGGACCGTCACGGCGGTCAGTGCGACGCAGCCGTGCACTCCGCACGCGAAGAGCGTGCGGAGGTCGGCCTGGATGCCCGCACCACCGCCGGAATCGCTTCCGGCGATGGTGAGGACCCTCGGAGGTGTTGCTGTCACGTCGTTTCCACCACTGGCAGGTAGACCTTGTTACCAGTGTCGGCGAACTCGCCGGACTTCTCCGCCATGCCCGCCTCGATGGCCTCCACTGTGGACAGTCCGCGCTCCTCGGCGTAGCGCCGCACGTCCTGCGTGATCTTCATCGAGCAGAACTTCGGCCCGCACATCGAGCAGAAGTGCGCCGTCTTCGCCGGTTCCGCGGGGAGCGTCTCGTCGTGGAACGAGCGCGCGGTGTCCGGGTCGAGCGACAGGTTGAACTGGTCCTCCCAGCGGAACTCGAAGCGCGCCTTGGACAGCGCGTCGTCCCAGTCCTGCACGCCGGGGTGACCCTTGGCGAGGTCCGCGGAGTGCGCCGCGATCTTGTACGTGATCACGCCGGTCTTCACGTCGTCCCGGTTCGGCAGGCCGAGGTGCTCCTTCGGCGTGACGTAGCAGAGCATCGCGGTGCCCAGCCAGCCGATCTGCGCCGCGCCGATCGCGGACGTGATGTGGTCGTACGCCGGCGCGATGTCCGTGGCCAGCGGCCCGAGGGTGTAGAACGGCGCCTCGCCGCACCACTCCTCCTCGAGCCGGACGTTCTCGGCGATCTTGTGCATCGGCACGTGGCCGGGGCCCTCGATCATGACCTGGACGTCCTTGGCCCGCGCGATGTGCGTGAGCTCGCCGAGGGTCCGCAGCTCCGCGAACTGCGCCTCGTCGTTGGCGTCCGCGATGGAACCCGGCCGCAGGCCGTCGCCCAGCGAGAACGTGATGTCGTAGGTGCGCAGGATGTCGCAGAGCTCCTCGAAGTGCGTGTAGAGGAAGCTCTCCTTGTGGTGCGCGAGGCACCACCCGGCCATGATCGCCCCGCCGCGCGACACGATGCCGGTGACGCGCTTGGCCGTCATCGGCACGTACCGCAGCAGCACGCCCGCGTGCACGGTCATGTAGTCGACGCCCTGCTCGGCCTGCTCGATCACGGTGTCGCGGTAGATCTCCCACGACAGCGCGGCCGGGTCGCCGTTGACCTTCTCCAGCGCCTGGTAGATCGGCACGGTGCCGATCGGCACCGGCGAGTTGCGCAGGATCCACTCGCGCGTCTCGTGGATCCGCTTGCCGGTGGACAGGTCCATGATCGTGTCGGCACCCCAGCGGGACGCCCACACCATCTTGTCGACCTCGTCCTCGATCGACGACGACACCGCGGAGTTGCCGATGTTGGCGTTGATCTTCACGAGGAACTTCTTGCCGATGATCATCGGCTCGGCCTCGGGGTGCTTGCGGTTCAACGGAATGACCGCACGCCCGATGGCCACCTCGTTGCGCACGAACTCCGCGTCGAGGTTCTCGCGCACCGCGATGTAGCGCATCTCCGGGGTGATGATCCCGGCCTTCGCGTACGCGAGCTGGCTGACAGCTCCGTTGATCGGTTCCCGTGCCGCGACCCACCCGGACCTCAGGTCGGGCAGTCCACTGTGGACGTCGATGGTCGCGTTGTCGTCGGTATACGGACCGGAAGTGTCGTAGAGATCGACATGTTCGCCGTTGGTCAGTTCCACCCTGCGGAAAGGCACCCGGATGTCAGAAGCGACTTCGCGGTACACCTTGCGGGAGCCCGAGATCGGGCCGGTGGTCACACTGGGCTTGACCGAACGGTCGTCAAGTGCCGTCACGACATTCCTCCCTACGCCGGCATTACCCGGTCAGGTTCAGGCGGTCGGTGACACCGGCACTACAGCCAGTCACCCTCTCAGCCCGCTCAGGCGCGAGCTCCCGCGTTCTTGTTGAGTTGTCGAGACCCGACCATAGTCAGCGCGCGCCGTAGCTGCCAAGGGGACGGTTTGGCCCTAACCTTCTCCCCGTGGCGGATCATCAGCCGTTCCCGCCCGGCGCGCGTCGCGGTCAACGTCCCGCCGTGGTCTCCGCATGCCCTTCCTGCGGAGAACTCGCTGGTCGCGGCTATCCCGACTGCGGTTTCTGCGCCGAGCTGCTCGACCAGTTCTGGCTCGCGGACTGGGAGGCGTTGCGAACATCGTCCCAGCTGGCGGACCGGGAGCTGGCCGAGCTGGTGACCTCCGCCGACGTCGGCCAGTACCCCTGGACGTGCGTCGACTGGGCGATGACGCTGCTGGCGTGCTCCCGCTGCGGTGCCGAACTGGGCACCGGGCCGGTCGAGTGCGTGCGGTGCGCCGTCACGGAGGAGCGCCGGTGGAACTGGGACCACTCGGCGCATCCGTACACGATGAGCGCGAACGAGCACCTTTTACGAGTCGCCCGCGCGGCCCTGCGCGCACCTCACCGGCGCAGGCCCGCGGTGGTGCAGGCCTGGCAGCTGGTGCTGCCGTTCCTCATCGCCGGTGAGGTGATCGAGTTCGGCCGTCTGGACCGAATCCGCGCGCACGTGCTGGCCGGTGGCTACGCGTCGATGGCGGCGTGCCACACGTTCGACGAGCTGGCCGGGTTGCCCGAGCTGTTCTGGCGCCGGGGCAACCCGATCTCAACGCGGGTCGAGTACCAGCCGGACTCCGAGCGCCAGCAGCACGCTGCCCGACAGCTTCTCGAGAGCCGGACGGACCCGAGGGCGGCTCAGCCAGCCGCGGATGGTGTGCAGGATCGACACGATGATCAGGTACCAGACGGTGTCGATCAGCACCCAGCCGATGGCGAGGAAGAGCAGAACCCCCTTGCCGGCCTCCCCGGCAGGCACGAACTGCGGTAGGAACGAGATCGCGAACACGCCGAGCTTCGGGTTGGCGAGGTTCACGATCAGTCCGCTGCGGAACGCGTGGCTGGCGGGCGGAGGCGCCGACTCGGGCTTGGTCTTGCTGATCAGAGCTTTGACGCCCAGGTAGATCAGGAAGATCGCGCCGGCGATGCGGAGCCCGTGGTAGGCGATCTCCGACGCCGTGAGCAGCACTGACAGGCCGAGAGCCGCGGCGACGGCCCAGCACGCGACGCCGACCTCCATGCCGAACACCGTCGCCAGCGCGGCTTTTCGCCCGTGCACCGACTGTCGCAGGACCATGGCCGTACCAGGTCCGGGCGACAGTGCGATGAGGAACGAGGCCGCTACGAAGGCGACGATGTTTTCGATTGGCATGCCTCTGATGGTCGCTGATCCGGGCAATCTTTTTTCTTGACCTGGAGTGCGCTCCAGGATGTTCGGTGGTCCTCATGACGGATCTGGGGAAGTTGGGTTTCGGCACGTGGGCCATGGGTGGACCGTTCTCGGGTCCGGACGGGGCGCCGGTCGGCTGGGGTCCGGCGGACGACGGGCAGTCGGTCAAGGCGCTGCGGCGGGCGGTGGAGCTGGGCGTGACGCTGTTCGACACCGCGGACGTGTACGGGTGCGGGCACGCGGAAACGCTCGTCGGGCAAGCGTTTGCGGACATGCGTGACCAGGTGTCGATCGCGACGAAATGGGGTTGCGGGTTCGACGCCGGGGCGAGGCGGATGACCGGGAACGAGGGGTCTGTCGAGTACCTGCGCCGCGCCGTCGAGGGGTCGTTGCGGCGGCTGGGCACCGACTACGTCGACCTCTACCAGTTGCACATCGGTGACCTGCCGCTGGAGGAGGCAGCGCTGCTGCGGGACGAGTGCGAGGCGTTGGTCGCCGCAGGCAAGATCCGCGCGTACGGCTGGAGCACCGATGACGTCGAGCGCGCGCGGTTCTTCTGCGAGGGGGAGCACGGGATCGCGGCACAGGCCGACATCAACCTGCTGTTCGACAACCCCGAGATGTACGCGGGGGACTACGCGGTGCTGTGCCGCCGTCCGCTCGCGATGGGGTTGCTGGCGCGGGAGACGTTCGACGTGTTGCCCGCCGACGACGTGCGCGTCACGAACCCGTCCTGGCTGCGGTTCTTCGTCGACGGGAAGCCCTCACCGGAGTACTTCCAGGCGCGGGAGGCCGTTCGCGACGTGCTGACCTCGGGCGGTCGGACGCTGGTGCAGGGGGCGCTGGCGTGGTTCTGGGCGCGTTCTCCCCGCCTGATCCCGATTCCGGGCGTCCGGACGGTGGCTCAGGTCGAGGAGAACGCGGGTGCGCTGGCGTTCGGTGCGCTGACGGCCGACGAACTGGCGCAGGTGGAGTCGGTGCTCCGGCCTTAGTCGTCAGTCTTCGTCTTCGTCGTCGAAGTTCGCGGGGTCGGCCGGGTCCCACGAGAGGCCCGGCACACCCCACTCGTTGTCGCGCAGCATCCGCTTGGCTTCCTTCTTGTACCGGCCGATGAGACGGTCGGTGTAGAGGTAGCCGTTGAGGTGGTCGGTCTCGTGCTGCAGACAACGCGCGAAGAAGCCGGTGCCCTCGACCTCGAACGGCTGCCCGTCGACGTCCTGCCCGGTCACCTTCGCCCATTGGGCGCGTCCGGTCGGGTACGCCTCGCCCGGTACTGAGAGACAGCCCTCGAAGTCGTCGTCCGGGTCGGGCATGGTCTCGGGGATCTCGGACGTCTCCAGGACGGGGTTGCAGATCACGCCGCGGTGCTGCACGCCTTCGTCGTCCGGGCAGTCGTACACGAAAACCCGCAGGTCGACACCGATCTGGTTGGCCGCGAGCCCGACTCCGCGAGCGGCTGCCATCGTCTCGAACATGTCGTCGACGAGCGTCTTGAGCTCGGTGTCGAACTCGGTGACCTCACGCGTGGGGTTGTGAAGCACGGGGTCACCAGCGATGCGGATGCGATGCACGGCCATGGTCAGACCTTAAGCGGTCCAAAACTGTCGGTGTCGCGCGGTAGGTTGGAACGATCACGTGATTGAATTGCCCGCACCTGAGATGGTGTGGCGACCGTGGGGAGCCAGATGGATCACGCCGAGACGCTCACCTCCGCTGACGGGCTGACCAGCCGCGAACGCACGATGCTCGCGTTCGAGAAGCAGTGGTGGAAGTACTCGGGATCCAAAGAACAGGCCATCAGGGAACTGTTCGACATGTCGGCCACCCGCTACTACCAGCTGCTCAACGCTTTGGTTGAGAAGGAAGCCGCTCTGGCTGCCGACCCGATGCTGGTCAAGCGGTTGCGCGGCGTGCGGACAGGCCGTCAGAGGGTTCGCGCACGCGCCAGGAGCACCGAGGACTGATGACCTCCCCCGAGTCCGCAAGCCCGTCCCGCCCGGCCAAGGCCGCCGGCTTCGCCCTGCTGGGGGTGGCTGCGGTGGCTTTGATCATCGGCGTAGTCAGCCTCTTCGGCGGAGGTGACGAGACGCCGCCGGTCGCCGGTTCGTCCACACCACCGCCTCCCGTGCAGACGACGACATCCGAGTCTGCGGGTGAGACTTCGTCTTCGGCGCCGGCTGCTACGACGACCACGAACCCGCCTGCGGCGACCACCACTTCGGTTGCGCAGCCGCCACCGGTCACCCAGCCTGGGGCTGGAAAGGTGCCGGTTCGGGTCTACAACAACTCAACTATCACCGGGCTGGCGGTTCGGGCCGCGGATGAGGTTCGGGCCAACGGGTGGACCGTTGAGGGGACTGGGAACTACTCGCAGGGGACCATCCCGACCACGACTGTCTACTACCGGCCTGGGACTGATGAAGAGGCATCCGCCAAGGAGTTGGCTGCGGTGCTGCGGGCTCGGGTTGAGGCTCGGTTCGACGGGATTCAGGGGTCGGCGCCTGGGATCATTTTGATTGTCACCAATGACTTTCAGGGTGCTTCGAAGAGCAAGTAGGGCTTTGTGGGTTGGTCGCGTTTCGTGCGTGACGCGACCGGGTGGGTGGTCGCCTTGCGTTGGGCGTGTTCTGTTTAGGGCGCGGGGCTCTGCCCCGGACCCCGCCAATCTGATCAAAGACCAGCCAGCGCCGCTTGCGGGTTGATGGCACGCCTGGTGCGTTCGGCGGCTGCGCGTTGCGTAGGTGGTGCGGTCCGGGTGGGGTCCCGTCACAAGCCGAGCCGGAGCGAGCCACACTCGGAGGGATGGGTCAAGTCGACGAAAAGCGTGTCGACTTGACCCATCCCTCCGAGCGCGGCAAACGATCAGGCACGACTCGTGACGGGACCCCACCCGAAGCGCACGGGAAAAGCATGCCTCGGCTTCGCCGTCGGGTCGCCTCGCCTGCGGCATCGGGCGTGATGGGGTGCCCGGTGTGACGCTGTCACGCTGTGGTCAGCCGTTGCGTGAGGCTGCGTAGGCCGCCAGAGTTGCCAGTTGTGCCGGGTCCAGGGACGGGCGGACCACCTCGCGGGCCTTTGCCAGGTGGGCCTGCGTTACCTCGGCTGCGTCCAGGGACTCGCGCATTGCGGTCAGGGCGGCTTCTCGCACTAGGGCGGCGCAGTCTGCTGCCGAGTACATGTTCAGTTCACCCGCCAGGGTCGCTAGGTCCACGTCTTCGGACAGAGGGGTGTTGCGGGAGGCCGACTTGAGGATCTCGGTGCGGGCGTTGGCGTCTGGTGGCGGGACGTAGACGAGGCGTTCCAGGCGGCCTGGGCGTAGTAGGGCGGGGTCGATCAGTTCTGGGCGGTTGGTTGCGGCGATCACCACTACGTCGCGCAGGGGTTCTACGCCGTCCAGTTCAGTCAGCAGGGCCGCTACCACTCGGTCGGCTACGCCTGCGTCGGAGGATTGGCCTCGGCGGGGGGCCAGGGCGTCCACCTCGTCCAGGAAGATCAGGGCCGGGGCGGCGTCGGCTGCTCGGCGGAAGAGTTCGCGGACTGCTCGCTCGGATTCGCCTACGAACTTGTCCATCAGTTCGGCGCCCTTGACGGTCAGGACGTTCAGTTGGCCGGTGCCTGCCAGGGCGCGGACCAGGAAGGTCTTGCCGCATCCCGGTGGGCCGTAGAGCAGGACGCCGCGTGGTGGGTCCACGCCCAGGCGGGCGAAGGAGTCCGGGTAGCGCAGGGGCCAGAGGGCCGCTTCGGTCAGAGCCTGCTTGACCTCGGTCATGTCCCCCACGTCGGCGAGGGTCAGGCCGCCGGTCTGGACGGTGTCGGAGGCGGACATGGAGATCGGGCGCACGGTGTTCAGGGCGCCCAGCAGATCTTCTTGGCCCACGCGGGGTTCTGCGACGTCGCGTTGGCGCAGGGCGGCGCGTACGGCGGCTTCGCGACGCAGGGCGCAGAGGTCGGCCGCCACGAAGCCCGGGGTGCGGGCCGCCACCTCGCCGAAGTCCACATCGGACTCAAGAGGGACGTCGCGGAGCAGTACGCGGAGCAGTTCGGTGCGTCCGGCGGTGTTGGGCAGGGGGAGCGTCAGCTCGCGGTCCACCAGGTCCGGGGCGCGCAGGCGGGCGTCCACGGACTCGGCTCGGGCCGAGGTGACGATCAGGGCGAGGTTGGGGCGGGAGATCGCAGTGCGGAGGATGTCCAGCACGACGGTGGCCACGGGCGGTGGAGACGAGGGCAGCAGGGCGTCGATGTCGGTCAGCAGGAGGACGGTGGGCTGCGACGGGACACCGGCGATGGCGTCGCCCAACTGCTTGGCCATGGCGCCCGGTTCCAGGACCGAGATGCTCGGGGCGGCCAGTTCGACGACCGTGGCGTCCACGGAGCGGGCCACGGCGCGGACCAGGGTCGCCTTGCCCACGCCTTCCGGGCCGCTGACCATGGCCGCCAACCGAGCCGAAGCGCCCAGCTTGGTGAGCAGTTCTGGCTGGCGGAACATCAGTTCCAGCCACTCGGTGAGGCGTCGCGCCTGCTCGCGCTGACCAACAAGGTCCGCCACGGGCAGGGCTTCGTGCTTTTCCTGCACCACAACGGGAGTCACCTCGGCGGCGGGAGCAGTCGCCGAGCGCCAGCCCACCACGCTGGACGGCTGGACGGCCACCGGACCCGCCGGGTCGGTGGAGGTGATGGTGATCAGCTCGTTCGTCCACGTCATGCCGATGGCGTTGGACAGCTTGCGGCGCGTCTCGGAGACGTTGGCGCCGGGTGGCGGCGCGAGGTCCTGGGGGAGCAGCGAGACGCTGTCGCCGACCGTCAAAACCTTGCCCGTCAACGCCATCCGGACGTGATCGGGCGTCAGAGCGGTGGTGGCCAAGCGGGAGCCCGCGACGGTGATCGACCGGGCGCCGACCACCTCGACCGGCGCCACGACGATCTCGGAACCCTCGACGATGCCGAGGTTGGTGAGGGTGACGTCGTCGACCAGCACGACGCCCGGCGGGTGGTCGCCGGCCGCGGCGAGGGCGGCGCTCACGCGGGCGCCGGTCAGTTTCACGGCGTCCCAGGCGCGCAGGCCGAGGGCGTCGAGCACCTCCGGGTGGAGGCGGACTACGCCGCGCCGGGTGTCCAGTGCGGACGGGGACAGGCGAGCCGTCAGCGTGATCACGTCGACGACTCTAGTTCCTCACGGCCAGGCGAGCGGCCTGGCTGAACCAGGTCGGTCACACAACGGTCACACCGGACACAGTTGGCCCCAATGGAGTCTTCTGGACAAGACGGGTCAACGGCATGGTGATGTCGAATCCGGGCGGGGGGCTCGGGGCGTCGCGCGGTGACGCGACGGCAACACAAATAGGGGGACACCTTTAATGCGCCACAGATCGGCGCGCGGCTTTCGCATGCCCGCATTCACTCTCATACTGGCTGTTTCAGCTGGTTTCATCACACCCGTCGCCAGTTCGGCTGCGGCGCCGGCTGAATTGCCGGACGAGACTTCCGCGCTGGTGGCTGCACGGAAGTTCGACAAGCCGGTGAAGGTTTCCAATCTCACGACCGAAGTGTCGGAAACAGTCGCCAACCCGAACGGCAAGATGACGTTCACCCAATCGCTCAAGCCGCAACGGGCAAAGCGCGGGGACAAGTGGGTGCCAGTCGACACCAAGCTGCGCAAGCATTCGGACGGCCTGATCCGTCCGGAGGCGGCCGTCGTGGACCTCCAGTTCGCGGGAACCGCCAAGGGCCAGCCGCTCGCCGTGGTGGCCAAGGACGGCGTCGAGGTGGGCCTGAACTGGCTGGATGCGTTACCGGAGCCGAAGGTTTACGGCGCCAGAACCACCTACCAGGACGTGTGGCCGGGTATCGACCTGACGGTCGAAGCGACCGCAGTCGGATTCAGTCAGCTGCTGGTCGTGAAGACCCCGGAGGCGGCCAAGTCGGAGAAGCTCCGCAAGATCACCTACGGCTCGCACGTCAAGGGCGGGAAGCTGAGCCAGCGCGACGGCTTGCTGGAGGTCAAGGACGACAAGGGAACCGTGCGGTTCACCGGTGACGCCTCGCAGATGTGGGATGTGACCGGTCGCCCGGCAAAGATGGGTGTCGAACTCACGGGTGACACCATCTCCGTCCTTCCTGACCAGGCGTTCCTGGCTTCGCCGGAGACGAAGTTCCCGGTCTCGATCGACCCGAATTACCGCTGGCCGGGGTACAAGAACCATCACGCGGTCGTGCAAGAGAAGTTCAAGGACGCGCGCAACTACGACCGCACCGATGGCGAACTGGGTGATCTCAAGTCGGGCTGGCACAGAACCACTGACTTCTCGGTCTCCTTCATCGAGATGAACGTGGCTCCGATGGCGGGCAAGAAGATTCACTCCGCGACCTTCGCCATGAAGGTGATCAACTCCGCGAACTGCGACCTGATCGAGCCAACCGCGCTCTACCACACCGGAGGGATCGGCCCTGACACAAGATGGGAGGCCGCGCCGGCGTGGATCAGCAAACTTGCAACGACCAACCAGAAGAACAACCCCGACTACTGCCCGACCGACGGGCAGACCGAGTTCGACATTCAGAACCTGATCGCGGACCACGCCCTCCACGGGTACCCGCAGGTGACCCTCGGACTCATGAGTGAACCCTGGGCGAGGAATGACAAGGCATGGCGCCGGTTCGACCTCAACCCGCTGCTGAGGGTCGAGTACAACTCCTACCCGGAAAAGGCGCGCGAGCTGAGCTTGGAGCGTGGCCTGTACGCGTGCGGGCAAGGGGACAAGAAGCCTTACGTGCCGACCAGGACGCCGCGCATGCGTGGTCAACTGTTGGACGCGGACGGTGGCGCGCTCAGGTCGCAGTTCTCGTTGCACAAGGGACCTTGGGGCAACAGCGTCGCCATCGCCGACTACCGCGTCTCGGACACACCGTCGGGCTCGTACGCCGAGGCGCAGGTCGCACCGGGCGTGATCACGGAAGACGGTGTCTACAACTGGGCGATCTACACGAGCGACGGTGAGCTCGAGTCTGGTTGGTCTGATTATTGCGAGTTCGTCGTGGACACGATCAAACCCGTTGTGCCGCAGGCGAACTCGCGCGAGTACCTGCCGTCGCAACCCGGTGGTGGCGTCGGTGTGACCGGCACGTTCGAGCTGGACTCGGTGAAGTCGGTGAACGACGACGTGGTGAAGTTCATCTACTCGTTCACCTCAGACGGCGGTGAGTCCCTCAACAAGGAGATGCCCGCCGGCGCGGATGGCAGGGCGACGGTCCGGTGGACGCCAGGCACCGCGGGCACGGAGACACTGTTCGTCAAGTCGGTGGACCGTGCAGGCAACCTCTCCGATCTCAAGCGGTACGAGTTCACCGTGCTGGCCGGTGGGCATCCCACCGCGCACTGGGCGTTGGACGGCACGTTGACCGACACCAACGGGCGCAACGCTTTGACGCCTTCTGGCAACCCGAACCTCGCTACGGCGGGCTATTCGGGCAAGGGGGTGTGGCTGAACGGGGCGCAGGATCAACTCAGCGGTGGCGCGGTGGTCGACACTTCGAAGAACTTCACGCTGTCGGCGTGGGCGAAGCTCGACAGCGTCGGCTCCAACCGGTCGGTTCTCTCGACGACTGACGCCGCTGGGCTCAGCTCCAGCCTCTACTACGACCAAGCGCAGAAGCGCTGGGCGTTCGGCATGACGCCCGCGACCAGCAAGTCTGATCTCAAGGCGGTGTACGCACGGGACGAGGCAACGGCCGGTGTGTGGACCCACCTGACCGGCACCTACGAATCCACCACCAAGACCTTTGCTCTCCACGTCGACGGCAAGAAGCAGGGTGAGGCAAGTGGGCTCGAAGGCTGGCAGGCGTCGCAACTGCTGGTGGGCCAGGGCGCGGGTGGTTTTGTCGGCTCGGTCGACGAGCTCAAGGTGTACAACCGCGCGCTGAACGAGGCGGAGATCAAAGTCCTGGCCAAGCAGGCCGGGATCCGCGCCCATTACAAGTTCGGCGAAGGCGCCGGCTCTTCCACCAAGGACGAGGCGACCGGCCGCAACGCCACGCTCAGCGGCAAGACGGCCTGGAAGAAGGACGACGACTACACGTCGGTGCTTCTCAACGGGCCTGATTCGGACGGGCAGCCGCAGGATGCCGAGGCATACGTCTCGGCTCCGGCGCCGGGCATCCGCACGGACCGCACGTTCACGGTCTCTGCTCGGGCGAGGCTGGATCTTGGCGCGCACGAGGACAAGGCCAGGACCATCGTGAGCCTGGTGCAGAACGGCACATCACAGCTCGACCTCCGCTACGGCGGCACCTCGAAGAAGTGGGAGTTCGTGTTGAACGGCACCACAGTTGCGACCGCCAACCGCGCGGCCCTGGGTGAGTGGGTGCACCTGACGGCTGTCCAAGACACGACCATTTCAGAGATGCGGTTGTACCTCGACGGGATCTACATCACCAGGGTGCCGTTCGTCGGTGGATCGGCGCAGACCGAGTCCACTTTGGAGTTCGGACGTCTCACGCAGGCCACGGCCAAGGGGTCTTTCTGGAAGGGCGGTCTCGACGACGTGCGCGTCTACGTCGGTACCCCCTCGGACGAAGAGATTCTCGCGCAGGCCACTCGAAGCTGATTCCGCGCTCCACTCCTAACGAAGGACAATCATGCGTGCCCACACCAGGTGGTCGCGCGCTCTAGCCCTGTCGCTGGGCTGGGTCATGATCGCCGGCGTCGTTTCTCCGACGCCGGCGCTTGCCCAGACCACGGGCAGAGACGTGCGCAAACCCGATACCCAGACCGAGAAGAACGTCCCCGGCGAGCCCGCGAAACTGAGACCGGGCAACCAGATCGCGGCCGACAATCAGCCGGATGCGAAGGTCACCTGGCCCGTACCGAGCAAGGCGGAGGTCACCGCGACCGGTGGCTTCCGGCAGGCGGGCATCTCTCCGGTCAAGGTCAGCAAGGCGGATGCGACCCCGCTGCGGGTGGAGACGTTCGGTCAGGACGTCTCCGCAAAGGTCGGCGTGGTCGGTGTCGTGCTGAAGGTGTCCGACAAGGCGGGCAAGTCGCCAGGCAAAGCGTCGTTCCAGCTCGACTACGCGGGCTTCGAGCACGCTTACGGTGGTGACTACGGATCACGGCTGCGATTGGTGCAGCTGCCGGAATGCGCTCTGTCCACACCGGACAGGGCGGAGTGCAGGACCCGTACACCGTTGCCTTCGCGCAACGACGTCAAGACGAAGAAGCTGACGGCCACTGATGTGTCTCATGCTTCAGGCGTGATGGTGCTCGCGGCCGAGCCTGCGGCGAGTGGCGCCGGTGGTTCGTTCCAGGCGACCACGTTGTCTCCCGCGGGCAGTTGGTCCGCGGGTGGCTCAAGCGGTGACTTCACCTACAACTACCCGATCAAGCTGCCGGGGTCGGTCGGCGGGAACGCGCCTCAGGTGGCGCTGGGCTACTCGTCCGGCGGTGTCGATGGACGCACGAGCGCAACGAACAACCAGGCGTCCTCGGCCGGTGACGGCTGGGACCTCAGTGCGGGCGGGTTCATCGAGCGCCGCTACAAGAGCTGTGGCGAGGATCTCAACACCGCGATCGGCCAGCAGAAGACGGCCGATCTTTGCTGGGCGACCGACAACGCCACCATCCAGCTCGCCGGCATCTCGTCGGAACTGGTGAACATCCCCCACACGAACCAGTGGCGGGCCAAGAACGACGACGGTTCCAGGATCGAGCGCCTCAACCGCGTGCCCGTAGCGGGCGGCGACGCCGACGGCGAGTTCTGGAAGGTGACGACTCCCGACGGCACCCAGTACTTCCTGGGCTCGCGGGAGGCCGAGTCGACGTGGACGGTGCCGGTGTTCGGCAACCATGCCGGTGAGCCGTGCTGGGTGCAGGGCAAGCCGTTCAAGGAGTTGTCGTGCCGTCAGGCGTGGCGGTGGAGCGTCGACTACGTCGTGGACCCAAAGGGCAACGTCACCCGGTTCTACTACCAGACCGAGAAGAACCGGTACGGCCGCAACCTCGAGGCGTCTGATGGCGTGGAGTACGAGCGCGCAGGCCGGTTGCAGCGCATCGACTACGGTCTGCACGACTCGGACGACAACGCTCCGGCTCCAGGGCGGGTCGAGTTCCACTACTCGGAGCGGTGCGTTCCGTCGAGCGGGTTCGACTGCCATCCGAGCAAGTTCAACAAGGCCAACGCGAAGCAGTGGCCGGATGTGCCGTTCGACCAGATCTGTGCGGCGAGCGCGCGATGTGAGAACCAGTACTCGCCGACGTTCTTCTCGCAGCTGCGGCTGACGAAGATCAGCACCCAGGTGCGCAAGGAGAACGTCGCCGCAGAATGGCGTGACGTCGACCAGTGGGAACTCGGACAGTCCTACCCGCCGTCGAACGACGGTCTGGACCCGGCACTGTGGCTGGACAGCATCAAGCACACGGGCCTGGTGGGCGATGCGAAGTCGTTGCCGCCGACGAAGTTCGAGCGCATCACGCTGGCGAACCGGGTGGACGACGACCAGTACGCCCCGTTGCTGCGCGGGCGGATCAAGCGAGTCCAGCACGAGGCCGGTGGCATCACCGAGGTCGAGTACACCGACAAGGACTGCATACCGGGTCAGCGCATGCCCACCATCGCCAACGCGCACCTGAACACGTTGCGGTGCTTCCCTTCGTACTGGACGCCGGAAGGCGCACTGGCACCACAGCTGCACTGGTTCCACAAGTACGTCGTGCGTGCGGTGATCGCGGATGACCGCGTTCGTGAGCTGAGTGAGCAGACCAAGGTCTACTACGAGTACGAGAGCATCGACAACGCCCCGCTGTGGCACTACGACGAGAACGACTTCGGCGACCCGAAGTACCGGACATGGTCGCAGTGGCGTGGTTACAACAAGGTCCGCACGATCTCCGGCGACACCAACGAGCCGGACAGGCCGGTCACCGAGAAGATCTACCTGCGCGGCATGGACGGCGACACCGTGCCAGGTGGCAAGCGTGACGCCTGGGTCGTGTACGACGGTGAGCGGATCGAGGATGTCGAGCGGCTCAAGGGCGTCGAGTGGAAGACGTTCACCAAGAACGGCGACGCGGTGCACACGGCGACCACCAGCGAACCGTGGATGTCACCGGCCACCGCCGTGAACGGTGAAGACAACGCGTTGCTGCTCAACACCAAGACGGTGACCACGAAGACTTCGCTGGGCGGTGACCGCTGGCGGACAAAGCGAGCGAGCACGACGTTCGACGATGTTCACGGCCGGGCCGTCAACGTCCAGGACGAGGGTGACGTCGACGTCGCTGGTGACGAGCGGTGCACGACCACCACCTACGCGCCCAACGAGGCCGCGTGGATGTGGAACTACGCCAGCCGAATCCTCACCTACGCCGCGAAGTGCGACGTAGCGGCGACGGATGACAACACCATCAGCGACACGATCTCCGCCTACGACGGCAAGAACTTCGGAGACGCGCCGACTGACGGTCTCGTGACCAAGGCGTCGCGGTGGAACGGCGAACGCAAGAGCCCTCGCGAGTACCAGTTGGTCACCACAACCGAGTACGACGTCTACGGCCGCGTCAAGACGACGACCGACGCGGGGCTCGGCCAGACGACGACGTCGCTCGAACCTGCGTTCGGCTTCCCGGTGAGCAAGGTGACCACGACCAACGCTAAGGGCCATACCTCGACAGTGGAGTACGACCCGGCGCTTGGCCTGCCGGTCGCCCAGATCGACCCGAACGGCGAGCGGATCGACGCGAAGTACGACGCGCTCGGCCGACTGACCCACACCTGGTTGCCACACCGGGAACGGGATCTGAGCGCCAGTGCGATGTACGAGTACATCTACGACGAGGCGACCGCGACCGTCATCGAGGTGTCCAAGAGCCTGCGCGAGCGGGACGAGGGCTACAACATCTCGTACAAGATCTTCGACGGCCTGCTGCGTGCCCGCCAGACCCAGACGCCGGACGGCGAGCAGAAGGCTGGGGAGCTCGGACGGGTCATCACGGACACGTTCTACGACTCGCGTGGCCTGGTGACCAAGACCAACAACGCGTTCTTCAACAACCAGGCCCCGGACGGCAAGTTGTTCGTGGTGGCGGACGTCCAGGTGCCCAACCAGGAGTTCACCAAGTACGACAAGCTGTCCCGTCCGGTCAGCGTCGCCTACCACAAGTTCGGCACGCCCCAGTGGAACACGACCACGGTCTACGCGGGCGACCGCGTGCACGTGACGCCGCCGCCGGGGCAGATCCCGACGACCGTCGTCAGCGACGCGCACGGCCGCGAGGTCGAACGCATCCAGCACGACGGGCTCGGCGCCGACGTCACGAAGTCGAAGTTCAACTTCAAGGGCCAGTTGGAGCAGGTCACCGACCCCGCGGGTAACAAGTGGTCGTACGAGTACGACCTGTTGGGCCGCAAGTGGAAGGAGACCGACCCGGACCGGGGCACGACCACCGTCGAATACAACAACCTCGACCAGGTCGTGAAGACGACCGACAGCGAGAACCGGTCGGTGTCGTTCAAGTACGACCAGCTCGGCCGCAAGACCCAGATGCTCTCCGGCGGGACCACGCTCGCCGAATGGGCCTACGACAGCAAGAAGAAGGGCTTGCTGGACTCGGCCACCAGGTTCTCCGGCGGTCAGGCGTACGTCCAGCGGATCACGAAGTACGACGCCTTCAGCCGGGTGCGCGAGTCGGAGGTGGTGATCCCCGCCGCGGAAGGGGGATTGGGCCGGACCTACAAGTTCGCGCGCGACTACACACCGGTCTACGGGGCGCTTCTCTCCTCACAGTCCCCGGCCGCCGGCGGTCTGGCCGCGGAGAGGGTGCTCACCGGATACAACGACCTGGGTGCGCCGATCAAGACCGCCGGCCTGAACACCTACGTCAACGAGCACATCTACTCGAAGTTCGGCGAGACGCTGCGCCTGACCCTCGGTGCCGACCAGAGCCCCGACCAGCTGTGGCTGACGAACTACTTCGAGGAGGGCAACCGCCGTCTCGAACAGTCCATCGTGGACCGTTCACGCGACACCGACTACAGGATCTCCAACCGGAAGTACTCGTACGACACCGGCGGCAACGTCACCAGGATCGCGGACGAGCCGAGCGACAAGACCGCGTGGGACACGCAATGCTTCCGTTACGACAACCTGCGCAGGCTGACCAAGGCGTTCACGCCGAGCTCCGGTGACTGCGCGACCGCGGCCATCGGCGGTGTGGCGGCCTACCAACACGAGTACCAGTACGACAACATCGGCAACCGGACGCTGGAGCGTACGACCACGGCATCCGGCGCAATCAACCGCAAGTACAACTACGACGCGACGAACCAGCCGCACGTCGTCCGCTCGATCGACGAGACGGGCCCCTCCGGCACCGCGCGTGACGAGTTCAACTACGACAAGACCGGCAACACCAGCACTCGCAACGTGGCGGGCAACACCCAGAAGATCTTCTACGACGTCGAGGGCCGCACGTCCAAGGTGGTCGAGGCCTCCGGCAAGGAGTCGTCGTACCTGTACGACGCTGACGGTGGCCGTCTGATCAAGCGCGAGCCGGGTCGGACGACGTTGTACCTGCCTGAGGGCATGGAGTTGGTCAAAGATGACGCGACCAACCAGGTGTCGGGTAAGCGTTACTACGCGCACGGCGGCAGCGTCGTGGCGGTGCGTCACTCGAGCGGCCGACTGTCCTATGAGGTCAGTGACCACCAGGGCACGCCGACCATCTCGGTCAAGGCCGGAGAACTGACGTACCAGCGCCAGTACTTCGACCCGTTCGGCAAGCCACGCGGCCCGAACGGCGGATCCTGGCCCGACGACAAGGGCTTTGTCGGCGGCTCCCGCGATACCTCTGGCCTGACGCATGTGGGTGCGCGCGAGTACGACCCGGCGACTGGCCGGTTCCTGTCGGACGACCCGGTCATGAACACGGCGAATCCGCAGCAGGTCAACGGCTACTCGTACAGCAACAGCAACCCGACGACGTTCTCCGACCCGACCGGTATGTACCTGGAGGGCGGCACCGGCGCCGACGGCCACAGCTATGGGATCGACAAAGAACGCAACATGCTCGTCGGAAACGATGTCGCCGGCGACGCTTCCTATGCGGCTGCGTATCCGTCAGCGACGAGCAAGCGTCAGAAGGCTCATGCTGCGTACCACGCGGCGCAGCAGGCTCGCTATGACGCTGCGGGTGGCAAGGACAAGTACGAGGAGTACTTGCGCGAGGCCAACAACAGTCAGTCGTGGTGGGACGTTGTGCTCGCTGAGCTTCCTGACCTCTTGATGGACCTCACGGGCATCAACGATGTCAAGGATTGCTTCACCAGCTTCGACATCCTCGCGTGCGTCAGCTTGGTGCCGTGGGCGAAGGCTTTCAAGCTCGTGCAGGCCGGGGCGCGGATCGCCAAGGTGATCATGAAGGCCAATCGGATCATTGACAAGATCGCGGACTTCGGCAGGAGGTTGCGCAAGGTCGAGGAGAAGGCCGAGGAGGCCGCCGAGGACGCGACTGAAGCTCTGGACGCGACTGAAGCGCTGGACGCGGCGTCGTCTCGCGTTGACAGCTCCATGCCAGACGATGTCGAGTACGGTCCTTACTATCGACTTCAGTCTCGGACCCAGCCACCTGAGGTCGCGGCGATGCAGGAAGAGTCGGGCGAGTTGTGGGGACGAGTGTCCAGGCACGGGTACAACACGCCGGTGGTTCAGGCCTGGGGAGGCCCACTCCCGGAAGGAAAGTCTGGTATCGAGTTCTACACGAATGTCGCACCCGATCGAGGCGGAAAGCCCACTGCCCCGGAGTGGCGTGGCCCTCGCCCAGGGGTGGAAGTGGACGACGAATTCGCCAAGATTGCCATTCGGATCACCAAGAACACGCAAAAATAGGATTAGTCATGACGATCGAACAGATCGATGAGTCAGGTTGGCCGACTGGGGAAAACTCTCCTCTGCTGATTCTCCCGATGAGTCCGGATCAATTGTCGAAAAGGTTCAACCTGGTCTTCTCTGATGATCGCGATGGTCTGGGTGACTTGAAGATTGCGGTGGTGCGGAGTCAATTTTTTGGCATCGCCGGGTTGATCAGGCATCAGGATGAGCCATCTGAGGGGACGACGGTCTATGTCAACTCGGAAGCTGATTTGCCTACTACATGCAGGGCCGTGTTGAGCGAGTTCGGACTCGCGGAGTCGGACGTCAGTTGGATCACGACTGAGCTGCGACGAGAGTAGGAAACTATGCGCTCAGTTGAGAATCGCGATGCCGCCACCTTGATCTGTGTTGTCAGTTCGCAGCTCGGGCAGGTGTGTGAGCTGTTGGACCTGGCTGACCAGTTGGGCAACTGAGAATCATCTGACAGAATTGAGGGCCGGACACTTTTATCGTGTCCGGCCCTCAGTCCGTTCTGAGCAATCAGCGCTTCGGCTGCCGCCGAAGTCCCAACTGCCGCCACGAACGACGGCGTCCGTTGGCAGACACCGCGCCTTCCGCGGCAACAGCGGCAGAAACATCACGCCGTGGGCGACGCACCGCACGCATCGCAGCACCGGCCACGCGGCCGTGCAGAGGCTGACGCAGGCCGAGACGGCGAGCGGCCACGCCGTGCGCGCGTTTGATGGCGCGGCGTTCGACGCCCGTGACGGTCCAGGCTTCAGGGTGCTTGGACAGCCACATGTACCGGCGCACCGCATACGGCAGGTGTGCGAGGTAGACGACCATTGCGATGCTCAGCGCCACGAGTGGGAACGTGATGATCGCGGCGGCGAGCAGGCCGATCAGGACCAGCAGGGGGGCCACCGCGCGCGGGGGGACCTTCACGGTCTTCACGGACAAGGTCGGGATGCGGGACACCAGGAGCATCGCGACGACCACGGTCCAGGCGCCGACCACGTAGGGCTCGGTGTACCAGCGGTCCTTGCCGAACTGCTCCTCCAGGATCAGAGGCAAAAGCAGCAGGAGGCCGCCGGCTGGAGCTGGGACGCCTACGAAGAACTCCTTCGCGAACGGCGGTTGTTCCTTCTCCAGCAACGTGTTGAAGCGGGCCAGGCGGACCACCATGCAGACCGCGAAGATCAGCGCGATTACCCAGCCCGCGCGGCTGCCCTCGAACTTCCAGAGGTAGATCGCCAGAGCGGGCGCTACGCCGAACGAGATCGCGTCGGCCAGCGAGTCGAGTTCCGCGCCCATCTTCGACGTCGCGTCCAGCAGGCGCGCTATGCGGCCGTCCAGACCGTCCAGGACTGCGGCGGCGGCGATCGAGGCGATGGCGGCGCCCCACATGCCGGTGTTCGCGAAGTGCACGGACGAGAGGCCCGCGGACATCGCGAGGACCGTGATGGCGTTCGGCAGGAGGCGAACGCCGGGCCCGCTGGGAGCCATCAGGCCTCCGGGAGCTCAGCGAGGACGGTCTCCCCGCCGATGGTGCGCTGGCCTGCCTCGACCAGGACGCGGCTGCCGCGCGGGACGTAGAGGTCCACGCGTGAGCCGAAGCGGATCAGGCCGTACGTCTGGCCTGCGGCGACCTTCTCGCCCTCGGCGACCTCGCACACGATGCGGCGCGCGACCAGGCCGGCGATCTGCACGACCACGAGGTCGACGCCGGACGTGGTGCGCAGCCACACGGTGTTGCGCTCGTTCTCCTCGGACGCCTTGTCCAGGTCGGCCGAGAGGAACTTGCCGGGGTGGTACGAGACCTGGACGATCTCGCCGTCCGCGGGCACGCGCTGCACGTGCACGTCGAAGACCGAGAGGAACACGCTCACGCGCGTCATCGGCTGGGTGCCGAGGCCGAGCTCGGCGGGCGGGACGGCGTCGACCACGTGCGAGACGGTGCCGTCGGCCGGGGCGACCGCGAGGTTCGGGCGGGTCGGCGTCACGCGCTTCGGCTCGCGGAAGAACCACGCCACCCACGCCGTGACCAGGCCGAGGACGACGCCCAGCCGCTTGAAGCGCAGCCGGACGAGGAGTGTCGCGATCGCCGCGCCGGCGACGAACGGGCGTCCTGCCGGGTGCATCGGGGGCACCATGCCGCGGGCGAGTTCGAGGAAGTGAGAGACGGGCTTCTCGCTGCTCATCGTGTCTGTGGGTTCCGTAGCTTCCGTGGTTTGTCGGGCGGCATCACGCTACGCCAACACGCCAAACCGCCCAGCAGGCCTGCCGGAAAAGCAAGTGGCCGGTCGGCTCGTGCATCCCCCGACGAATGCACGTGCCGACCGGCACCTGCGGGCAGTGTAATCCCCGTCACATGGGGTGAACAACGCCGGTCGGTGAGCGTTCCGTCACAGTCCGTCGACGCCGATGGACTGCAAACGAAGTCGCACTTCAGAGACCCGGTTAGCGTCACGGACGGCCGGTGCGACGAGATCGTCCGGATAGACCGCAGCTCCGTCCGGCAGACGGAGCACGAACATTCCGCCCCAGTTGAGTTCGAGCAGCGCGCGGTTAGCGGTGACGAGCTGGTCGGCGACCGCGCAGGCGAGCAGTTCCGTCACAGTCTCGACGGCCGCCTCGTGCACCTCCGCCGTCGACAGCGACCCGTCCACCGGCCTGCCCGTCAGCTCGTGCAGCTCACCGCGTTCCAGCGCCGCCAGCACGTCGGCCAGCGTCTCGCCGATCTTGCTGACCCTGCCCGCGTGCCGCAGCGCGTCGGCGTAGCGGCGGACCAGCACCGGACCGGTCAGCCCGGCCAGCTGCTCCCACTCGATCGGCGGGCCGCCGACCCCGGCCAGCGCCGCGACGGCCTCGGGCGCCATGCCGTCGAGCAACGTCCACGCGAGCCGTTCGTCGACCGCCTCGGTCACACCGCCGGACAACGGCGAGACCCGCGCGATCGCGGCCACCCGTTCGCGGATCGGCGGATGGCTGTCGAACACCGACGTCGGCTCCTGCGCGGCCATCAACGGCTCCAGCTCGCGCAGCTGGTGCACGCGCCGCGGGTGGTCCAGGTAGGCGCGGAATCCCTGCAGCAACGGCGGCGTGCGCCCGGCGATCACGGCCAGCGAGACGTACCAGCGCAGGTAGTCGTTCCAGCCCTCGCCGATCGGGCCTCCGCGCAGCAACGACCGAGTCGTCGCCTCACGCCCGGCCGCGGCCACCGACACCTCGTCGGCGAACCGCTCGTGCTTGCGGCTCTCCGAGGCTGCCACCAGCGCGTACAGCCGCGCCCAGCCGTAGAGGACGGCGGACAGGTAGCCGCCCTGCTCGATCATCAGCCCGAGTGCGAGTTTCGCGCGGAACGTCACCGTCGAGACCTGTGTGTGCCCGCCGCCGTAGTGGCCGAGCTCGTGCGCGAGCACCGATCGCAGCTCGCCGATCGTCATGCCCGCGACGAACGGCAGGCCGAGTTCCAGGTAGCGCACGCCGTAGCGCTCCCACACGCCCGCATTGGCGCTGTCGACGAGCCGGATGTCGTCGGGGCTGCGGGTGCCCGCGAGCCGCGCCAGCTCGTCAACGTGCCGCCAGAGCTCCGGATGGGCCTCGCGGGTCACCGGGACACCGCTCGGCCGCGGCCTGGCCCACAACGCCCGCACCATCGCGTACAACGACGGACCGCCGACGACGACCGTCAACGCGCCGAGCCACGCCGCGCTCCCGACGTCGCCGCGCTCGTAGACCACGAACGCGAGCCCGCCCAGGAACACCGTCGCGCCCACCGCGATCACGAAGAACCCGGCGAGCATCACCAGCGCCAGTGCCGCTCTCATTCCCCCAGTTCGCCCTTCTACTGCAGATATCTGACGGTCACCTCGGCACCGGCCGCCAGCTCCGTCACGTCCGCCGGCACCTCGATCAGGCAGTTCGACAGCGCGAGCGCCGACAGCAGGTGCGACCCCGGACCCCCGACCGGCGTCACGACCTGACCCGACGATGGGTCGTACAGGCCGCGCCGGAACTGCGTCTTCCCCGCTGGAGACGTCAGAGGACTCGACACGGTTGCCCTCGCGGCCGGCCGTTCGACCTGCGTGTGTCCCATCGACGCGAGCAGCGCGGGCCGCACGAACACCTCGAACGACACCTGCGCGCTCACCGGGTTGCCCGGCAGCGTCAGCACCGGCAGGCCCTCGTACGTGCCCGCGCCCTGCGGCCCGCCCGGCTGCATCGCGACCTTCGTGAACCGCACGTCGTGGCTCGCCAGGGCGTCCTTGACCACCTCGTACGCGCCCGCGCTGACCCCGCCGGACGTCACGATCACGTCCACCGAGCCCAGGTACGGCGCCAGTGCGTCGTGGAAGGCCTCCACGTCGTCCGGCACGAACCGCAGCTGCACGGCGATGCCTCCCGCGTCCCGCACGGAGCTCGCGAGCATCATCCCGTTCGACTCGTAGATCTGACCGGGCTGCAGCGGCCGGCCGGGCTCGACCAGCTCGGATCCAGTCGACAGGACGAGCACGCGCGGACGGCGGCGCACCACGAGCTCCGGGAGGCCGAGCGCGGACGCGAGACCGAGCTGGGCCGGCCGCAGCACCGTGCCCGCGAGCAGCACCGGATCGCCCTTCTTGACGTCGTCGCCCGCGGTCCGGATGTTGGTGCCCGGCGAGACGGACGCGTCGATCGTCACGGTCTCGGTGCCGCCGTCGGTCAGCTCGACCTGGACCACCGCGTCCGCGCCGGGAGGCACCGGCGCACCGGTCATGATCCGCTGGACGGTGCCGGGCTCGAGCGGGTTGACGTCCGTTCGGCCTGCGGGGATGTCGTCGGCCACGGGGAGGCGGACGGGGCCCGTCCCGGCGAGGTCCTCGGCGCGCACGGCGTACCCGTCCATCGCGGAGTTGTCGAACGGCGGCAGGGAGACGGGAGCGATGACGTCGGCGGCGAGCACCAGCCCGAGGCACTCGTCGAGCGGGAGCTGCAGCACGGGCATCAACCCGACGAGCTCGGCGACGCGCTGGCGGTGTTCGGCGACAGTGGTGGGGGACACGACTGCATACTGCCAAGACGCGGCGCCGAGAAGTGCGATCGTGACGATCGCTTGGACCCGTTCATCCCCGGAGGTGTTGTTCGTGCAGGTCCGGACCCGGCACACACCGACGTTCGGCGTGGCGAGGCTCGTGCTCGCGCCCGGCGAGATGGTGCTGGTCGACCCGCTGACCCTGGTGGCGACCAGCTACGGCCTCTCGGTGGAGGTCAAGGGCGCGGGCGTCAAGGCGGTGGCGCTGTGCACGGCGGGCGCGGAGGGCGGTTGGGTCGACGCGGCTCCGGTGCTGCCCGGCGACCTGCACCTCGTCGAGCTCGACGGCACGCACGGCTGGTGCGTCTCGCGGCTCGGCTGGATCGCCTCGAGCAGCACGGTGGCGATGAACCCCGAGGCGCCGCCGTTGCAGGCGCTCTTCGGGGGCCTCGAAGGCTTCCTGAACTACGCGCACGGACAGGGCGGCGTGGTGCTCGCCTGCTTCGGCGCGCTGGACCTCGTGACGCTCGAGGCGGGCGAGGCGGTGACCATCGCGAGCGATCACGTGATGGCGTTCGCTGACACAGTGCAATGCCGACTTCGACCGTCGGTACCCGATGCCGTGCAATCCATTCAGACGGGCGAGGGACTGGTGTTCGACTTCGCAGGTCCCGGTGCTGTGCTGACCCAGACGCGCGGACCTCGCGGACTCACCACCTGGTTGCGCGCCAACGGAGTCAGCTCTCGTTCATGACTCCGTAAGGAGGTATCCGAGTGACCTTTCCTCTTTTAGCGTTGCGTTCTGCTTGCGTGATCTGAAGGAGGACGCCTTGGCTCTCGGTACCGTCAAGTGGTTCAACTCCGAAAAGGGATACGGCTTCATCGCAACCGACGGCGGGCCCGACGTGTTCGTGCACTACTCGGCGATCCAGATGGAAGGCTTCCGGACCCTCTCCGAGGGCGATCGCGTGGAGTTCGAGGTGCAGGCCGGACGGGACGGGCGCAGCCAGGCCTCGGACGTGCGCCGCGCTGGATGAGACGACCTGATCACAGCTTTCGGCAACCCCCGGCAGGTTGATCTGCACGGGCGTTAGGCTGCCTTGCGTGTCTGAGGACCTGAGCGGACGGCGGATCGCGCACTACCGGATCGACGGTGTGCTCGGCCGCGGTGGCATGAGCGTGACCTACAAGGCCACCGACGTGAGACTTGGCCGCAAGGTCGCGCTCAAGGTCATCGGTGAGCACCTCGCGCCCGACGCGGAGTTCCGCGAGCGGTTCGTCGACGAGGCGCGCAACACCTCCGCCATCGACCATGCGAACATCGTGCCGCTGTACGACTTCGACGAGGTCGACGGCCTGCTCTACATCGCGATGCGGCTGGTGGACGGCCAGGACCTCTCCGGCCACGTCAAGGAGGGGCCGCTCACCCCCGAGCGCACGCTGAGGCTGCTCGCCCAGGTCGCCGAAGCGCTCGACATGCTGCACGGCAAGGGTCTTGTGCACCTCGACGTGAAGCCGGCCAACGTCCTCGTGACCACCAAGGAAGGCGTGCGCGAGCACGTCTACGTCGCCGACTTCGGCCTCACCCGCCGCGGCGCCACCGGCCACCGCACCCGAACGGGTGATTTCCTCGGCTCGCCGACCTACGCGGCGCCGGAGCACCTGCGCGGCGAGCCCGTCGACGGCCGCACCGACCAGTACGCGCTGGCCTGCATGCTCTTCGCCTGCCTGTCCGGCCGTCCGCCGTTCCAGGGCGGCGTGCAGGAGGTCATCGCGGGCCACCTCGGCCAGATCGTTCCGTCGCTGGCACAGCTCGCGGGCCTGCCGCCGGCGATCGACGACGTGATCCGCAAGGGCACCTCGAAGGACCCGTCGCAGCGGTTCGCGAGCTGCGCCGAGCTGATCGCCGCCGCGCGCGTCGCTCTCGCCGGGGTCGTGCAGGCCTCGGGTCCCGCTCAGGCCGGGCCGCAGTCCGGCTCGATTCCCGTGCAGTCGCCGATGACCGGGCCGAACCCCGTGCAGCAGGGGATGTACCAGGGCGGCTACCAGCAGCAGCTCGCCGACCCGGTCCGCCTGCGCCCGCCGAACCAGGTGGGCTCGAGCGCGTTCACGTCGTCGAAGAAGGAGCGCCCGGCGTGGTTGGCGCCGGTCATCGCGGCCGCGGCGGCCATCGTCGTGATCATCATCGTGGTGATCATCCTGTCGCCCGGTGACGAGCCCGCCCGTCAGCCCAAGACGAACTCCTCGCCGACGCTGCACCTCGACGACCAGTCGACGTCGAAGAAGCCGCTGCCCACGTCTGTGCCGGTGCGCACCTCACGCTGAGTTCGGCCCGGGTTCGCTTGCACTCGCCGTGCCCGAGTGCTAAACACGAACTAGCACTCGGCTCGGTCGAGTGCCAAAGAAGTGAGCTAGGGCGGTGAGGCTCCTCCGGGAGTCGTCCGTCGCGGGCACCAACCTGGCCACTCGCATCGTGTTCCGCTGTGGGCTCTGCCGGCCCGCAGTGGCCCAGAATCCACAAAGGCGGAGGAACACACCGCAATGGCCAAGATGATTGCGTTCGACGAGGACGCCCGCCGCGGTCTCGAGCGGGGTATGAACACCCTCGCTGACGCCGTCAAGGTGACGCTCGGCCCGAAGGGCCGCAACGTCGTGCTCGAGAAGAAGTGGGGTGCGCCGACGATCACCAACGACGGTGTCTCCATCGCGAAGGAGATCGAGCTCGAGGACCCGTGGGAGAAGATCGGGGCCGAGCTCGTCAAGGAAGTCGCGAAGAAGACGGACGACGTCGCTGGTGACGGCACCACGACCGCGACCGTTCTCGCCCAGGCTCTGGTGCGCGAGGGTCTGCGCAACGTGGCCGCCGGCGCCAACCCGCTGGGCCTCAAGCGCGGCATCGAACAGGCCGTCGAGGCCATCGCCGAGCAGCTGCTGAAGAACGCCAAGGAGATCGAGACGAAGGAGCAGATCGCTGCTACCGCGTCCATCTCCGCCGCTGACTCCACGATCGGCGAGCTCATCGCCGAGGCGATGGACAAGGTCGGCAAGGAAGGCGTCATCACCGTCGAGGAGAGCAACACCCTCGGCCTCGAGCTCGAGCTCACCGAAGGCATGCGCTTCGACAAGGGCTACATCTCCGGTTACTTCGTGACCGACCCCGAGCGTCAGGAAGCGGTCCTCGAGGACCCGTACATCCTGCTGTTCGGTTCCAAGATCTCCACGGTCAAGGACCTGCTCCCGCTCCTGGAGAAGGTCATGCAGGGCGGCAAGCCGCTGCTGATCATCTCCGAGGACGTCGAGGGCGAGGCCCTGGCGACCCTGGTCGTGAACAAGATCCGCGGCACCTTCAAGTCCGTCGCCGTCAAGGCTCCGGGCTTCGGTGACCGCCGCAAGGCCATCCTCCAGGACATCGCCACCCTCACCGGTGGCCAGGTCATCACCGAGGACGTCGGCCTGAAGCTGGAGAACGCCGACATCTCGCTGCTGGGCAAGGCCCGCAAGGTCGTCGTCACCAAGGACGAGACGACCATCGTCGAGGGCTCGGGCGACGCCGACCAGATCCAGGGTCGCGTCAACCAGATCCGCGCCGAGATCGACAAGTCGGACTCCGACTACGACCGCGAGAAGCTCCAGGAGCGCCTCGCCAAGCTCGCCGGCGGCGTGGCCGTCATCAAGGCGGGCGCGGCCACCGAGGTCGAGCTCAAGGAGCGCAAGCACCGCATCGAGGACGCCGTTCGCAACGCGAAGGCTGCCGTCGAAGAGGGCATCGTCGCCGGTGGTGGCGTCGCGCTGCTGCAGGCCGCCGAGGCTGCCTTCGCGGGTCTGCGTCTGACCGGTGACGAGGCGACCGGTGCCAACATCGTGAAGGTTGCGGTCGAGGCTCCGCTCAAGCAGATCGCCATCAACGCCGGCCTCGAGGGCGGCGTCGTGGTCGAGCGCGTCAAGTCCCTGCCTGCCGGTGAGGGTCTGGACGCCGCGACCGGCGAGTACAAGGACCTGGTTGCGGCTGGCATCATCGACCCGGCCAAGGTCACGCGTTCCGCGCTGCAGAACGCCGCGTCGATCGCCGCGCTGTTCCTGACGACCGAGG
This sequence comes from Lentzea sp. NPDC005914, assembly GCF_040629405.1. Classification (NCBI taxonomy): domain Bacteria; kingdom Bacillati; phylum Actinomycetota; class Actinomycetes; order Pseudonocardiales; family Pseudonocardiaceae; genus Lentzea; species Lentzea sp. NPDC005914. Next base: position 2,571 of record NZ_JBEXVQ010000048.1, on the reverse strand, counting down.
CTGTCGTCGCGGACAAGCCGGAGAAGAACGCTGCTCCGGCCGCGCCTGACGCTGGTGGCATGGACTTCTGAGTCCCGCCGTATAACAGCTCTGATCGGCCCGGTTCGCTTCGGCGAGCCGGGCCTTTCGGCATTTCCGGGCCGCGGTCACGCCCGCGCCACCACCGCCCAGGAAGGCCGCCACACCGGCTCGGTGAGCGGCGGCAGCCCCGCGAGGTGCTCGACGACTCCGCGCAGCCGGGGATGCGGGTTCGCGCTGGGCAACATCAACGAGATCGGGTACGCGATCGCCGGCGCCACGACCGGGATGCGCCGCAGGTCGTGCCCGGCGGGCCAGGTGTACCGGTCGCGCGAGCCGACCAGGGTGGCCACCTCCGCGGACTCCGCCAGGGTGTCGAGCAGCACCTCGTCCCCGAAATGCGGACCGGCCGCGTCGACACGCAGGTCGAACGTCGCGACGAGCTCGTCGTAGAAGACCGCCCACTCGCTGCGCGGCGCGATGCCGGGTACCCAGATCCGGAACTCGCGCAGCTGTGCCGGGGTCACCGTGCGGGCCGAGGCGAGCGGGTGGTGGGGCCCGACCAGCAGCTCGGCGGGTGAGTCGAACGCGTGGATCATCCGCACGTCAGGCGGCAGCGCGGCCGCATCGGTGACCGAACGGAACGACGCATCGACCTTGCCCGCCGCGACCTTGGCGGCCACCTCGCGCGGGTCGTTCAACCGGAGCGACACCACGTCGAGCTCGATGCCGGGATTCGATCGCCAGTACTCGTGCAGCACCACGGCTTGGGCGCTGCGCAGGCCGAGCACGTCGATCCGCAGGGTCCGCGGCCGGAGCGCGGCGACCGCGCGGTCGACGCCTGCCACGACGGTGCGGGCGTGCGGGAGGAACGTCCTGCCGTCGGGCGTCAGCTCCACGCCGCGCGCGGTGCGGGTGAAGAGGCGGACTCCCAGCTCGCGTTCCAGGGCACCGATCCGCTTCGAGACGGCCTGCTGGGTCACGCCCAGCTCGTCGGCGGCGCGCTGCACCTGGCCCAGCTCGGCCGCCACGACGAACGAACGCACTGCCTCGGAGTCCACCGAGCCACCCTAAGCAGGGACAACCGACGGTTGTGGCGCGCCGGGAGACAGTTGTTTGATCTTGCCTGCAGGCAGCGGGTGGGATCGGAGACGTGACTTCCGGGTTTCGCTGGCTCTGGTCCGCCTATGCCATCAGCACGTACGGCACGTGGCTCGCGTTCGGGGCGTTTCCGCTCATCGCGGTGCAGGTGCTGCACGTGTCGGCGTTCGAGGTCGCGGTGCTGGAGGCGGCCGGGCTGGCGGTCGCGGCACTCGTCGCGTTTCCGCTCGGGCCGTGGGCCGAGCGCAGGGCCAAGCGTCCGGTGATGGTCGCGGCGGACCTGGTCAGGTTCTTCGCACTGGTGAGTCTGCCGGTTGCGCACTTCGCCGGACTGTTGACGTACGGCCAGCTCCTGGGCGTCTCGGTCGTGTGCGGAGCCGCGAACATCGCTTTCGGCGCGGCGTCTGGTGCGTACCTGAAGCATCTCGTTCCTGAGGGACAGCTGCTCGGGGCGAACGGGAAGTTCGAGAGCACGAGCTGGGCCGCTACCGCTGTCGGTCCGCCGGTGGGTGGCGCGTTGATCGGGGTGCTCGGCCCTGTTGTCACCGTTCTCGTTGACGCCGTCAGCTACCTGTTGTCGGCGTGGGCGGTTCGGCGCATCCGGGGGAGCGACGTTGCGACGGCCGGTACCGGCAGGGTTTTTCTGCTTGCCGGGTGGCGGTTCATCCGTCGTGATCGCGTGCTGGTGCGGTTGTTCCTGAACTCCGTGGCGGTTGGAGGGCTGATCATGGCCACTGCGCCGGTCATGGCGGTGCTGCTGCTTGGCGAGTACGGGTTTCCTGCCTGGCAGTACGGACTGGCTTTCGGGCTTCCGGCGGTGGGCGGGCTGGTGGGCGCCCGGCTGTCTGCGCGGCTTGTCGGGCGGTACGGCCGGTGGCGGGTCATGACCGTGTTCGGTTGGCTGCGGTCGGTGTTTCCGCTTGGGCTTGCGTTTACTCAGCCTGGCGTTTTTGGGCTCGTCACTGTGATCGTCGTTGAGGGGTTGTTGATCACTTGTATGGGCGTTTTTAGCCCGGTCTATGCGACTGAGCGTCTGCGGCGGGTCCCTGCGGGGTACGTCACTCAGGTTCTCAGCACTTGGAGCGTTGCTACCAAGCTCACGCATGCTGGGTTGATGGTGGTTTGGGGGGTGCTTGCGACGGTCACTAGTCCGCTTGTCGCGATCACCGTTTCTGGTTTGTTGTTGCTCGGTACCCCGCTGCTGTTGCCTAGGTGGTCGCTTTGCGTTGGGCGTGTCCCTGTTTAGGGCGCTGGGCTCCGCCCCGGACCCCGTCAATCTGATCAAAGACCAGCCAGCGCCGCTTGCGGGTTGATGGCACGCCTGTTGCTTTCGGCGGCTGCCTGTTGCGTAGGTGGCGCGGTCCGGGTGGGGTCCCGTCACGAGCCGAGCCGGAGCGAGCCGCGCCAGGATCGGGGTGTCAACCGGACGAAAAGCGTGTCCGGTTGACACCC
>NZ_JBEXVQ010000047.1:0-78760 GCF_040629405.1 Lentzea sp. NPDC005914 | reverse complement strand
CAACCGGACACGCTTTTCGTCCGGTTGACACCCCGATCCTGGTGTGGCTCGCTCCGGCTCGGCTTGGGACGGGACCCCACCCGGACCGCACCACCAACGCAACGCGCAGCCGCCGAACGCAACAGGCGTGCCATCAACCCGCAAGCGGCGCTGGACCCCCCGATCAGATTGGCGGGGGTTTGGGGACAGCGCCCCCGAGGGGAAGCACGCAACGCAAGATGAAGTCTCGCAACCCAGCCACCTACGGACACGGAACAGCAACCCGCCAACGCACCAGAACGACCCACGGGACCGCAGCGCGCGCCGAAGGCGCCACCCCCTCAGGAAAACGCCAAAGGGCCCCGAGGCAAAGCCTCAGGGCCCTTCAACAGCTGACGCGAAGCGTCAGGAAGCCACAGTGGTGGTCCCACCAGCAGCAGCGATCTTCTCCACAGCGGTCTTGGAGAACTTGTCAGCCGTGACATCCAGCTTGACCGAGACATCCCCGTCACCCAGCACCTTGACGAGCGAGCCCTTGCGGACCAGCCCGGCCAGAACCAGCGCGGGAACGTCCACCGAGCCGCCCTCCGGGAAGGAGGCAGCGATCGACGAGACGTTCACGACCTGGTACTCGGTGCGGAACGGGTTCTTGAAGCCCTTGAGCTTCGGCAGCCGCATGTGCAGCGGCATCTGGCCACCTTCGAAGCGCGGCGAGACGTTCTTGCGAGCGCCCGTGCCCTTCGTACCGCGGCCGGCGGTCTTGCCCTTGGAGCCTTCACCACGACCGACGCGGGTCTTGGCGGTCTTGGCTCCGGGGGCGGGACGCAGGTCGTGAATCTTGATGGTCACGACTGGACCTCCTCAACAACCACCAGGTGACGCACGGCGTGGATCAAGCCGAGCACCTGGGGGGTGTCCTCACGCACGACCGACTGGCGGATCTTGCGCAGCCCGAGGGTGCGCATCGACTCGCGGTGGTTGTGCTTGGTACCGATGGTGCTGCGGACCTGGGTGATCTTGAGCTGAGCCATGATCACACCCCCTGGCCCGCGCGGGCGCGGATCATGCCGGCGGGAGCGACGTCCTCGAGGGGCAGGCCACGACGGGCCGCAACCTCTTCCGGACGCTGCAGACCCTTGAGGGCCGCCACGGTCGCGTGCACGATGTTGATCGCGTTGTCGGAGCCGAGCGACTTCGACAGCACGTCGTGCACGCCGGCGCACTCGAGGACGGCGCGGACAGCGCCACCCGCGATGACACCGGTACCGGCCGAGGCCGGACGCAGCAGGACCACACCAGCGGCCTTCTCACCCTGGACCGGGTGGGGGATGGTGCCGGCGATGCGAGGCACGCGGAAGAAGTTCTTCTTCGCTTCCTCGACACCCTTGGCGATGGCCGCGGGAACTTCCTTGGCCTTGCCGTAACCGACGCCGACCATGCCGTCGCCGTCACCCACCACGACGAGCGCGGTGAAGCTGAAGCGACGACCACCCTTGACCACCTTGGAGACGCGGTTGATCGCAACCACGCGCTCGAGGTGGGGGGTCTTCTCCTGGGCCGCGCCGCCGCGGCCGCCGTCACGACGGTCGCGGCGCTCTCCGCGCTCGCCCCCGCCGCCTTCGCGACGCGTACGTCCTGGCATCAGGCGTCCCTCTCAATTCCAGAAATGATCATTGTCAGAACTCCAGCCCCGCCTCGCGAGCGGCATCCGCCAGAGCAGCGATCCGGCCGTGGTACGCGTTGCCGCCGCGGTCGAACACGACCGCCGTGACACCGGCGTCCTTGGCACGGGCCGCGGCCAGCTGGCCGACCTTGGCCGCGCGGGCCTTCTTGTCGCCTTCCAGCGCACGGACGTCGGCCTCCATGGAGGAAGCGGACGCGACCGTGTGGCCCTTCAGGTCGTCGATGATCTGCACGGTGATGTGCTTCGACGACCGGTGCACGACCAGGCGCGGACGCTCGGCGGTGCCGCTGACCTTCTTGCGGAGGCGGAAGTGGCGACGGGCCTTCGCAACACGACGCCTGGTGGAGATGTCCTTGCCCACCGGCTTGCGCTTCGTAACAGTCGACTCGCTCATGTCACTTACCCGTCTTTCCGACCTTGCGACGGATCTTCTCGCCCGAGTACCGGACGCCCTTGCCCTTGTACGGGTCGGGCTTGCGCAGCTTGCGGATGTTGGCGGCGACCTCACCGACCAGCTGCTTGTCGATACCGGAAACCGAGAACCGGGTCGGGGTCTCCACCGCGAAGGTGATGCCCGCGGGGGCCTCGACCTTGACGGGGTGGGAGTAACCGAGCGCGAACTCGAGCTCAGAGCCCTTGAGCGCGACGCGGTAACCGACGCCGTGGATCTCCATCTTCTTTTCGTAACCCTGGGTCACGCCGACGACCATGTTGTGCACGAGCGTGCGCGACAGGCCGTGGAGCGCGCGGTTGCGGCGCTCGTCGTTCGGGCGCTTGACCTCGAGAGTGCCGTCTTCGGCCTTCTCGACGATGATCGGCTCAGCGAGCGTCAGCGTCAGGAGACCCTTGGGGCCCTTGATGCTCACGTCCTGTCCGGCGATGTTCACGTCGACCCCGGAGGGGACAATGATCGGCTGCTTTCCGATGCGCGACATGTCTACTCCCCCTTACCAAACGTAGGCGAGGACTTCTCCGCCCACGCCTGCCTTGTTGGCCTGACGGTCGGTCATGAGACCGCCAGAGGTCGAAATGATCGCCACGCCGAGGCCACCGAGAACTCGGGGCAGGCCAGTGGACTTCGCGTACACACGCAGACCGGGCTTCGACACGCGGCGGAGGCCGGCGATGCTGCGCTCCCGGTTCGGGCCGTACTTCAGCTCGACGACCAGGTTCTTGGCCACCTCGCCGTCCTCGTCGCGGTACGAGGCGATGTAGCCCTCGCGCTTGAGGATCTCGGCGATGTTCGCCTTGATCTTGGAGTGCGGCATCACGACCTTGTCGTGGTAAGCCGAGTTCGCGTTGCGCAGACGAGTGAGCATGTCTGCGATCGGGTCGGTCATCGTCATGGTGACCTGGTCAACCTTTCTCGCTGCGGTTCACCGGCTCAGGGTCCAGACCCGCCCTCTCCCCCGAGGGAGAGAGGACAGGACGGTCGTGTGCGGGCCTACAGCGAAGTAATGGAGCTTTGAATTACCAGCTGGACTTGCTCACGCCAGGCAGCTCACCGCGGTGAGCCATCTCGCGCAGGCAGATCCGGCAGAGGCCGAACTTGCGGAACACCGCGTGGGGGCGGCCGCAACGCTGGCACCGGGTGTAACCCCGGACCTTGAACTTCGGCTTCTTCGCGGCCTTGTTGATCAACGCCTTCTTGGCCATCGACTCAGTTCTCCTTGAACGGGAAGCCCAGGAGCTTCAGCAGCGCCCGGCCCTCCTCGTCGTTCGTGGCGGTGGTGACGACGGTGATGTCCATGCCGCGAGGCCGGTCGATAGCGTCCGGGTCGATCTCGTGGAACATCGACTGCTCGTTCAGGCCGAACGTGTAGTTGCCGTTGCCGTCGAACTGCTTGCCCGAGAGGCCGCGGAAGTCGCGGATACGGGGCAGCGCGATCGTCAGCAGACGGTCGAGGAACTCCCACATGCGGTCGCCGCGCAGCGTGACGCGCGCACCGATCGGCATGCCTTCACGCAGCTTGAACTGCGCGATGGACTTGCGGGCCCGGCGAACCTCGGGACGCTGGCCGGTGATGATCGAGAGGTCCCTGACGGCACCCTCGATCAGCTTGCCGTCACGGGCGGCGTCGCCGACACCCATGTTGACGACAACCTTCACGACGCCCGGGATCTGCATGACGTTGGAGAAGTCGAACTGCTTCTGCAGTTCGGCCTTCACCTCGTCGCGGTAGCGCGTCTTGAGCCGCGGGATGATCTTCTCTGCGGTAGTCATGATCAGATGTCCTTCCCGTTACGACGGGAAATGCGGACCCGCTTGCCCTCGTCGTTCGTCCGGTAACCAACACGGGTCGGCTTGCCGTCCGAGTCGACCACCATCACGTTGGAGACGTTGATCGGGGCTTCCTGGGTCACGATGCCACCAGACTGCGCGCCCCGCTGGGTCTGCGTGATCTTGGTGTGCTTCTTGATCCGGTTGACGCCCTCGACCAGGACCTTGCCGACCTCGGGGTAGGCCATGATGACCTTGCCCTTGGCGCCCTTGTCCTTGCCGGCGATAACGACGACAGTGTCGCCCTTCTTCACCTTCATGGTCAGAGCACCTCCGGTGCCAGCGAGATGATCTTCATGAACTTCTTGTCGCGCAGCTCGCGCCCGACCGGGCCGAAGATGCGGGTACCGCGGGGCTCGTTGTCGTTCTTGATGAGCACTGCGGCGTTCTCGTCGAAACGGATGTACGAGCCATCCGCGCGACGGCGCTCCTTGACGGTGCGGACGATGACGGCCTTGACGACGTCACCCTTCTTCACGCCGGCACCGGGGATCGCGTCCTTGACGGTTGCGACGATGATGTCGCCGATGCCCGCGTAGCGGCGGCCGGATCCACCGAGAACACGGATGCAAAGGATTTCCTTCGCACCAGTGTTGTCGGCGACACGAAGCCGCGACTCCTGCTGAATCACTTAACTTGCTCCTTGACCATTCCTGGCCCGCCGGATTTCCGACCCGACGGGCTCGGTCTGTCTAGAAAGGACTACTTGGCCTTCTCGAGGATCTCGACGAGCCGCCAGCGCTTGGTCGCCGACAGAGGCCGGGTCTCCATGAGCAGCACGCGGTCGCCGACGCCCGCCGCGTTCTCCTCGTCGTGCACCTTCACCTTGGTGGTGGAGCGCATGATCTTGGAGTAACGCGGGTGCTTCTTGCGGTCCTCGAGCGCGACCACGATCGTCTTGTCCATCTTGTCGGACACGACGAGGCCCTCACGGACCTTGCGGTCGTTGCGCTTCTCGGTCTGGACTTCGTTGCTTTCGGTCATGCCGCACCCTCACCAGTGGAATCCGGCGAAACGGAGAGCCCGAGCTCCCGCTCCCGCATCACGGTGTAGATCCGGGCAATTTCGTGCCGGACCGTGCGCAGCCGCCGGTTGTTGTCGAGCTGGCCCGTGGCCATCTGGAAACGAAGGTTGAAGAGCTCTTCCTTCGATTCCTTCAGACGCAGCACGAGCTCTTCCTCGGTGAGCTCACGCAGCTCGGAAGCGGTGGTACCCGCTGCCATCAGAACTCACCACCCTCACGCGTAACGATGCGGCACTTCATCGGGAGCTTGTGGATCGCGCGGCGGAGCGCCTCGCGAGCGACCTGCTCGTTCGGGAAGGCCATCTCGAAGAGGACGCGACCCGGCTTGACGTTGGCCACCCACCACTCCGGCGAACCCTTACCGGAACCCATGCGGGTCTCGGCCGGCTTCTTCGTGAGCGGACGGTCCGGGAAGATGTTGATCCAGACCTTGCCGCCACGACGGATGTGACGCGTGATGGCGATACGAGCGGACTCGATCTGCCTGTTGGTGACGTAGGCCGGCTCGAGAGCCTGGATGCCGTACTCACCGAAGGTGACCTTCGTGCCGCCCTTGGCAGCACCCGACCGCTTGGGGTGGTGCTGCTTGCGGTGCTTGACCCTGCGCGGGATGAGCATGACTCAGCTCTCCGTCTTCTCTGCAGCAGCCGGGGCCTCGGCGGACGCGTTGGCGTCAGCTGCGGCACGACCGGCCTCGGTGCTCGTCGCGGTGGTGCCGCTGGCACCGGAACGACGGGCCCGGTTCGGACGCTCGCTACGGTCGCGGCGCGGGGCGCGGTCGGCCTGAGCCGGGGCCGCGTCGAGCGCGCGCTTGGCCGAGATGCCACCGACGATGTCGCCCTTGTAGATCCACACCTTCACGCCGATACGGCCGAACGTGGTGCGGGCCTCGAAGAAGCCGTAGTCGATGTTGGCGCGGAGCGTGTGCAGCGGCACGCGGCCGTCGCGGTAGTGCTCCGAGCGGGACATCTCGGCGCCGCCCAGGCGACCGCCGCACTGCACGCGGATGCCCTTGACCTGCGGCGAACGCATGGCCGACTGAATGGCCTTGCGCATCGCGCGCCGGAAGGCAACGCGGTTGGACAGCTGCTCGGCGACACCCTGTGCCACGAGCTGCGCGTCCGACTCGGGGTTCTTGACCTCGAGGATGTTCAGCTGGACCTGCTTCTTGGTGAGCTTCTCCAGCTCACCGCGGATGCGGTCCGCCTCGGCACCACGACGGCCGATGACGATGCCCGGCCGGGCGGTGTGGATGTCGACGCGCACCCGGTCACGGGTCCGCTCGATCTCCACCTTGGAGATGCCGGCACGCTCCATGCCCTTGCTGAGCAGCTTGCGGATCTTGACATCTTCCGCGACGTACTCGGCGTACTGCTTGTCGGCGTACCAGCGGGACTTCCAGTCGGTGGTGATCCCCAGCCGGAAGCCGTGCGGGTTGATCTTCTGGCCCACTACCGGGTTCCCTTCGCGCTGGTCTTCTTCGGACGCGACTCCACCTCAATGGTGATGTGCGACGTCCGCTTGCGGATCCGGTACGCGCGGCCCTGGGCACGCGGGCGGAAACGCTTGAGGGTCGGACCCTCGTCCACGTAGGCCACCGACACCCAGAGGGTCTCGGGGTCCAGGGACAGGTTGTTCTCGGCGTTGGCCATGGCGCTGGCGAGCACCTTCGCGACCGGCTCACTTGCTGCCTGCGGCGCGAACTGGAGCACGGCCAGGGCCTCGCGGGCGTTACGTCCCTTGATGAGCTCGACGACGCGGCGCACCTTCATCGGCGTGTCGCGGACGTAGCGAGCCCGAGCCACGGCGCGCGGAAACTCCTGCGCCTCAGCATCTTTACGGGCGTTCATCGCTGCTTCCCCTTGCTCTTCCTAGTTCGGCGCCTTAGCGGCGGCGAGACTTCCGGTCGTCCTTGATGTGGCCCTTGAAGGTGCGGGTAGGGGCGAACTCGCCCAGCTTGTGCCCGACCATCGCTTCGGTCACGAACACCGGGACGTGCTTGCGGCCGTCGTGCACCGCGATGGTGTGACCCAGCATGTCCGGGATGATCGTGGACCGGCGGGACCACGTCTTGATGACCGTCTTCTTGCCCGACTCGTTGAGAACGTCCACCTTCTTGAGCAGGTGGTCGTCAACGAAGGGGCCCTTCTTAAGGCTGCGAGGCATCCTTCACTCCCTTCCTGCTCAGCGCTTCTTACCGGTGCGACGACGCCGGACGATGAGCTTGTCGCTTGGCTTACGGCGGCGGGTACGGCCTTCGGGCTTGCCGGCCGGGTTCACCGGGTGGCGACCACCGGAGGTCTTACCCTCACCACCACCATGCGGGTGGTCAACGGGGTTCATGGCGACACCGCGGACGGTGGGCTTCTTGCCCTTCCACCGCATGCGGCCTGCCTTGCCCCAGTTGATGTTCTGGTGCTCCTTGTTGCCGACCTCGCCGAGCGTGGCGCGGCAGCGCACGTCCACGTTGCGGATCTCGCCCGAAGGCATCCGCAGCTGGGCGTACGGGCCGTCCTTCGCCACGAGCTGCACCGAGGCACCGGCGGAGCGAGCGATCTTCGCGCCGCCACCGGGGCGGAGCTCGATCGCGTGGATCACGGAACCGACCGGGATGTTGCGCAGCGGCAGGTTGTTGCCCGGCTTGATGTCGGCCTTGGGGCCGTTCTCAACCGTGTCACCCTGCTTGAGCTTCTCCGGGGCGATGATGTAGCGCTTCTCGCCGTCCGCGTAGTGCAGCAGCGCGATGCGAGCGGTGCGGTTGGGGTCGTACTCGATGTGAGCGACCTTGGCCGGCACGCCGTCCTTGTCGTGGCGACGGAAGTCGATCAAGCGGTAAGCCCGCTTGTGACCGCCACCCTTGTGCCGCGTGGTGATCTTGCCCGACGCGTTGCGGCCACCCAGCTTGTGCAGCGGGCGGATCAGCGACTTCTCCGGAGTCGACCGAGTGATCTCGGCGAAGTCGGAGACGCTCGCACCGCGACGACCGGGAGTCGTCGGCTTGTACTTGCGAATGCCCATCTCTACGCAGTCCTCGTCATCAGGCGGCAGGGCCGCCGAAGATCTCGATCGCCTTGCTGTCAGCCGACAACGTGACGATCGCGCGCTTCGTGTCCTTGCGCTTGCCGAAACCGCTCTTGGTCCGCTTGCGCTTGCCCTGGCGGTTGATGGTGTTGACGCTGACGACCTTGACGCCGAAGACCTTCTCCACGGCAATCTTGATCTGGGTCTTGTTCGACCCCGGCGCCACCAAGAAGGTGTACTTGTTCTCTTCGAGGAGCCCGTAGGACTTCTCGGAGATCACCGGCGCGAGCAAGATGTCCCTGTGGTCGGGGATCACTTGGAACCCTCCTCGTCCACTACGACCGCCGTGGCCTCAGCCGAGCCAGAACCCTGCTGGGCCTTGCTGGCGAGGAACACGTCGAGCGAGTCCTTGGTGAACACCACGTCGTCGTTGACGAGCACGTCGTAGGTGTTGAGCTGGTCAGGCGCGATCACGTGCACGTGCGGGAGGTTCCGCACGCTGACCCACGCGACCTCGTCGGTGCGGTTGAGCACCACGAGAACGCGACGGGCCTCGGTGACCGAAGCCAGGACCTTGCGAGCGGTCTTGGTCGACGGGGTGTCCCCGTCCACCAGGCCGGACACGACGTGCACCTGGTTCGCGCGAGCCCGGTCCGACAGGGCGCCACGCAGAGCGGCGGCCTTCATCTTCTTGGGCGTCCGCTGCGAGTAGTCACGCGGCTGCGGGCCGTGGACGACGCCACCGCCGGCGAACTGCGGAGCACGCGTCGAACCCTGACGGGCGCGACCGGTGCCCTTCTGGCGGTACGGCTTCTTGCCACCGCCTCGGACCTCGCCGCGGGTCTTCGTCGCGTGCGTGCCCTGGCGCGCGGCGGCCTGCTGGGCCACGACGACCTGGTGCAGCAGCGCCACGTTGGCCTGCGCGTCGAAGACAGCCGAGGGGAGCTCGACCGTGCCGGCGGACTTGCCGTCCGGGGTGCGGATCTCAACCGTCGACATCAGGCACCACCCTTCGCGGCAGTCCGGACGAACACCAGACCACCCTTGGGGCCGGGAACAGCGCCCTTGATGAGCAGCAGGCCGTTCTCGGCGTCGATCTTGTGCACCTTCAGGTTCTGGGTCGTCACGCGCTCGTGGCCCATGCGGCCGGCCATGCGCAGACCCTTGAAGACGCGACCCGGAGTGGCACAGCCACCGATGGAACCCGGCGAGCGGTGCTTGCGCTGGGTGCCGTGGCTGGAGCCGAGACCCCGGAAGTTGTGGCGCTTCATGACACCCGCGGTGCCCTTGCCCTTGCTGGTGCCGGTGATGTCGACAACAGCGCCGGCCTCGAACACCTCAGCGGTGATCTCCTGGCCGACCGTGTACTCGCCGGCGTCCGTCGTGCGCAGCTCCGCCAGGAAGCGACGGGGCGTGACCCCGGCCTTGGCGAAGTGCCCTGCGACGGGCTTGTTGACCTTGCGCGGGTCAATCGCGCCGGCCGCCAGCTGGACGGCGGTGTAGCCGTCCTTCTCTTCGGTGCGTACCTGGGTCACGACATTGGGCTCAGCCTTGACGACCGTCACCGGGACAACCCGGTTGTTCTCGTCGAAGACCTGAGTCATGCCGAGCTTGGTGCCCAGGATGCCCTTCATCTGCCTGTCAGACATTGGTCCGTTACTCTCCGCGCCCAACGCTTACTGGATGTTGACGTCGACGCTGGCCGGCAGGTCGATGCGCATGAGCGCGTCAACCGTCTTCGGCGTCGGGTCGAGGATGTCGATCAGCCGCTTGTGCGTGCGCATCTCGAAGTGCTCGCGCGAGTCCTTGTACTTGTGCGGCGAGCGGATGACGCAGTACACGTTCTTCTCAGTGGGCAGCGGCACTGGCCCGACGACCCGAGCGCCGGTGCGCGTCACGGTCTCCACGATCTTGCGTGCAGACGCGTCGATCGCTTCGTGGTCGTAGGCCTTGAGCCGGATGCGGATCTTTTGTCCCGCCATAATGGCTTGCCGTTCCTCTGCTTCTCGTAACCGCTGCGGTGCGGTGCCTCGGATGAGGCCTGTTACAGCCTCTTGGCGCGCTCCGCCCCTGTTGAAGTGTCATGGTGCCCGGTCCACGCGGTCGGGCGTGTCGCGCCCGCTGCACATACCGGTCCCACGCAAGGTCTCCCCGGTGGGATTGGGCCTACCACAGCCCATGCACCCTGATGCCCATCTCCGCAAGGAGGCGTTCACTAACAGGGCGCGGACGCTCGGTCGAAACACTCGGGCACACACGAAGTGAACCCGGCCTTCGTCGAGCAACCCGTAAAGGATGCCACACGGTCGCGAGGCAGTCCAAATCGGGGTGGGTGAGTTAGAGGCAGATCACGTGCGGATCTTGGCCGGTGAACGCCCCCGACCGTCGCGTGTGGAGCGACGAGCGGGCCGGTTCCGTTGCCCGACAACAGGAGTTCCGCGGTGGATCTGCTCCAGCGCGCTCTTGAACATTGTGGCGTGAGCTGACGCACACACCGGAGATTCACAACGGCGAAGGCCGGGCCAACGGAGTCGTTGGCCCGGCCTCACGCCGAACTGGTGCTGCTAGATCACTTGTTGATCTTGGCGACCGAGCCGGCGCCGACGGTGCGGCCACCCTCGCGGATCGCGAAACGCAGACCCTCGTCCATGGCGATCGGCTGGATCAGCTTCACGCTCATGAAGGTGTTGTCGCCCGGCATGACCATCTCGGTGCCCTCGGGCAGCGTCACAACGCCGGTCACGTCCGTCGTCCGGAAGTAGAACTGGGGACGGTAGTTGTTGAAGAACGGCGTGTGGCGGCCACCCTCGTCCTTCGACAGGATGTAGACCTGCGCGTCGAACTCGGTGTGCGGGGTCGTGGTGCCCGGCTTGACGATGACCATGCCGCGCTCCACCTCCTCGCGCTTGATGCCGCGGAGCAGCAGCGCGGCGTTGTCACCGGCGCGACCCTCGTCGAGGAACTTCTTGAACATCTCGATCGAGGTGACCGTCGTCTTCTTCGACGTCTCCTTGATACCGACGATCTCGATCTCGGAGTTCACGTTGATGACGCCGCGCTCGATACGACCGGTCACCACGGTGCCGCGGCCGGTGATCGTGAAGACGTCCTCGACGGGCATGAGGAACGGCTTGTCGACCTCACGCTCGGGCTCCGGGATCGCCGAGTCGACGGCGGCCATGAGCTCGAGAACCGACTTGCCCCAGGCCTCGTCGCCCTCCAGCGCCTTCAGCGCCGAAACGCGCACGACCGGCAGGTCGTCGCCGGGGAACTCGTACTCGGAGAGCAGCTCGCGGACCTCGAGCTCGACGAGCTCCAGGATCTCCTCGTCGTCCACCATGTCGGCCTTGTTCAGCGCGACGACGATGTAGGGGACGCCGACCTGGCGGGCCAGGAGGACGTGCTCCTTCGTCTGCGGCATGGGACCGTCGGTCGCCGCGACCACCAGGATGGCGCCGTCCATCTGCGCCGCACCGGTGATCATGTTCTTGATGTAGTCGGCGTGCCCGGGGCAGTCGACGTGCGCGTAGTGACGGTTCTCCGTCTGGTACTCGATGTGCGCGATCGAGATCGTGATGCCGCGCTGCTTCTCTTCCGGCGCCTTGTCGATCTGGTCGAACGCGAACGAGGCGTTCACATCGGGGTACGCGTCGTGCAGAACCTTGGAGATCGCCGCGGTCAGCGTGGTCTTGCCATGGTCGATGTGACCGATGGTGCCGATGTTGACGTGCGGCTTCGTCCGCTCGAACTTCGCCTTGGCCACTGGATTGTCCTCCTGGACTTCTTTTTTGCTGGTCCGGCGGGTATGTGTGGCCACCCGCCGGACTACACGTCAGGGTCGGAAAATGCGGACCCCAGGGATTCACCCCGGAGAGCCCGCGGTGGAACTGCGGTGCTCCGGTGTGGGGTTATTCCCCAGTCGCCTTCGCGATGATCTCCTTCGAGACGTTCGCGGGAACCTCTGCGTAGGAGTCGAACACCATCGAGTAGTTGGCACGACCCTGGGTCTTGGACCGCAGGTCACCCACGTACCCGAACATTTCCGACAGCGGAACCAGTGCCTTGACGACACGGACACCGCTGCGCTCCTCCATGGCCTGGATCTGGCCACGGCGGGAGTTCAGGTCGCCGATCACGTCGCCCATGTACTCCTCGGGCGTCGTGACCTCGACGGCCATCAGCGGTTCGAGGATCGCGGGAGACGCCTGACGGGCGGCTTCCTTGAGGGCCATCGAACCAGCGATCTTGAACGCCATTTCCGAGGAGTCGACCTCGTGGTAGGCGCCGTCGAGCAGAGTCACCTTCACGCCGACCAGCGGGTAGCCCGCCAGCACGCCGTACTGCAGCGCGTCCTGTGCACCCGCGTCGACCGACGGGATGTACTCACGGGGGATGCGACCACCGGTGACGGCGTTGACGAACTCGTAGAGCGCGCCGTCTTCCTTCTTCTCCAGCGGCTCGACGGTGACGAGCACCTTCGCGAACTGGCCGGAGCCACCGGTCTGCTTCTTGTGGGTGTAGGAGTACTTCTCCACCGCACGGCGGATGGTCTCCCGGTACGCCACCTGAGGCTTGCCGATGTTGGCCTCGACCTTGAACTCGCGGCGCATGCGGTCCACCAGGATGTCCAGGTGGAGCTCGCCCATGCCGGCGATGATGGTCTGGCCCGTCTCCTGGTCGAGGTTGACCCGGAACGTCGGGTCCTCCTCGGCCAGCTTCTGGATCGCGGTGCCGAGCTTCTCCTGGTCCGCCTTCGTCTTGGGCTCGATGGCCACCTGGATGACGGGCTCGGGGAAGGTCATCGACTCGAGCACGATGGGGTGCTGCGGGTCGCACAGGGTCTCACCGGTCGTGGTGTCCTTCAGACCGATCACGGCGTAGATGTGGCCCGCGATGGCCTCGGTGACCGGGTTCTCCTTGTTGGCGTGCATCTGGAAGATCTTCCCGATGCGCTCCTTGCGGTCCTTGGTCGCGTTGACGACCTGGGTGCCCGCGGAGACCTTGCCCGAGTAGACCCGGATGTAGGTCAGCTTGCCGAAGAACGGGTGCACGGCGATCTTGAACGCCAGCGCGGAGAACGGCTCGTCCGTGTTCGGGCTGCGCTTGACGATGGTCTCGCCGTCCTGCAGCGTGCCCTCGACCGGCGGGAGGTCGAGCGGCGACGGCAGGTAGTCGATGACTGCGTCGAGCATGGGCTGAACGCCCTTGTTCTTGAACGCGGAGCCACACAGGATCGGGTACGCGGTGCCCGCGGCGACGATCTTGCGGAGGCCGGCCTTGATCTCCTCGACGGACAGGTCGCCCTGCTCGAAGAACTTCTCGGTCAGGTCGTCGTCGGTCTCGGCGACGGCCTCGAGCAGCTGCTCGCGGAACTCCTGGGCCTTCTCGAGCAGATCCGCGGGGATCTCCTCGATCGCGTAGTCCTCGCCCTTCTGGACTTCGCCACGCCACGTGAGTGCACGCATCTCGATCAGGTCGACGACGCCGATGAAGTCGCTCTCGGCACCGATCGGGATCTGGAGCGGCAGCGGCTTGGCGGCCAGCCGGTCCTGGATCGTCTTGATCGTGAAGTAGAAGTCGGCGCCCAGCTTGTCCATCTTGTTGACGAAGCAGATGCGCGGGACGTCGTACTTGGTGGCCTGCCGCCAGACCTGCTCGGACTGCGGCTCGACGCCTTCCTTGCCGTCGAAGACGGCAACGGCGCCGTCGAGGACGCGCAGGTTGCGCTCGACCTCGACGGTGAAGTCGACGTGGCCGGGCGTGTCGATCAGGTTGATCTGGTGGTTCTTCCAGTAGCAGGTCGTCGCGGCCGACGTGATCGTGATGCCGCGCTCCTGCTCCTGCTCCATCCAGTCCATCACGGCAGCGCCGTCGTGAACCTCGCCGATCTTGTAGCTGATCCCCGTGTAGAAGAGGATCCGCTCAGTCGTCGTGGTCTTGCCCGCGTCGATGTGCGCCATGATCCCGATGTTGCGGACCATGGAGAGATCAGTGAGCACGTCCTGTGCCACGGGTCTTTCCCCTGTCTTGAGCTTGTCAGCTCACTAGGGCCGGGAGAGCCCGGCTCCTGTTGGAGCCGGGCGTCACATCACCAGCGGTAGTGGGCGAAGGCCTTGTTGGACTCGGCCATCTTGTGCGTGTCCTCACGGCGCTTGACGCTCGCACCGAGACCGTTGCTCGCATCGAGCAGCTCGTTCATCAGACGCTCGACCATGGTCTTCTCACGGCGCTGCCGGGAGAAGGTGATCAGCCAGCGCAGGGCCAGCGTGGTCGAACGGCCGGGCTTGACCTCGATCGGCACCTGGTAGGTCGCACCACCGACGCGGCGGCTCTTGACCTCCAGCGACGGCTTCACGTTGTCCAGGGCGCGCTTCAGCGTGACGACCGGGTCGGTGCCGGTCTTCTCGCGAGCACCTTCGAGGGCTTCGTAAACGATCTTCTCGGCCACGGAGCGCTTACCGTCGACCAGCACCTTGTTGATGAGCTGAGTCACGAGCGGCGAGCTGTACACCGGGTCGGAGATAAGCGGCCGCTTCGGGGCCGGTCCCTTGCGGGGCATTAGCTCTTCTCCTTCTTCGCGCCGTAGCGGCTGCGAGCCTGCTTGCGGTTCTTGACACCCTGCGTGTCGAGAGAGCCACGGATGATCTTGTAACGAACACCCGGCAGGTCCTTCACACGACCACCGCGCACGAGCACCATCGAGTGCTCCTGGAGGTTGTGACCCTCACCGGGGATGTAGGCCGTGACCTCGATACCGCTGGTCAGCTTCACGCGAGCGACCTTGCGCAGTGCGGAGTTCGGCTTCTTGGGGGTGGTGGTGTAAACGCGGGTGCACACACCGCGCCGCTGCGGCGAGCCCTTGAGGGCCGCCGTCTTCTGCTTGGCCACCTTGTCCTGGCGGCCCTTGCGGACCAGCTGCTGGATCGTTGGCATTCGCCGGCTGCTTCTTCCGTCTTCTGCGGGTTCCCCTTGCGGTTCACCCTCGTGTTTCTTGATCCCTCTCTGCACCCGAGGTCGGGCGTGTCGCCCGCTCCCAAGGTCCGCAAGCAACAGTTCAACTGCCACTGCGAGTGGAGGACACCGCTGCCTCACGGGCACGCGGAGCGGCCCGACATGGGTCGGGCACGAGTAGCAAAGATACCCGCCCACGTCTACCTGGGTCAAAACGGGGGTGCCGCTCGCGCCTGTGAAGTAGACATGGCTGCCAGCAGGTTCACCTCAGCAGGAGGCACAAGCGTTGTGGCGGCAATGGATCGTGCCGTGCGTGCCCACGGCGCTGTGCGTGGCGGGATTCACACTTCTCGTCCGGGGCTGACCGGGACCTTCTACTCGCAACCGGCCACGACCACCTGTCCGAGGAAGCGATGAAGACCACTGTCCTGATGGCCGCGCTGACGCTGGTGCTCGCCGGGTGCTCCGGGTGGCACGAGCAGGCAGGCGTCGGCGAGTGCGCGAAGCAGGTCGACGTGAACGACACCAGCGTCAACATGGAAGAGGTGGACTGCTCGTCGCAGGACGCCGTGTACCGGGTGTCGTCGCGCGAGAAGCGGACGATGTGTCCAACTGGTGACTACCTCGACGAGTCGTCCGGGCGGTCTCGGAAGACCGGCAAGACGCGCTACTGCTACGTGCTCAACGTCGAGGAAGGCGACTGTCTCAAAGCGACGAACCAGTACTTCCAGCGCGTGGCCTGCGGGACGGGAACGCGCAAGGTGACCAAGGTGGTCGACGGCAAACAGGACCGCCTGCTCTGCGCGGGCGAGGACTCGAGGACCTACTCCCAGCCGCAGAAGACGATCTGCATCACCAACTGAGCCGTTCGGCCGACGGGACTTGATCGCGTTCGGTACGTTGCCGTGGTGCTCGATGACGATCAGCTAGCAACTCGTAACACAGAGTTGCGCGGCACCCTCGACAACCTGATGCGCGAGCTCAAGCAGCGCACGGACGGGTTGCGCGACGCCCAGGCGGCGATCGCGGCGATGTCCGGCGTGGCGTCCTCTCCGGACGGCAACGTCGTGGTGACCGTCGACTCGACAGGCGTGCTGGACAGGCTGGAGCTGGGCCAGCGCGCGTTCGAGCGGGTGACGCCCGAGCAGTTGGCGCAGACGATCACGCAGGTGGCCCGCCGTGCCGCGCAGAACGTGCGTGAACAGGTCTCCGCGCAGATGGCCCCGCTGACCTCGGAAGAGGGCATGATCGACCTGCCGGACGTCGTGCCGGGAGCCCCGTCGCTGAAGGACATCTTCAAGGTCGAGCAGCGCGACGACGAGCCCGTGCCACCGCCGCCACCGTCCGATGAGGACTTCGGTTCGTCGGTGCTGCGCAAGGAGGCCCGTCCCGTCCAGCGCGCCAGGCCCTCGTCCGAGCCCGACGAGGACGACTTCGGCGGCAACTCGATCATGGGCCGGGGGAACGGCTGGTGAGCGGCGGTGGCCACACCTACATGGACGCGGCCGGCCTGCGCTCGGCGGCGGCGAAGATGGTCAGCACCGGCGAGGACATGGCGGGTGGCGCGTCGGCACTCGCCCGCGGCCTCGACGCGGAGGGCCGCTGCTGGGGCGACGACGAGGCCGGCCAGAAGTTCGGCACCGACTACGTCCCCGCGTCCGACGGCGTCCGCAAGGTGATGGCGGAGGTCGCGAAGACGTTGCAGGACATCGGCAAGAACCTGGAAGAGTCCGCGAACCTGATGGAGCAGCAGGACGCTTTCAACACACGCGGCATCAGCGGTTAGCAGTCTGGGGGGATTGCCGGAATGGGCATCGAGATGCCCGCCGAGGTCCGCTGGCTCATCCCGATCGTGGTGGGTGACAGCTGGCCGGAAGGCGACGAAACGGCGCTGCAACGACTGGGCGAGGTCTGGAAGCAGGCCGCCACCGACGTCGACGACGCCATGCGCGAGGCCGAGGACGCCGTCAAGCAGGCGACGTCCCACATGGACGGTGAGGCGGCCGAGGCCTTCAAGGCCTACTGGGAGAAGTTCGTCAAGGGCGAGGAAGCCACCCTCCCCAAGATGAAGGACGTCTCCGAGAAGCTCGCGACGGCCTGCCGCAACTGCGCGATGCAGATCGAGTACGCGAAGCTGTCGATCATCATCGCCCTGGTCATCCTGGCGATCCAGATCGCGATGATGCTCGCGTCCGCGGTGGCGTCGTTCGGCGCTTCGACCGCCGGCATCGTCCCGGCCCAGCTGGCCACCCGAGCGGGCGTGCAGATCGTCTTCCGCCAGCTCGTCCAGCGGCTGATGCAGCAGGTGGGCCGCAACCTCATCGGCAAACTGGCGCTCCAGGTGGGCATCGAGGTCGCCACCTCGGTCGCCACCGACCTGGCCGTGCAGGGCATCCAGCTCGCCAAGGGCACCCGCGACTCCATCGACACGTCGATGACCCTCGACGCCGCCAAGTCCGGCCTCATCTCGGGCGTCGTGGGCGCGGGCGTCGGTGCCGGCATGGGCAAGGCGTTCGGCGAGGGCCTCGGTGACTCGATCGGCAGGTCCATCGGCCGCAACGTCGGCGAGGAAGCCATCATCGGCGCCGGCTCGGCCCTGGTGGAAGGCGCGCTGAGCGAGGAGGGCATCAAGGGGTCGGACGTGCTGTTCGGCGCCACCTCGGGAGCCGTGAGCGGCTCGGTCTCAGGCGCCAAGTCGGGCATCGAGGGCCTCAACGCCCACATCGACGTCCCGACCGCCGGCGACATGCCCTCCGCCCCTCGCCCCGACACCGCACCCCGCCCGGACGCGCCTCTCGCGGCACCTTCGTCCACGCCACCGCCCACGGCGCCGTCCACGGCGCCGTCCGCTCCGGACGCCGACACCCCGCCGCGCCGCTCCTCGGACGCGACGAACACGTCGTACGCGGCCCCGCCGGTAGAGCAGCCACAACACCGCGCCACCCCGGACGCAACGCCGACGTCGTCCGCGCCGCCCTCTGCGCCTTCGCAGCCACAAGGCTTCCAACAGTCGCCAGCCCAGTCAGCCCCAGCCGCGCATTCAGCCGGAAGCGCCCCGGCCGCACCGCGCTCCATGCAGGCGGGCGGCTTCTCGCCAAGCAGTGCTGGCCAGGGCCTCTCGCCGAACAGCAGCCCGCCGTCTAGCGGCGCCCACCCGCCCAGCGCGGGCGGGCCCCCGGTGAGCGGCCCAGCTCCCACCGCCGGCAGCCACTCGCCGCCTGCAAGCACCCCTGCGCCGAGCAGCGCGCCAGGCGGCCACGCCGGACCGACGCCCGGTGGCCCGACTCCTGGCAACGCCGGGCCCGCAGGTCCGACCGCAGGTAGCTCGCCAGGCCCAACTTCCGGTGGCCCAGGCCCCGCCCACACTGCGCCGAGTGGCCCGGTTGTCGGCAACCCGACTCCCAGCGGTCCAGGCACGGGCAGTTCAGGCCCAGGCAACCCTGCGCCGAGTGGTCCGGTTTCTGGCGGCCTCCCTCACAGCAGCCCAACTCCCAGCAGCCCAGGCACCGGCGGTCCAGGTCCCGCCCACTCTGCGCCGGGAGGCCCGACTCCCGGCGGCCCGACTCCCGGCGGTCTAGGTGCTGCCCACTCTGCGGCGGGCGGGCCAGTTCCCGGCGGCCTGCCCCACGGCGGCCCGACCCCTTCCACCCCTGGCCCTGGCAACCACGCACCGGCTGGACCTCTGGCCGGCGGACCTCTGCTCCACTCAGCTCCAGGCGGTGCCGCTCCACACGGTCCAGCCGCCGGTGGGCCGATGCCGCCCGCGGGTCTGCTCGGCCCGAGCCAGAACCAGTCGGGCCCGCCCACCTCACAGCCACGGCCGCCCGTGGGCGACGCCGTCCACCAGGCTGGGATGGCGACGCCGTTCGCGCCACCGAACCGCGGCCAGAACGACGCCCCGCCATCGAGCCGCGGTCACAACGACGGCCCGCCGCCGTACCAGCCCGCGCACAGCTCGCCGCAGCACAACGCACCTGCGCAGCACCAGCAGGCACCTCCCGCGCACCGCCAAGACCCACGGCCTGTGCGCCAAGCACCACCCGCTCACATGCAGGCGCCCCCACCGCGCACCGCGCCGGACAGCCCCGCACACCGCACGCCGGACCAGGCGCCCAGGCATCGGATGCCCGACCCGGGCAGCTCGCCGCACCACGCGCCACCGGTGGCCGCAGCGCCCACGTCCCACAGGGACTCGGACGCGACCCCACAGCAGCACCACCAGCAGCACACGGCGCCGCACGGCACTCCACCGCCATCGGACCAGGCCGACACGCCGCCGCGGCGCACGCCGCAGGAGGAGTTCGCGCGGCAGAACTCGCCGGTGAAGCTGCCCGACCGCTTCGCCCACCTGCAGGACCACGCTCGCCACACCGCGGCGGGGCTGTCGCTGCACCCGCGCGACGCGTTCAACAAGGCGGTGTGGAGCACGGCGAACCGGGTTGCTCCCGACCCGCACCGCTACACCGTCGACCTGCACGGCTCGTCGGACCGGGCCGAGGTCAACGGCCAGCGGCTCAGCGCCAAGGACGTCGCCGACATCATCAGGTCGAGCGGTGACTGGGACGGCGAGCAGCCGATCAGGCTCATCTCGTGCCAGACCGGGACGTCGAAGGACGGGTTCGCGGCCCAGCTGTCGCACGAGCTCGGGGTCGACGTGATCGCGCCCACCAAGGACGCCTGGGTCGACGACAACGGCAACATCTTCGCCAGCTCGTCGCACCACGATGGCAACGCGCTCGCCCGCATCCACTCCCCCGGATGGCCTCCGAACGGCGGGTGGACCACCTTCAAGCCGGACGGCACCAGCACCAGCCACAACAGTTCGTCCCCGCCCGGCCACGTGCCGACCTGGGGTCACGACACCCCGCAGGCCGCCCCGAAGAGCTACCGGCGCAACGCCGGCGAGCCGCCCTGGGGCAACGACCCGCACTACCTGCAGAACCAGCAGCGGCAACACGGCTACGGCTACCACCCGCCTGCCGCGCCCGGCGAGTCGTTCGGGCCGAGGGGCAGCCGCACCGACGAGCCGCAGCCCATGGTGTACGCGGGACGCGACCGGCAGGGCAACCCGATCTACCGCCCCGCCTACGTGCCCCCGACGCCCGCGCACAACCCGCCACCACCGCGCCAGGCACCGCCGCAACAACAGCACCAGAACCAGCAGCCTCGGCCGTCGCGCGGCCTCCCACCCAACGCGGTGGGAATGGACCGGCAGGGACGCCCGATCGACCGCCAGGGCCGGGTGCTCGGCCCTCCCATGCCCGCGCACCAGCAGATGGCACCACCGCAGCGCGGCGACATGCCTCCGCAACAGCGTCACGACATGGCACCACCGCAGCGTCACGACATGGCCCCGCAGCAACGCCATGACGTGGCTCCGCAGCAGCGCCAGAACGTTGTGCACCAACGGCAAGACCTCGGCCAACAACGGCAAGACGTCGGTCAACAGCAGCAGCGACCGGACCCCCAGCCCGCGCGGACGCCCGAGAGGTTCGACGCGAACAAGGCCTGGGAGGACTTCCAGCGGCGCAACGCCACCGAAGAGTGGGCCAAGACCCACAACATCGACCTGCTGGTCGCCGAGAACATCAACAAGGGCAAGGAGCTCGGCCCGGACGGCAAGTTCCCGCCTCCCGAGGAGTCACCGGCCGACCAGCCGCAGCAGGACCCGATCCAGCGGCCGACGCACATGACCACGAAGGACATGATCGAGCGGGACCTGGCCATGCAGTCCGGGCTGACGAAGGACACCGACTACGAGGGAATGCAGGGCTACGACTTCGAGCCCGGCACCAAGAACCTCCCGCGCGGCCTCACCCTCGACACACCGCACGACTTCGTCGCACAGCGGTACCCGCACCTCGCCGGCTCCACCTTCACCTACAACGGCCAGCCGGTGATCTGGAAGAAGCCCCAGAGCGTCAAGGAGATGCAGTCGTTCCGCAGGGACCCGCTGCCGGGCTTCCACGCGGACGGCAGCGGCGAGGGCTTCGTCGCGAAGGGCCACGACACGAAGATCACCGAGCTCAGCGGGCACATCGGCGGCGCGACCGGAACGCCGGCCAAGTCCGCGACCAAGAGCCCGGAGCACGCGATGCAGCGCAAGGACGGCACCATCCCGGGCGCGGGCTCGGAGGCGAGCAACAGGCTCGTCGCGGAAGGCAAGATCGTCGAGCTGCCGAACGGCCTGCGCCGCATGGACTTCTGGGTCTCCGAGATCTACGCCGAGCACGTCATCGACGTGGACGCCACGGTCCGGCACTACGACGGTGAGAAGACATCCGGCCACGGCGAGAGCGAGGACCTCCACCTCGGCGTGCCTCCCGAGAACATCAGGCGCCGATGGCGGCAGATCTGCCTGTTCAACGCGGACGGCACGCTCTTCCAAGCACACATGGCCAACGAACCTCCGGTGATGAACCCTCTCTTCAAGTACGCCCACCTCGTGCAGGACGCCGAATGATGACTGACAGCGAACTCGACTACGACTCCTACCTCGCCCCGTCACCCCTGCCCCCGATCGACGCGGAGCAGCGGGCGGCCGCCAAGCAGCAGCCGGGCACGCAGTTCAAGTACTACGACCCCGGCATGCACCCGCAGGGACTGAAGGCGGGCAGCTCGGTGCAGGGCTGGCGGTACGTGGACGCCGACGGGAACTTCACCGGGCAGGACGTGCCCAACCCGGAGTACTCCCCGCATCCGGACACGCTGGGCTTCATGCCGATGTCCGCGTTCGAGATGACGCTGTGGCGCACGGCGAACGGCTACCACCGGGTGCTCACCCTGGTGTCGGGCCTGTTCGCGGTGGAGCTCATCGCGAAGGGTTCCGCCAGGGGCGACAACGAGCTGCACCTTGAACCCGGCGAGGACGGCGTGCTCACGCTCGACGTCTACTCGACGAAGGACAAGCTGCCGCAGGACTGGCCGCACTGGGTACCGATCGCCGGTGAGGACCTGGTCCTGGTGCTGGGCAGGGGCGCGGACCTGATGATCCAGTTCAACCGGGGCGCGGAGTCCGCTCTGCGCGTACCGGCTCGGCTGCTCGGCAAGGCGTACGACAACGGGTCGCGGGACGGGAAGCGGGACCGGCTCGCCGACCTGCCGCTGCCCGCCGAACCCACCACGATGGGCACGGCGCAGGGCATCGGAGCACAGCGATGAAGGCATTGGTCACCGGCGCGATGGCGTCCGGGTGGGGCGTCGTCTGGAACGGCCGGTTCCACGACGCCGAGCCCGGCTGGCACGAAGGCCGGCGGACGTCGATGGTGCAGTTCGACGCGGGCCCCGAGCACGGCGGTGTCGTGCAGTTGCTCCCGTCCCTGGCCGAGACGCACTTCCGGCACAACGTCGTGGCGCAGTCCGGCGGCGCCCTGTACGAGGTCCTCGAGGAACGCGACGGACAGCTCCTCGTCACCCCGCAAGTGCCGAAGAGCAAGCCGAAGTGGACGTTCGCCCGGCCGGTGGAGGACTTCGACCGGATCTTCCGGCGCCGGCTCGTGAGCGGGCCCGCGTACGAGAAGCACCCGATGCCCGAACTGGGCACCGGCAAGACCCGCCGGCGCAACCCGAACGCGGTGGTCGACGCGATCACCGCGGAGCTGACCGCCGCCGTTCCCGCTGCGTGGCAGGAGATTCGCGTCCGCTGCGACTCCATCACCGGCCGCGAGGACCTGACCACGACGCTGGTCACGCCGGACGGCGAGGAGTACCACTGGCTGCCGCCGATGATGGTCGACCAGTGGTTCCGGCGGCTGCGCGCGATCACCTACGGCTACCCGCACGGTGCCTGGTACCGCGCGGGCTACGTGCTCAAGCAGGGCGAACGGCCGACGCTGGCCTTCGACACGCAGTCGGAGCCCGACTGGCGCGCCTTCCGCGACAACATGTTCGAGTTCGCCCGCTACGACTTCCAGAGGGACTTCACGCAGTTCCCCCGGCAGCGCGACAGCATGCCGGCGTGGTACCTGGAGACCGCGATCGAGCTGCAGCGCACCGAACTCCCCGAGCGGGTCATCGACGACAGGCCGCCGTACGTGCCCGACATGGCACTGGCGCGGCTGTGGGACGCGATCGGCGCGGACGGCAAGCCCGTCGTGTACCGGACGCCGGTGATCCAGGCGGAGAAGGAAGCGTTGCTCGAGTACCTCAACAGCGGGCACGTGGTGCTCGAGTCCCGCGGCCTGGCTCCCGACGTGCTCGCGGCGGGCGAGCCGGAGAAGGTGCCGATGGTCTTCCACACCGACGGCACGTGGGTGTGGCCGGGAGCGATCGCCCACTACCTCGAGCACTACGACATCGCGCCGGAAACCCAGTTCCTGGGCCACATCCGGTCGCGGGGGTGGCAGCTGCCCGCGCGGCTGTCGTCACCGGTGCGGGCGCGTGCGCTGGCGTTGGCGCTCGACGCCGACGAAGCCGAGCCCGGTGTCGACAAGGACTGGGACCTCGCCGTGCGGTGGGTCGAAGCCATCGTGGAGAGCTTCAACATCCACCCGTACTACTACTCGATCGGCAGGCCGAAGGAGCAGGCGCTCTGCCTGACCCGTGAGGGCGACCAGTGGGCGGTGTACTGGCTCAACAACGGATCGAAGGAGCGCTACGCCCTGTTCGACTCCGCCGAGATGGCCTCGACCTACCTCAACGGCTACCTCGCGCAGTACTGCCAGAACATGCGCCAGCCACCCGCAGGGCAGTGACGGCCTGATTCACTGTGCCCGTGGACGAACTCGTCGCCGCGATGGCCTCGCTGACCGGCTCGAACGCGGCTCCCGAGATCCTCGGCGGCGACCGCGGTGACGTCGTGGTGGTGCGCGTCGGCGACGAGGTCGCCAAAGCGCACCCCGCAGACACCGACGTCGAGGCCCTCGCGCAACGGCTGGAGATCGCGGCAGCGCACCCGGAGCTGATGCTGCCGCCGCTCAAGCCGCTGCAGTTCGTCGACGACCGCCCCGTGACGGTGTGGCCGTACGGGACGCCGGTGAGCCAGACGGATCCCGACGCGGCGCCGTGGGAAGAGAGCGCGGTGCTGCTGGCGCGCCTGCACTCGTTGCCCGTGCAGGGTCCGGTGGCAGGTGCTCCGGAACGGATCGTGCGGGCCATCAAGGCTCTGCCGCCCGAACTGCCGCACGCCGACGTCGTGTTGCGGGCGTTCGACGTCCTGCCGCCGTTGAACCTGGCCGGACGGGCCCTGATCCACGGCGACTGGCACCTCGGGCAGCTGGTGCACCGAGGCTCGTGGCGGCTCATCGACGTGGACGACCTGGGTGTCGGCGATCCGGTCTGGGACCTGGCGCGACCTGCGGCTTTGTTCGCCGCGGGGGTCCTGCCCGGCGACCTCTGGGCGAGGTTCCTCAACACCTACCGTGAAACGGGTGGTGTGGCGCTGACGACATCGGAATGGGATGCCCTCAACATTCCGGCTCAGGCGTACGTTGTTCAGATGGCAGCGCGGGCACTGGTAAGTGGCCTGCAGGCAGTGGAACCGCTGGTCGATGCGTGTCGTCGGATCATCGCGACGCACGACAACGGCGACCGCGGCTAATATCGTATTTGTCCGGTCCCACCCAGGAGGCTCACCACGATGCAGTGTCCCAAGTGTCATGCGAACATGCGCACGTTCGACCGCATGGGCGTTCACATCGAGCAGTGCGACGGCTGCCGCGGCGTCTTCCTCGACTACGGCGAGCTCGAGTCGATCACGCGCCTCGAGGCCCAGATGCACACGCCGCCGCCCGCGGCCCCGGCCCCGCCGCCCGTCGCCTACCCGCAGCCGGTCCAGCCCGCCTGGGGCGCCGCACCGCAGCAGGTTCACCACCACCACGGCGGCCACCACGGCTACGGCTACGGCCACCGCAAGCACCACGGCCTCGCCGGCCTCTTCTTCTCCTCCTGACGCGCTGACGGCCCCGGATCTCTGCTCCGGGGCCGTTGACGACTACCGAAAAAGTGGTGGATAATCGGTAGTCAACGGGAGGAGTAGCCATGTCTGTCGCGACCGAGGCCGCCCACATCCGGGACCTCTTCGAAACCATCGAAGAGCTTGAGTCCGTGGCGTCATCCCTGGCAGAAGACGACGAACGCCGCCACAAGCTGGACGGCGTAGTAGCCCGCACCCTCCGCCAAGCCCCACCCGTCCGCCCGGTGGTGGCAGGCGAACTCCTGGACCTCACGGAGAAAACCGTGAAGGCCTGGGCCCGCGAAGGCGTACTGGCCATCCACAGCCAGGAACCGCGCATGCTCCTGGACACCGTGCGCCTGCACGAGGTCCTCCACCTGGTGTCCGACCTCCGCCGCGCAGGCAAGTCCCGCGGCCTCATCGACGAAGTCCACCGCCGCCTGAGCGACCAGTCACTGCTGGACCGGTCCGACCTCGCCTCGTCCCTGGACGAGATGCGCAGCGGCAAGGGACGCGTGGTCCGCTCAGTTTGATCCAGGTAGTAGAAACCCACACAGCACACGCCCAGGCCAACGGCCTGCGCGGCCGAGCCCGCCTGGCCTACGAACGCTTCCTGGACGAACTGGCCCATTCAGGCTGCACCGCCCTGGGCTACCGCGTGACGGGCCCAGAACCTCTCCCACGCCTCTGCGTGAAACACCTCCGCGGCCCAGACCGCGTAGTGGTGGCCTTCCCGTCACCGGACGAGGTCTGGATCCTGCTGGTGGGCCCACACGACGACGACCCCGGCCTCGACCTGTACGAAGCCCTCTACGAGATGGCCGGAGTCCGCCCGAGGTTGTCGGAGAAGCGCACCAAGCCCCGCTGCTGCACCGACGAGTCCGGCGTCCCACCTCTGGTGGACGAAAACCTGGTCGACGACCTGGTCATCCGGGCAAGGGCCCTGGCCCGAGCCCGCCGCCGCTGACGCACCTCCACCCCGAAGGCCGTCACCTCAGACGTCGCCGACAAATTTTCTTGTCAGGACAGAGATAGTTGTCTAGGCTTCGTTCAGACACGACGAACGGAAACCACGATGTCCTTCCAGGCCTACCTCGACGGCGCGGAGAAGAAGACCGGCAAGACCCCGGCCGAACTGCTGGCAGCGGCCACCGAACGCGGGTACGACGCCACCACGAAGGCAGGCGTGGTCCTGGAGTGGCTCAAGACCGACTACGACCTGGGCCGAGGCCACGGCATGGCGCTCTACCACGTGCTGAAGAACGGCACGCAGATCAGCGAGAAGCACGTGGGCACCAAGGGCAGCCACCGGGACGAGTCCACAACGCTGCGCCTCGACGGCATCGCCAACCGCTGACAGCGAAGCCGAAGGCGAGCAAGGCTTTGAGCGCGAGGTTCCGGTGGGGTGGTCCCGTCACCCACCCGAACCGCACCACCTACGCAGCAGCAAGCCGCCGAGAGCACCAGGCGTGCCATCAACCTGCGAGCGGCGCCGGCTGGTCTTTGATCAGTTGGCGGGGTCCGGGGCAGAGCCCCGCGCCTGAAACAGAAACCCGCACGCCACAACCCAGCCACCAACGCAGAACGGCCCCCGGAAGCCGAAGCTCCCGGGGGCCGTCCCACGTCAACTCGAACGACTAGCGGTAGTCCCGCCCGAAGTCGTAGTCGTCCAACGGCACCGCGGCACCAGTACCAGTCCCGAAGACGTCCGGCGTGTAGTAGCCGTCATCGTACGAAGGAATCGCGTACGCGGCGGCACGCGCCTCCTCGGTCGGCTGGACCTGGATGTTGCGGTAGCGGTTGATGCCCGTACCAGCCGGGATCAACTTACCGATGATCACGTTCTCCTTCAGACCGATGAGCTTGTCCGAACGCCCGTTGATGGCAGCGTCGGTCAGCACACGGGTCGTCTCCTGGAACGACGCGGCCGACAGCCACGAGTCCGTTGCCAGCGACGCCTTCGTGATACCCATCAGCACCGGACGACCGGCAGCCGGCTCGCCACCCTCGGCGACCACGGCGCGGTTGCCGGACTCGAAGTCCGCCCGCTCGACGAGCGAGCCGGGCAGGAACTCCGTGGCACCCGAGTCGATGATCGTGACCCGGCGGAGCATCTGCCGGACGATGACCTCGATGTGCTTGTCGTGGATGGCAACACCCTGGGCGCGGTACACCTTCTGCACTTCCTGCACCAGGTGCAGCTGGGCCTCGCGCGGGCCCATGACGCGCAGGACCTCGTGCGGGTCCGGAGTACCTTCCAGCAGCTGCTGACCGACGTGCACGTGGTCGCCGTCCTGCAGCGGGCCGGTCGCCGTGTTGGCGAGACGCTGACGCTTGGACAGCTTCTCGAACACGATCTCCTCGGAACCGTCGTCCGGGATCAGCGTGATCTTCCAGAAGCGGTCGCCGTCCTCGATGCGGACGCGGCCGTCGACGTCGGCGATCGGCGCCTTGCCCTTCGGGACGCGGGCCTCGAAGAGCTCCTGGACACGGGGCAGACCGGTCGTGATGTCGTCACCGGCCACACCGCCCTGGTGGAACGTGCGCATCGTCAGCTGCGTGCCGGGCTCACCGATCGACTGGGCGGCGACGATGCCGACGGCCTCGCCGACGTCGACCAGCTGGCCGGTGGCCATCGAGCGGCCGTAGCAGGACGCGCACACGCCGACCGCGGACTCACAGGTCAGCACCGAGCGGACCTTGACGCGGACGATGCCGGCCTCGACCAGCGACGCGAGCGCCGGGTCGCCGAGGTCGTCGCCGCGGTTCAGGACCAGGTTGCCCTGGGCGTCGGTGATGTCGTCCGCGACGGTGCGGGCGTAGACCGAGGTCTGCGCGAACTCGTGCAGGCCGACCTTGTCGCCCATCTGCTCGCCGACGGTCATCTGCACACCACGGGTGGTGCCGCAGTCGACCTCGCGGATGATGACGTCCTGCGAGACGTCCACCAGACGACGGGTCAGGTAACCCGAGTCGGCGGTGCGCAGCGCGGTGTCGGCAAGACCCTTACGAGCACCGTGCGTCGCGATGAAGTACTCCAGCACCGACAAGCCCTCGCGGAACGAGTTCTTGATCGGGCGCGGGATGTACTCACCCTTCGGATTGGTGACGAGACCACGCATACCCGCGAGCGAACGGACCTGCGTCATGTTGCCGGCAGCACCGGACTGCACGATGACGCGGATCGAGTTGTCCTCGGGGAAGTTGTCTTCCATGATCTCGTGGACCTGCTCGGTGGCCTTGGTCCACACCTTGACCAGCTCGGAGTTGCGCTCCTCGTGGGAGAGCTGACCGCGCTGGTAGCGCTTCTCCACCGCGTCCGCGAGGCGCTCGTGCTCCTCGAGGATGTCCTGCTTCGCGGCGGGGACGAGGACGTCCGAGATCGCGACGGTCACACCGGAACGGGTGGCCCAGTGGAAACCGGCGTCCTTCAGCTTGTCCAGCGTCCGGGCGACGGTGACCATCGGGTACCGCTCGGCGAGGTCGTTGATGATGATGGCCTGCCGCTTCTTGGGCATGACCTCGTTGATGAAGGCGTAGTCCTGCGGCAGGATCTCGTTGAACAGCACGCGACCCAGCGTGGTCTCCGCGAGCCACGGCTGACCGGGCTCCCAGCCCTCCGGCTCCTGCCCCTTGGGCGGGTTCTTGTCGGAGACGCGGATCTTCACCATCGACTGCAGGCCCAGGACCTTGCGGTCGAACGCCATCAGGGCCTCGGCGGGCGACGAGTAGAAGTGGCCCTCGCCGATGTCGCCGGGCTTGTGCCGGGTCAGGTGGTACAGACCCGTCACCATGTCCAGACGCGGCATGGCCAGCGGCTTGCCGGACGCCGGGGACAGGATGTTGTTCGACGACAGCATCAGGACGCGGGCCTCGGCCTGCGCCTCGGCGGACAGCGGCAGGTGGACTGCCATCTGGTCACCGTCGAAGTCGGCGTTGAACGCCTCACAGACCAGCGGGTGCAGCTGGATGGCCTTGCCCTCGACCAGCTGCGGCTCGAAGGCCTGGATGCCGAGGCGGTGCAGCGTGGGTGCGCGGTTGAGCAGCACCGGGTGCTCGGTGATGACCTCTTCCAGCACGTCCCACACGGCCGGGCGCGCACGCTCGACCATCCGCTTGGCGGACTTGATGTTCTGCGCGTGGTTGAGGTCGACCAGCCGCTTCATGACGAACGGCTTGAAGAGCTCCAGCGCCATCTGCTTGGGCAGACCGCACTGGTGCAGCTTGAGCTGCGGGCCGACCACGATGACCGAACGGCCGGAGTAGTCGACGCGCTTGCCGAGCAGGTTCTGGCGGAACCGGCCCTGCTTGCCCTTCAGCAGGTCGGACAGCGACTTCAGCGGGCGGTTACCGGGACCGGTGACCGGGCGGCCGCGGCGGCCGTTGTCGAACAGCGCGTCAACGGCCTCCTGCAGCATCCGCTTCTCGTTGTTGACGATGATCTCGGGCGCGCCGAGGTCGATCAGTCGCTTCAACCGGTTGTTGCGGTTGATGACGCGGCGGTACAGGTCGTTCAGGTCGGACGTGGCGAAGCGGCCACCGTCGAGCTGCACCATCGGGCGCAGGTCCGGCGGGATGACCGGGACGCAGTCGAGGACCATGCCCTGCGGGTTGTTGCGGGTCGCCTGGAAGGCGGCAACGACCTTGAGGCGCTTGAGCGCACGCAGCTTCTTCTGGCCCTTACCGCTGCGGATCGTCTCGCGCAGGATGTCGGCCTCGGCGTCGACGTCGTAGTCACCCAACAGCTTCTGGATGGCCTCCGCGCCCATGGCACCGGTGAAGTAGTCGCCGTAGCGGTCGTACAGCTCGCGGTAGAGCAGCTCGTCCGCGATCAGCTGGGCCTTGTCCAGCTTGGTGAACGTGGACCAGATCTCGTCGAGGCGGTCCAGCTCGCGCTGGGCGCGGTCGCGGAGCTGGCGCATCTCACGTTCGCCACCCTCCTTGACCTTGCGGCGCACGTCGGACTTGGCACCCTCGGCCTCGAGCTCGGCCAGGTCGGCCTCGAGCTTCTGGGCGCGGGCCTCCACGTCGGCGTCGCGGCGGTTCTCGACGCGCTTGCGCTCGACCTGCATCTCGCTCTCGAGCGTCGGCAGGTCGTTGTGGCGCAGCTCGGCGTTCACGCCCACGATCACGTAGGCGGCGAAGTAGATGATCTTCTCGAGGTCCTTGGGGGCCAGGTCGAGCAGGTAGCCCAACCGGCTGGGAACGCCCTTGAAGTACCAGATGTGCGTGACCGGAGCGGCGAGCTCGATGTGGCCCATGCGCTCACGACGCACCTTCGCACGGGTCACCTCGACGCCGCAGCGCTCACAGATGATGCCCTTGAAGCGAACGCGCTTGTACTTGCCGCAGTAGCACTCCCAGTCCCTGGTGGGACCGAAGATCTTTTCGCAGAACAAGCCGTCCTTCTCAGGCTTGAGCGTGCGGTAGTTGATGGTCTCGGGCTTCTTGACCTCGCCAAAAGACCACTGGCGGATGTCGTCCGCGGTCGCGAGACCGATGCGGAGCTCATCGAAGAAGTTGACGTCGAGCACGTCTACTCTCTTCCCCTTTTTAGATCGGTGGCAAAAGGAGCTGGTCGGAAGGTCGGGGAGAGCTACGCGGGAGGCATTGCCCTCCCCGACCGGGCGAGGTGACTAGTTGACGACGTCGTCCACGGAGGGCGACTCGGACCTCGACAGGTTGATGCCGAGGTTCGCGGCCGCGCGCTCCAGGTCCTCGTCGTCGCCGTCGCGCATCTCGATCGCGGCACCGTCCGAAGACAGCACCTCGACGTTGAGGCAGAGCGACTGCAGCTCCTTGAGCAGCACCTTGAAGGACTCCGGGATGCCGGGTTCCGGGATGTTCTCGCCCTTGACGATGGCCTCGTAGACCTTCACGCGGCCGAGCACGTCGTCGGACTTGATGGTGAGAAGTTCCTGCAGGGTGTATGCGGCGCCGTACGCCTGCATCGCCCAGCACTCCATCTCACCGAAACGCTGACCACCGAACTGCGCCTTACCACCCAGCGGCTGCTGCGTGATCATCGAGTACGGGCCGGTCGAACGAGCGTGGATCTTGTCGTCGACCAGGTGCAGCAGCTTCAGGATGTACATGTAGCCGACCGACACCGGGAACGGGTACGGCTCACCGGAGCGACCGTCGAAGAGCTGCGCCTTGCCGTTCTCCTTGACCATCCGCTCACCGTCGCGGTTCGGGATGGTGGAGCCCAGCAGGCCCGTGATCTCTTCTTCCTTCGCACCGTCGAACACCGGCGTGGCGGTCTTCGTGCCCGGCTCGACGTCGTACAGCTCCTCGGACAGGTTCTTCGCCCAGTCCGGGTCGCCGTTGATGCTCCAGCCCTGCTTGGCGATCCACCCGAGGTGGGTCTCCAGCACCTGGCCGATGTTCATACGACGCGGCACACCGTGCGTGTTCAGGATGATGTCGACCGGCGTGCCGTCCTCGAGGAACGGCATGTCCTCCGCGGGGAGGATCTTGCCGATGACGCCCTTGTTGCCGTGGCGGCCGGCGAGCTTGTCGCCGTCCTGGATCTTGCGCTTCTGGGCCACGTAGACGCGGACGAGCTCGTTCACGCCCGGAGGCAGCTCGTCGTCGTCCTCACGCGAGAAGACGCGGATGCCGATGACCTTGCCGTACTCGCCGTGCGGCACCTTGAGCGAGGTGTCGCGAACCTCGCGCGCCTTCTCACCGAAGATCGCGCGGAGCAGGCGCTCCTCGGGCGTCAGCTCGGTCTCGCCCTTGGGCGTGACCTTGCCGACGAGGATGTCGCCGGGCTGGACCTCGGCACCGATGCGGATGATGCCGCGCTCGTCCAGGTCGGCCAGGACCTCTTCGGAGACGTTCGGGATGTCCCGGGTG
Organism: Lentzea sp. NPDC005914; assembly: GCF_040629405.1. Lineage (NCBI taxonomy): Bacteria > Bacillati > Actinomycetota > Actinomycetes > Pseudonocardiales > Pseudonocardiaceae > Lentzea > Lentzea sp. NPDC005914. Next base: position 47,067 of record NZ_JBEXVQ010000047.1, on the reverse strand, counting down.
ATCTCCTCGGCGCCGAGCTTCGTGTCGCGGGCGTCGATCTCGTGCTCCTCGATGTGGATCGAGGTGAGAACGTCGTCCTGCACGAGGCGCTGCGACAGGATGATCGCGTCCTCGTAGTTGTGGCCTTCCCACGGCATGATCGCCACGAGCAGGTTCTTGCCGAGCGCCATCTCGGCGTTCTCGGTGCAAGGACCGTCGGCCAGGACCTGGCCCGCCTCGATCCGGTCGCCCTCGTTGACGATGGGCTTCTGGTTGATGCAGGTGCCCTGGTTGCTGCGACGGAACTTGTGCAGCGCGTAGGTGTTGCGCGCACCGTCGTCGGCCATGACGGTGATGTAGTCGGCGGAGACCTCCTCGACCACACCCGTCTTCTTCGCGACGACGACGTCACCGGCGTCGACGGCGGCGCGCAGCTCCATGCCGGTGCCGACCAGCGGCGACTCGGAGCGGAGCAGCGGCACGGCCTGACGCTGCATGTTCGCACCCATCAGGGCGCGGTTCGCGTCGTCGTGCTCGAGGAACGGGATCATGGCGGTCGCGGCCGACACCATCTGGCGCGGCGAGACGTCCATGTAGTCGACGTCGGTCGGGTCGATGAACTCGACCTCGCCGCCCTTCTTGCGAACAAGAACGCGGTCGTCGGTGAAGTTGCCCTCGTCGTCGGTCGGCGAGTTCGCCTGCGCCTTGACGAAGCGGTCTTCCTCGTCCGCGGTCAGGTAGTCGATCTGGTCGGTGACCCGGCCGTCGACGACCTTGCGGTACGGCGTCTCGATGAAGCCGAACGGGTTGACCCGCGCGTAGCTCGAGAGCGAACCGATCAGACCGATGTTCGGGCCTTCCGGCGTCTCGATCGGGCACATGCGGCCGTAGTGCGACGGGTGGACGTCGCGGACCTCCATGCCCGCGCGCTCACGGGACAGACCACCCGGACCCAGCGCCGACAGGCGGCGCTTGTGGGTCAGGCCCGCGAGCGGGTTGGTCTGGTCCATGAACTGCGACAGCTGCGAGGTGCCGAAGAACTCCTTGATCGCCGCCACGACGGGACGGATGTTGATCAGGGTCTGCGGCGTGATGGCCTCGACGTCCTGCGTGGTCATGCGCTCGCGAACGACGCGCTCCATGCGGGACAGACCGACGCGGATCTGGTTCTGGATGAGCTCGCCGACGGTGCGCAGGCGACGGTTGCCGAAGTGGTCGATGTCGTCGACCTCGACGGGGATGTCCGTGCCGTCGGCACCGTCCATCTGCGTCTCACCGGCGTGCAGGCGGACCAGGTACTCGATCGTCGTGACGATGTCGTCCTCGGTCAGCACACCAGTGTTGATCTCACTGGTGACACCGAGCTTCTTGTTGATCTTGTACCGGCCGACCTTCGCCAGGTCGTAGCGCTTGTCCTTGAAGAACAGGTTCTCCAGCAGGGCCTGCGCCGACTCCTTCGTCGGCGGCTCGCCAGGACGCAGCTTGCGGTAGATGTCGAGCAACGCCTCGTCGGTACCCGCGGTGTGGTCCTTCTCGAGCGTGGTCAGCAACGTCTCGCTGAACGCGAACCGCTCGCGAATCTGCTCCGTGCTCCAGCCCAGAGCCTTCAACAGCACCGTCACCGGCTGGCGACGCTTGCGATCGATGCGGACACCAACGGTGTCGCGCTTGTCGACGTCGAACTCCAGCCAGGCACCCCGGGACGGGATGATCTTGACGCTGAAGACGTCCTTGTCCGTCGTCTTGTCGACCGCGGTGTCGTAGTAGACACCCGGCGAACGCACGAGCTGAGAGACCACCACGCGCTCGGTGCCGTTGATGATGAACGTGCCCTTGTTCGTCATCATCGGGAAGTCACCCATGAACACCGTCTGGCTCTTGATCTCGCCAGTGGTGTGGTTGGTGAACTCCGCCGTGACGAACAGAGGTGCCGCGTACGTCATGTCCTTGTCCTTGCACTCTTCGGTCGAGGCCTTGACCTCGTCGAAGCGCGGGTCGGAGAAGGACAGTGACATGGAGCCGGAGAAGTCCTCGATCGGCGAGATCTCGTTGAGGACCTCTTCGAGGCCACCCGTCGGGGTCTCGTCGCCGGCGTCGACGCGGCGCTGGAACCACGCCTCGTCGCCGGTCAACCACTCAAAGGACTGGATCTGCAGGTCGAGCAGGTTGGGCGTCGAAAGCGGCTCGTTAATCTTCGCGAACGAGACCCGCTTCGGCGCTCCAGGGATCCCCGACGTGGAGTTGGTCGCAGCAGTGGCCTTGGTCGCGCGAGAGATCGCCAAGATGCGTCCTTCCAGGGACAAATAGCTGGCTAGAGCGAACTAGCACGGCTGTCAAGGGTGCGGCGCTGCTCGACTAATCCACGCTCTCGGCGAAGGGCAAGCGGAAAATGGGCAGCGCAAAGGGGCAGTCTAGCCACGCGCACGGCGACTGTCGAGAGGCACCTGGAAGGACCCTCCTCTTGCTCACCGACAGAGTGACCCTGCATGAGCGTGCAGTCAAGATGTGGACAGCCGATCCACTCTGTGGATGGAGCGCGGTTCACCGACCGTCACCCATTTGACCAGCACAAACACGCGTGCGGCCGATTTGGTGGGAAGTTGGCGGCTTCAAGTGAACTTACAGAGCGCCACGAGATTTGTGTGACTGAGATCACGCGTGTCGGGGCTGGCGAAGGGTGTCTCAGCAGTGCTTTCAGGGCACTCCTGGGGTCTTCGCCGCAGAGTTGATCTTAGGACCCGGTGATCAACGGCTGCGCATCGGCCCGGGCCAAACGATCGAGGCTGGGGCGGCGGAGGTCAGCAGCCCTGGAGCTGGCGGGTCTGGTCGGCCGTCGCGCCGAACATCTCCATGTTGTCGATCTTCCACCGGCCGCCGTCGTCGACCGCGCTCACGCGGAGCATGGCGGTGCCGCCGCCCGACTGGTTGTCGGTGGTGCGGGTGGTGACCTGGTCGGCGAACACGAGCACGGTGGCGTGGCCGTCCTTCAGGGACGAGACGGCAGAGGAGACGACTCGGACGGTCACGACCAGCTTCTGCTGCGGCGCGACCTCCTTCACCGGGCCGAACACGGCGTTGTACTGGCACAGGGCCTTGCCGGTGAGCAGCTCGCGGGCCGCCTTCTCGGTGGACTCCACGTCGGCGAAGTTGTACGAGAACGACTTCTCGACGGCCTCGCGGATCTGGCCGTTCACCGCCGAGGTGGTCGCGGAGTCGACCAGCGCGGCGTCGTACGACACCGAACGGGACTTGACCCAGAAGAACGTGCCGAGCCCGCCCAGCAGCACCGCGACGACGAGCAGGGCCACCGGCAGGATCCAGGCGGGCTTCGACGCGCCCGGCTCGTCGGCCACCGGCTCGGCCTCGGCCGCGTCAGCAACCTCGGCCTTGGCGGCAGCAGCCTCGGCCTTGGCAGCTGAGGCCTTCTTCGACGAGGAAGGGGGCGGTGCCCACAAGACCGGCTCTGGCGCCTTCAGCTCCTCGGCCTCCGCCTCCTCCTCCAGCTCCTGGACCTCCGGAGCCCCGACGAGAGCGTCGGGAGCCACGGCCTCCTCGCCGGCGGGCGCGTCGGAGGCCCGTCGACTGAGACCGGCGACCTTGGGACGGCCTCCGGCGGGCGGCGTGGGGATGGGGCGGCGGCGGGAAGGGGGCACTGCACTCGTTCCAATCAGCTCTGGCCGGATCAGACGCCCGCCCGCAGCGGGCCCAGCTGGCTCAGCTTCCAGCCGTCGTCCGTGCGGGTGAGCTTGGTCAGGTACCGGTTGATCTTGGTGACCTTCTGGCCGTTGTCCGGGGTCACGGTGCTCTCGACCACGGCGATCATCGACGCGGTGCCCGCGCGGTCGTCGAGCTCGGTGATGGCGCTGTCGAGGACCTTCGACGACGTCACGGACTTGGCGTCGACCAGCTGCTTCTTGCGCGAGTCCTTGTCCTTGTCGATCTCCGCGCGCAGCTCGCCGGTCGACGAGTTGAGCCAGCGCTGCAGGTCCTCGTCGACCTTCTTGTAGTCCAGGGTCAGGAAGTTCGTGATGCCCACCTGGCCCGAGCGCAGGGCGTCGTCGCGCGTGGTGGCGAACGAGGACTCGGACGAGTGTGACGCCGAGTACCAGGCCACGCCGAAGTACGCGGCGTACCCGAACGTCAGCACGGCCAAGACCACGGCGATCACGGTGAAGATCCGCACTACTTCTTCTCCTCTGGCAAACCCAGCAGCTGGCCCAGCGACGTCAGCAACGGCAGCTCCGGAGCCGCCTGCTGGCCGGTCGGCTCCAGGCCCGGCTGCGTCGTCGCGTTGCCGACCGGTGTCGTCGGCGTTCCACCGTACGGCGCATTCTGAGAGCCTCGCACCGAGGTCGCCGAACCGCGCGCGAGAGCGCAGTACGCCTGCGTGTTCAGCGGCGGCGCGGCGGAGGTGTCGTTGCCCTGACGGATCTTCGTGCCCTCGTAACCGACGGTGCACGGCATCGGGTCGAACACGTTCAGCGCGAGGCCGAAGTGCGCGGACCCGTCGCCCGGCGCCACGGTGAAGCCACCACCGACGGCGATGGGGTACGTCACCGCGATCTGCTCCAGACCATCACGCCTGGTCACGAGGATGTTCGAGGTGGTCAGCAGGTTCGCGAACACCACCCCGAGGTTCGGCCCGCTCTCCTTCAGCAGCGCCGACACCTGCTCCGCGGCCGGCGGCACCGCCACGATCAACCGGCGGATGTCGCCGTCGGAGGCCTTCAGCTGCTCCGCGATCAACCGCAGGTCACCGCTGAACGACCGGATCGCACCACCCTGCGCGGCCTGCGTGGACAGCACGATCTTGCCGTCCTTGAGCAGTTGCGTCGTCTGCGGCAGGTGCTCGGAGGCAGCCGCCGTGAACGCCGCGGTGTTGTCGATCAGAACCTGCAGGTCGCCGCCGGTCCCGCTGAACGCGGTGTGCAGCTCGTCGACGACCGTGCGCAGCGAGTCCGTGGGCACCGACGAGGCGAACGCGTCGAGGTTCGACAGCAGGCCGTCGACTGGAGGCGGCGTCTTGGTCGCCGACCGCGGGATGACCGACCCGGCCTCGAGGAACGGGCCGCCGTCGGTCTTGGGCCGCAGGTCCACGTACTGCTCACCCACGGCCGACCGGTTGGCCACCACGGCCTCGGTCGACGAGGGCACGCGCGGCGCGTCCGAGTCGAGCTCCAGGTCGGCCTCGATGCCGTCCGAGGTCAGCCGCAGCTGCCCGACCCGGCCGATCGTGACGCCGCGGTACGTGACCTCGGCGTTGGTGAAGATGCCGCCCGAATCCGCGAGCTGCATCGTCACGACCGTTGACGACGACTTGAACAGACCGACGTACGTCGCGCTGACGTAGGAAATGCCCAGCAACGCGACCAGCACGAACGCGCCGATCTTGACCTTCGTCCCGCGCGTGATCACTTGCGACCACCTCCCAGCAGGCCGCCGAGCAGGTCGCCCAGCCCAGATCCGTTGCTCTGACCGAGGCCCGGCAGCGGGATGTTCGGCAACGGCAACGGCGTGCCCGGGGTCGGGATCAGCGAGTCCAGCGGGGACTGCCTCGACCGTCCGAGGTTGTCGAGGATGTTGCCGAGGTTGAGGTCGAGGTCGGCGTAGAGGTTCGTGTAGTCGCCCTTGATGCCGTCGACCGCCGCGTCCGGGAACGGGTAGGTCAGCAGCAGCTCGAACGCCTTCGGCAGGTTCTGCCCCGACTCGGCGAGCTTCTGCAACGTCGGCTGCAACGCTTTCAGGTCCGCCACGATGTCGTCACGGCTCTTGTTCACCGTGTCCACCGCGACGTCGGAGAGCTTGTCCAGCGACTGCAGCAGCGTCACGAGCTGCGTGCGCTGCTCGGCGATCACCCGCAGGCCCGGCTCGAGGTCCGTCAGCGCCACCGCGATCTTCTCCCGCTGCTGCGCCAACGTCCCGGCCAGCCGGTTGATCGAGTCCAGCGCGCGGACGATCTCCGCCTTGTGCTTGTCCAGCTCCCCGACGAACGTGTTCAGGTTGCCCAGCAACTTGCGGATCTCCTGCTCGTTGCCCTGCATCGCGTTGTTGAGCTCCTTGGTGATGTTCTGCAGCTGCGCCACACCACCACCGTTGAGCAGCAACGACAACGCGCCGAAGACCTCTTCGACCTCGGGGTTGCGGTTGGTCCGGTCCAGCGGGATCACCGCGTTGTCCGCGAGCTTGCCGGAACCGTCCTTCGGCTTGCCCAGCTCGACGAACTTCTCGCCCAGCAACGCCGACTGCCGCAACTTCGCGAACGCGTTGGCCGGCAGCTGCACGTCACCGTTGACCAGCATCGTGACCTCGGCGGTCCAGCCGTCCTTCGCGAGGTCGATCTGCTCGACCCGCCCGACCGGCACGTCGTTGACCTTCACGCCCGCCTGCGGCACCAGGTCCAGCACGTCCTTGAACTGCGCCTTGACCCGGTACGGGTGGTCGCCGACGTCGGCACCGCCGGGCAGCGGCATGTTGTAGACGCCGTCGAACCCACCCGAGCCGCAGCCCGTCAGAGCCAGCGCCGTCAACGCGATCAGGAGCTTCTTCATCGTGGCTGCCCCCCGACCGGCAGGGGCAGCGGAAGCTTGCCCGCGTTGAGGTCGCTGACGATCTGCGCCGGCGACTGCAGCGGCACCGCACCCGACAGGATCGGCTCCAGCTGCTTGCACGTCTGCGCGAGGATCGGCGGCACGTTGTTCGGCGTCGCCTGCTGCACCAGCTTGCAGACCAGCACGATCGGCGGCTGGTTCAGCTCGTTGATGTCCGCGCGGGTGTCGAGCGTGCCGGACGCCGCGTTGTAGGAGTTCTGCAGGTTGCCCAGGGCCAGCGGGGCGACGTCGAGCGTCTCGGCCAGCGCCGCTCGCTGGTTCACCAGCACCTGGGTGATCGAGGCGAGCTTGTCCACATTGGACTTGAGCAGCGCGCGGTTGTCCTTGATGAAGCCCTGCACCTGCTGCAGCGCGGTCGCCAGCTCGTTCAGCGCGGCACCGAGGTCACCGCGCTCGTCGGCCAGCAGCTTCGTCACGTCGGCGAGCTGTTTGTTGAAGTCCCGCACCTGGCTGTCGTTCGCCGCCAGCATCGCGGTGAACTTCTGCAGGTTGTCGACGGTCGCGAACAGGTCCTCTTTGGACCCCGACAGCGTCCGCGTGGCCTGGCCGAGGTTCTTCAACGTGTCGTTGAGCGCCTGGCCGTTGCCCTCGAGGTTCTTCGCAGCCGAGTTCAGCAGGTCCGCCAACGCACCGTCAGCGTTCGCGCCGTTCGGGCCCAACGCGGTCGTGAGCTTGTCCAGCGACTGGTAGAGCTCGTCCAGCTCGACCGGCGTCGCGGTGCGCTCGCGCGGGATCACGGCGTTGTCGCCCATCGTCGGCCCGCCGGTGTAGGCGGGCGCGAGCTGCACGTACCGGTCGCTGACCACGCTCGGCGAGACCACGACGGCCTGCGCGTTCTGCGGGATCCGCACGTCGCGGTCGACGGTGAAGACGACCTTGACCGTCTTGCCCTCCGGCGTGACCTCGTCGATCGTGCCGACCTTCACTCCGAGCACCCGCACGTCACCGCCGGGGTAGACGCCGACGGCCGCGGCGAAGTGCGCGGTCACCTTGCGCTCGTTCATGCCAGAGAAGATCCACCACAGCGCCGCGGTCACGACCAGCGCGAGCACGCACGCCATCGCGATCCCACGTCCCAGCTTGGAGCCGGCCACGTCAGTCATCGCTGCACCCCCGGAGGCAGGCAGCCTTCCTCGTTGAACCCGACGACGCCGAGGTTCACCGAAGGCGGCAGCAGACCGCAGATGTAGGTGTCGAACCAGCGGCCGTTGCCCAGGGTGTTCGCGAACACCCGGTAGAACGGCGCCAGCAACGTGAGACTGCGGTCGAGGTTGTCCTGGTTGCGCTGCAGGATCGTGGTGACCTTGTCCAGCTGCTGCAGCGCGGGCTTGAGCTGGTTCTGGTTGTCCTGCACCAGGCCGCTGAGCTCCCGGGCCAGGTCGCGCGTCCCGGTGAGCAACGAGCTGATCGCCTCGCGCCGCTTGCGGATCTCGCCGAGCAGCAGGTTGCCGTCGGAGAGGAGCTTCTCGAACTCCTCATTGCGGTCGGCCAGCGTCTTGGTCAGCTTCCTGGTGTTGTCCAGGAGCTTGGCCAGCTGCTCGTCCCGCGACGAGATCGTCTTCGACAGCGCGGACAGGCCGTCCAACGCGCCCCGCACGTGCTCCGGCGAGTTCTTGAAGGTGTCGGACAGCACCGTGAAGCTGTCCGCGAGCTGCTTGGTGTCGATCTGGCCGACGGTCGTCGCGAGCCCGTTGAACGCCTCGTTCACGTCGTACGGCGCAAGCGTGCGTTCCTTCGGGATCGGGTCGCCCGGCGACAACGGCTGGATGCCCTGCGGATCGAGCGCCAGGAACTTCTGGCCCAGCAACGTCTTGATGCGGATCATCGCGGTCGTCCGGTCGCCCACCCAGGCGTCCTTGACCTTGAACGTCACCCGCACCCGGTCGCCGTTGAGCTTGACCTTGGTGACCTTGCCGACCTTCACGCCGGCGACGCGGACCTCGTTGCCCGGCACCAGTCCCGCCGCCTCGCTGAAGTCCGCGGCGTAGCTCGTGCCACCGCCGACGATCGGCAGGTCGTCCGAGTAGAACGCGGCCAGCAGCAGCAGGACGATCAGTGTCAGGCTGATCGCGCCGGTCCTGATCGGGTTGCGCTGTTTCATCGGCGGCACCTCTGCTGTGTCACCGGCAACGCCGTGATCGGAATCGGGTTCGAGATGACCGGCGGCACGGAGACCTTGCCGCTCGCCTCGCACAGGTAGAAGTTGAACCACGAGCCGTAGGTCGCGGTCCGCGTGATCGTCTCCAGCTTGCTCGGCAGCCGTTGCAACATGCCGTCGACGATCTGCTCGTTGTCCGCCAGCGTCTGCGAGACCAGGCCGAGCTGCGCGATGTCGTTCTTCAACGGCGCGCGGCCCTGCTCCAGCAGACCGGCGGTCGCGTTGGTCAGGTCCCCGAGCGCGCTGATCGCGTCACCGATCGGCTGGCGGTCCTGCGAGAGGCCGGAGACCAGCTGCTGCAACGTGACCACGAGGTTGTTGAAGTCCTCGTCGCGCGAGTTCACGGTGTCCAGCGCGGTGTTGAGGTTGTCGACGACCTCGCCGATCACCTTGTCCTTGCCGGCCAGCGTGCTCGTCAGCGACGCGGTGTGCTGCAGCAGGCTGTCGATCGTGCTGCCTTCTCCCTGCAGCACCTGGATGATCTCGAACGACAGCTTGTTGACGTCCTCCGGCGAGAGCGCCTGGAAGAGCGGCTTGAAGCCGTTGAACAGCACGGTCAGGTCGAGCGCGGCCTTGGTCCGTTCCAACGGGATGGTGCCGCCCTCGGCCAGCACCGCCTTGGTGTCACCGGTACCGGCCTCCAGCGCGATGTACCGCTGTCCCACCAGGTTGCGGTACTTGATCGTCGCCGTGACGGACTCGGGCAGCTTGCGGTCGCCGTCGATCGAGAACTCGACCTCGGCGGTCTTGCGGTCCACGACCTTGATGTCGTCGACCTGCCCTACTCGCACACCGGCGATGCGGATGTCGTCACCCTCGTTCAACGCCGTCACGTCGGTGAACCGCGCCTTGTAGTCCGTCGCGCTGGCGAGGTTCACGTTGGCGATGGTCACCGCGAGCAGCGTCGTGGCGACGATCGTGACCAGCGCGAAGGCGATCAGCTTGAGCAGCGGGGCGAGAACACCCTTCACTTGACCGTCACCTCCGATCCGCGCACGAGCGGTCCGAGCAGCAGGCTCGACCAGCCGGGCATGTCCCGCGGGTCGACGCCGATCCGCGGTCCGAAGAGCGCCGCGATCAACCTGGCCTCCTCCGGCGAGTTGGCGAGCCGCAGCACGTCCTGCGCCGACGACGTGGAGGTGTTGCCGGCGTTGGCGGGCGGCAGGATCCCGTCGTTGGCCACACGGGCGGGCGGCGGCGCGCTGGAACCGTCCTTCACCGGACCCTCCGGCGGGTACTGCGGGAACGGGTCGGGCCGCGGCACGAGGTCGTAGCAGCGGGGACCGCGCTTGTCCTTGTACTCGGGCTCGTCGAGGTTCGGCTTGTACTTGCCGCGGTTCTGCGTGATCTCCAGCGTGATGTGCAGGCCGGGCTCGTTGGTGCCCTCGCCGAACGCCTTGCTGATGAGCGGCTCGAACTCCGCGAGCCCCTTGAGCAGGCAGGGGTACTCGGGCGCGTACTTGGCCAGCAGCTCCAGCGTCGGACGGCTGGTGTCGGCGAGCCCGATGATGTTGTTCTTGTTGACCGTGACGAAGCTCGTGACGTCCTGCGACGTCGTGGTCAGCGAGCCGTACAGCGCGAGCAGGTTGTCCCGCTGCTCCACGACCGTCTTGGTCGTCGTGGTCATGTCGTTGAGCGCCTGCAGCAGATCCGGCGCCGCGTCCGCGTAGACGTTCGACACGTCCGCGAGCTTGGAGATGTTCTCCTTCAACGCGGGCAGCTGCGGGTTGAGCTCACCGAGGTAGTGGTCCAGCGACACCAGCGTCTCGCCGAGCGGCTTGCCCCGCCCGTCCAGCGCCTGCGACAGCGCGGTCAGCGTGGTGGCGAGCTTCTCCGGCTGGATGGCCTGCAGCACCGGCATCAGGTTGTCCAGCACGCGTTCCAGTTCGATGGCGCTGCTGGTGCGGTCCTGCTCGATGACCGCGCCCTCTTTGATGGCCGCGTTCTTCTGCTGCGGCAGCACGAGGTTGACGTACCGCTCACCGAACAACGTCTTGGGCAGCAGGCGCGCGCTGACGTTGCCGGGGATCTCGTTCACCTTGTCCGGCAACAGCGCGAGCTCCAGCTCGGCGCCGTTCCCGCTGCTGCGGATCGCCTTCACCGACCCGACGATCAGCCCGCGCACCTTCACGTCGCTGGCCGTCTGCAGCTGGTTGCCGATGTGGTCCGTCTTGAGCGTGACCTTCACGTAGTCGCCGAAGGCGTCCTTGTACAGCGCCACCGTGAGCGACAGGAACATGGCGATCGCGAGAAGAAAGGCGATGCCCAGCACGCGTTTCTTCATCCCGCGATCCTCACCGTCGTCGTGGCACCCCAGATGGCGAGGCTGAGGAAGAAGTCCAGCAGCGCCGTCGTCACGATCGCCGTCCGCACCGCCCGTCCCACGGCCACACCCACACCGGCCGGACCGCCACTCGCGCGGTACCCGTAGTAGCAGTGCGTCATGATGATCACGACCGCGAAGACCAGCACCTTGCCGAACGACCAGAGCACGTCGATCGGAGGCAGGAACAGGTTGAAGTAGTGGTCATAGGTACCGGCTGACTGCCCGTAGAACTCCACCGTGATCGTTCTCGCCGCCAGGTAGCTCGTCAGCAGTCCGATCACGTACAGCGGGATGATCGCCACGAAGCCGGCGATGATCCGGGTGGTCACCAGGAACGGCAGGCTCGGGATGCCCATGACCTCGAGCGCGTCGATCTCCTCGGAGATCCGCATCGCACCGAGCTGAGCCGTGAAGCCGGAGCCCACCGTGGCGCTCAACGCGAGGCCGGCCACCAGGGGCGCGATCTCGCGGGTGTTGAAGTAGGCGGACACGAACCCGGCGAAGGCCGATGTGCCGATCTGGTTGAGGGCGGTGAAGCCCTGCAGACCGACGACGGTGCCCGTGAACACCGACAGCCCAACCATCACGCCGATCGTGCCGCCGATGACCGCCAGCGCCCCGGACCCGAAGCTGACCTCGGCCAGCAGCCGGAGCGTCTCCTTCATGTACCGCTTGAGCGCACGAGGCGTCCACGCCAGCGCCTTGATGTAGAACGCCAGCTGGTCGCCGAACCCGTCCAGAGTGGACAGCGCCTTGTTCGCCATCGTCAGCTCCCCTTCGCGGGCACGACCTGCAGGTAGATCGTGGTGAGAACGAAGTTGACGAAGAACAGCAGCAGGAACGTGATGACCACGGCCTGGTTCACCGCGTCACCCACGCCCTTGGGCCCACCGGCGGGGTTGAGCCCCCGGTACGCGGCCACGATGCCCGCGATGAACCCGAAGATCAGGGCCTTGAGCTCGCTGATCCACAGGTCCGGCAGCTGGGCCAGCGCGCTGAAGCTCGCCAGGTACGCACCGGGCGTGCCGTCCTGCATGATCACGTTGAAGAAGTAGCCACCGAGCACGCCGACGACGCTCACCATGCCGTTCAGCAACACCGACACGAGCATCGCGGCCAGTACTCGCGGCACCACGAGTCGTTGGATCGGACTGACGCCGAGCACTTCCATGGCGTCGATCTCTTCGCGAATCTTGCGAGAGCCGATGTCCGCGCAGATCGCGCTACCGCCCGCACCCGCGATCAACAACGCCGTCACGATCGGGCTGGCCTGCTGAATGATCGCGAGCACGCTGGCCGCACCCGTGAACGACTGCGCGCCGATCTGCCTAGTGAGCGATCCGAGCTGCAACGCGATGACCGCACCGAACGGGATCGACACCAGCGCGGTCGGCAGCACCGTCACGCTGACGATGAACCAGCTCTGCTGAATGAACTCCCTGAGCTGGAAAGGCCTGCGGAACGACGTCCGCACGACGTCGATCCCGAGCTGGCAGAGCTTTCCGGTCTCCCGCAGCGCACCGGCGCCGGGAAAAGTCGTGGGCGCGGTCACAGCACACCACCCTGACGTGGCCAGGGGCTGGGCGTAGGAGCCTGCGCGGGCGCACCCGCGTGCACGTTGTACCGAGCCAGGTCGTCCTGCGTCAGGCTGGCGATGATTCCCTGCTGCGCTTCGTGCGGCAGCTGGTGAATGATCGACATGACGCGGTCCTTGCGCCTGCGCACCGCATCCCGGAACGGCAGTCCCGGCGTCGGCTCCAACTGCGGCACGACACCCCGCATGTCCTCGTCGGGCGACCCGTCCGAATGCCCGGCGTCCGCGTGCGCCTGCTCGGCGGCCATCGTGGCCTGGTCCTTCTCCTCGGACATGCCGATGGGCCCGAGCCGCCGCCCGTTGAGGAACTGCTCGACAACGGGTTCGTCACTGGTGAGGAGAACTTCCCTCGGCCCGAACATGACGAGTTCCCGCCGGAACAACATCCCGAGGTTGTCGGGCACGGTCCGCGCAATGTTGATGTTGTGCGTGACGATCAGAATCGTCGCGTCGATCTGAGCGTTGAGATCAATCAACAACTGGCTCAGATACGCCGTGCGCACCGGGTCCAGCCCGGAGTCCGGCTCGTCGCACAAAATGATCTCGGGATCCAGCACCAATGCCCTCGCGAGCCCTGCCCGCTTGCGCATACCGCCGGAAATCTCGCCCGGCAGCTTCTTCTCCGCCCCGACGAGACCGACCATCTCCATCTTCTCGAGGACGATCCGCCGAACCTCGGCCTCCGTCTTGCGAGTGTGCTCCCGCAGCGGAAACGCGATGTTGTCGTACAGGTTCATCGACCCGAACAACGCGCCGTCCTGGAACAGCACGCCGAACATCTTCCGAATCTCGTACAACCGGTGCTCGGAGCACCGCACGAGATCCGTCCCGTTGATGACGATCTTGCCCTGTTCCGGCTTGAGCAGCCCCACCAGCGACTTCAGGAACACGCTCTTGCCGGTACCCGACGGCCCGAGCATCACGCTGACCTCACCGGGCGGGAGCGTGAGCGTGACGTCCTGCCAGATGGTCTGCTTGCCGAAGGACTTGGTCAAACCCTCGACGACCACCTCGACGCCCATCCGCACCTCCGCACACGCCCGAGGACGCCGTGGCGATCGGCGTCACACTGGGGCAACGAGTTCGTTCGCGGCAGGTTACTCACCAGTTGGCCTAACGGCGGTTGCGTTCCGATAACGCCACACAGCGTGACCTCGCAAAACGGTCAACGCCACCTAGACCACTGCCTGACAACCGGGAAATCTCGCCGAAATGTGAGTCCGGGCACATCAGCACAAAGTCGCGAAACACAAAACGGGCGTGCACCCCCGTTGAAAGGTGCACGCCCGTTTCAGGCACTGCAAGGCAGAGCGCAAACCCCCGAAGGGGTCAGATCACTTGAGGGTGATCTTGGCGCCGGCAGCCTCGAGCTTCTCCTTGGCGGCGTCGGCGACGTCCTTCGCCACGCCCTCGAGGATCGCCTTCGGAGCGGACTCGACCAGCTCCTTGGCCTCCTTCAGGCCCAGGCCCGAGACGACCTCGCGGACGACCTTGATGACCTGGATCTTCTTGTCACCGGCGGACTCGAGGACGACGTTGAAGTCCGTCTGCTCCTCGACCTCGGCGGCCGCGGGGCCGGCCGGGCCGGCAGCGGCAACGGCGACGGGCGCCGCGGCGGTGACCTCGAAAGTCTCCTCGAACTGCTTCACGAACTCGGACAGCTCCAGGAGGGTCATCTCCTTGAAAGCGTCGAGCAGCTCTTCGGTGCTGAGCTTCGCCATGATCGGCGTTCCTTTCTATTTCCCGCGCGAAAGCGTCGGGTGTGTCTTCGGGTGATCAGCTTTCGGCGGGAGCGTCGGCTTCGGCGGCGGGAGCCGCGGCGGCCTTCTTCTCCTGCAGGGCAGCAGCCAGGCGAGCGACCTGGGAAGCCGGGGCGTTGAACAGACCCGCGGCCTTGGCCAGGTTGCCCTTCATCGCGCCCGCGAGCTTCGCGAGCAGCACCTCACGGCTTTCGAGGTCCGCGATAGCGGCGACCTCTTCGACCGAGAGCGGGCGGCCATCCATGTAGCCGCCCTTGATGACCAGGGCCTTGTTGTCCTTCGCGAAGTCGCGGATCGCCTTGGCGGCGTCAACGGGCTCGCCTTCGACGAACGCGATGGCGGTCGGACCGGACAGGAGAGCCTCGAGGCCCTCGACTCCGGCGTCCGCAGCGGCCAGCTTGACCAGCGTGTTCTTCGCGACGGTGTACTTGGTGCCCGCGCCGAGAGCGCGACGCAGCGTGGTGAGCTGCGCCATGGAGAGGCCACGGTACTCAGTGACAACCGCTGCCGAGCTGGTGCGGAACGAATCCGCAAGCTCAGCGACCGCCGTAACCTTCGTGGGCTTCGCCATGATCGCCTCCTCTCTGGGCTGGGTTAGACCGCCAGCCGAGAAGGCTCCGAAACAACAGAAACGCCCACGCGCACAAGCAGCACGGGGCGTCACAACGAACTTGAGCCTCGTCCTCCCTGCGCGGGCCGCCCGTGTTGCAACGGGGCCTTCGTTCTCCTCGCGGAGAAAACCAGCGGTCTTCGGTAGAACCACCGATGAGACTACGCGAGTCGTGTCCGCCGATCCAAATCGGCATGATGTGACCTGTGACCGACGAGCCCGGCAAGGACCTCGCGCCCCGCCAGCCGCAGCCCCCTGCCCCTCAGATGGACCCGGAGCAGCTGCGGCAGTTCCAGGAGTTCCAGCGCTTCCAGGAGTACCAGCGCTACCAGGAAGCCACGGGCCAGGCTCCCACATCGCCGAAGCACCCCCGCGGCAAACGCTGGTGGCTCGTCGTCCTGGCCAGCCGCCTCTTCTGGCGCGCCCTCTTCCTGCTCTTCGTGGTCATCGCCTCGATCTGGGCCTACAACCACTACTTCGGCCGCGACGAGGCGGGCGACATCGCCCAGGACAGCGGCGGCGTGACCGGCGCGGCCCAGGGCCTCTCCGCCCCGGCAGGCCTCCAGGGCACGGTCGGCATGTTCTACAAGCACGTCTCCTTCGCCGACACGACCCGCGCCTGCACCCTCTTCCTGCGCGACGACACCCGCCAAAAGTTCGCCAACGCCCACAACGCAAGCGATTGCGGGGCAGCGGTCAAGGCCCTGAAAGCCCAGGTCACCAGCGTCGACAAGTACCAGCAGGTCCAGTTCCCGCCGGACATGCTCAAAACCCCGACCACCACCAAGGTCACCATTGACTCCTGCGACCTCACCGTCGAAGGCGGTCCCCGCCTGGGCACCTTCGTCGTGGAGAAGGTCAACGCGGGCTGGGTGATCACCGACTGGTCCCCGAGCACCTGTGGCTGATCGGGACGCGCACCGCTGATGTTCCTGCTAGCCGCGCGCAAATGACTCGACGGCGCGGGCCAGGCTCTCCTCGCCGTGACCGTCGGCGACCTGCCGATCCACCAGGTCCTTCAGCGAGTCGAGTGCCGCGAACGGGACACCCTGCGATTCGGTGGCCCGGATGAGGAGAGCCAGGCCCGACTGGTTCATCGCGAGGCTCGACTCCCCGCCGGCGTAGCTCCCGCTGTCGATCTCCTCGGCGAACGTGTGTAGCGCGGGATGCATGTCCGTCAGCCAGGACAACAGCATCGACGTGAGGTCGGTGGCCTTGATGCCACCGGCTCGTGCCAGTGCCGCCGCGTGCAGGAACCCGCCGAGCAACCCGTACATCCCGGAGAGGATCGCCACGTCGTAGCCGGACGCACGACCGGCGTCCTCGCCCAGGAACGTGACTTTTCCCAGCAACGCCAACTGCTCGGACCACCGCTCGTGCACCGCCGGTGAGCCGCTGTAGTTGATCGCCGACGCGTCGGTGCCGATCGTCTGCGGCACCGCGTACACGGCTCCGTGGAGGTAGTCCGCGCCGTTCTCGGCGGCCCAGCGCGCCAGGTTGCGCGCCTCCTCGGGAGTGCCGGAGGTGAGGTTCACGAGAGCGCGCCCACGCACGTCCACGCCGTGCAGAACCTGTTGTGCCGCCTGGTTGTCGAGCACGGCGACGACCACCAGCCCACTCGCCGCCACCGCCTCGGCCGGAGTGGCTGCTACCGCGGCAGCCAGCCCGGAAGCCTTTGCGGCAGAACGGTTCCAGACCGCCGTGGGATGTCCTGCTCGCAGAAACGCTTGTGCCACAGCACGTCCGAGGTTGCCGAGGCCCAGCACGGTGATCGCTTCGGGTGTCATGCGTCCAGCTTCGCCGCGCGTGATCACCCCGGCCAGTGACCGGAATGACCCCTTTCGCCAAATTCCTGCCATAGGGTGGCGGACATGAGCGCCGGACCCGTGGCCCTGATCGTTCCCAGCGACTTCGGCGTGCCCGACCTTTACGAACTGGGCATCCCAGCGGCCGTCTTCGGCACTCCGCAGCCCGACCTCGCCGACCCCTGGTACGAGCTCTGGTTGTGCCGCACCGGAACCCGTGCGCGCGACACCAGACCGGGGTTCACGTTGCACAGCACCCACGGGCTCGATGACGTGGCCAAAGCGGCCACCGTCATCGTGTCGTGGGTGCCGGACGAGGTCATCGAGGACAACGCGCCGGTCCCGCGCGAACTGGTCACGGCACTGCGCCGAGCCCACGACAACGGCGCACGAATCGTGTCGGCGTGCGTCGGGGCGTTCGCGCTGGCCGAGGCCGGTTTGCTGGACGGCAGAAGGGCCACCGCGCACTGGATGCACACCGCGCTGCTGGCCGAGCGCTACCCGAAGGTCCAGGTCGACGACTCGCAGCTCTACATCGACGAGGGCGACGTGCTGACCAGCGCCGGCATGTCCGCGGGGCTCGACCTCTGCCTGCACCTGGTGCGCCGCGACCTCGGCGCCCACGTCGCGAACCAGCTCGCCCGCCGGATGGTCGTGCCAGGACATCGACCGGGTCACCTGGGTCAGTACGTCGACCTCTCGGTCCCGGCCGAGGACGAGGACGGCCTGGCGCCGGTGCTCGACTGGGCCCGCGCACGCCTCGACGAGCCGTTGACGATCGACGACCTGGCCCGCAAGGCCGCGATGAGCCCGCGGACCTTCTACCGCAAGCTCCAGGCCACCACCGGCACGACGCCGCTGCAGTGGTTGCTGAACGAACGCATCACCAGAGCACAGGTGCTGCTGGAGTCGACCGACCTGCCGATGGAGAAGATCGCCGGGTTGAGCGGCATCGGCACGGCGAACAACCTCCGCCACCACTTTCTGAAGCAAGTGGGGAAGTCCCCGAGCGACTACCGCCGTCAGCGGCGCTGAACGAGCAGAAAGGCCCCCGGCCGAAGCCGGGGGCCTTTCACAAACGATCTAGAACCGCGAGGCTCAGGCCTCGTCGACCAGCATGTTGCGGGTGCGAGCCGGGTCGACCGGGATGCCAGGGCCCATCGTCGTGGAGACGGTGACCTTCTTGACGTACCGGCCCTTGGCCGCGGACGGCTTGGCGCGGAGGATCTCGTCCAGCGCGGCCGCGTAGTTCTCGACCAGCTTCTCGGGCTCGAACGAGACCTTGCCGATGACGAAGTGCAGGTTGGCCTGCTTGTCAACGCGGAAGTTGATCTTTCCGCCCTTGATCTCGTTGACCGCCTTCGCGACCTCGGGGGTCACGGTGCCGGTCTTCGGGTTCGGCATCAGGCCACGCGGGCCCAGGATGCGGGCGATGCGGCCGACCTTCGCCATCTGGTCGGGGGTCGCGATCGCGGCGTCGAAGTCGAGCCAGCCACCCTGGATGCGCTCGATCAGGTCCTCGGAGCCAACGGCGTCCGCACCGGCGGCCTCGGCCTCAGCGGCCTTGTCGCCAACTGCGAAGACGATCACGCGGGCGGTCTTGCCCGTACCGTGCGGCAGATTCACGGTGCCGCGGACCATCTGGTCGGCCTTGCGAGGGTCGACGCCGAGGCAGATCGCAACCTCAACGGTCGAGTCCAGCTTCACCTTGGACGTTTCCTTGGCGAGCTTGGCGGCCTCGAGCGGCGAGTACAGCCGCTCCCGGTCCACCAGCTCTGCTGCGGCCTTGTAGGCCTTGCTGCGCTTCATAACTCTGTCCTTCGTGGATCAGTTCGTGGTGAATGAGCCGCGCTCGGCTCTCCCACGCTTGCTAAAAGAGGGTGTGGTCAGCCTTCGACCGTGATGCCCATGGAACGGGCGGTGCCGGCGATGATCTTCGCGGCCTGGTCGATGTCGTTCGCGTTCAGGTCGACCATCTTGACCTGCGCGATGCTGCGCACCTGCTCCATGGTCACCTTGGCGACCTTGACGCGGTGCGGCTCGCCGCTGCCCTTGTCGACACCAGCGGCGGCGAGGATGAGTCGCGCGGCCGGCGGGGTCTTCAGCTTGAAGTCGAACGAGCGGTCTTCGTACACGGAGATCTCAACCGGCACGACCTGACCGCGCTGCGACTCGGTCGCGGCGTTGTAGGCCTTGCAGAACTCCATGATGTTGACGCCGTGCTGACCCAGCGCGGGACCAACGGGAGGCGCCGGGTTGGCGGCACCAGCCTTGATCTGCAGCTTGATGATCGCTGACAGCTTCTTCTTCTTGGGAGGCATTGTCCGTACTTCCTGTTATTGCAGTGTCCGCGCGCGGCTCTGCCAGCCGCAGCGTGGCCGATCGGTCTTCCGGTGAGGGAAAACCGCTCAGATCTTGGAGACCTGGCTGAACGACAGCTCGACCGGCGTCTCCCGGCCGAAGATCGACACCAGGACCTTCAGCTTCTGGCCGTCCGCGTTGACCTCGCTGATCGTCGCGGGCAACGTCGCGAACGGGCCGTCCATGACGGTGACCGACTCGCCGACCTCGAAGTCGACCTCGATCGTCGGCTTCGACACGGTGGTGGAAGCGGCCTTCTTGCCCTCGGCCGGCTTCTGCTCCTGCTGCGGGAGCAGGAACTTCAGCACCTCGTCGATCGTGAGGGGCGAGGGCTTCGAGGTGGCTCCGACGAACCCGGTCACGCCCGGCGTGTTGCGGACGGCGCTCCAGGACGCGTCGGTGAGCTCCATGCGGACCAGGATGTAGCCGGGCAGCACCTTGCGCTGCACCAGCTTGCGCTGGCCGTTCTTGATCTCGGTGACCTCTTCGGTCGGCACCTCGACCTGGAAGATGTAGTCCTCCATGTCGAGCGTGTGGATACGAGTCTCGAGGTTCGCCTTGACCTTGTTCTCGTAGCCGGCGTACGAGTGCACGACGTACCAGTCGCCGGGCGCGCGGCGCAGGGCCTGGCGCAGCTCTTCGGCGGGGTCCTCGGGCTCTTCGTCGATCGGCGTCTCGTCGATCGCGAGAACGTCGGCGTCTTCCGAGGCGACGTCGGATTCGGACGCGTCGCTCTCGTCCGCGACGTCGGTGTCCTCGTCCTCGGAGTCCACAGCGTCAGACTCGACCGTCTCGTCGAGCGCGGTGTCCTCGGACACCTCGTCGTCGATGAGGTCGGTCTTCTCCTGGGCGTCTACGCCGTTATCGGAGGTCACTGTGGATCTCGCTTCCTGATTGCAGCGGCAGCTGTCCGGCTCAGCCGAACAACTCGAAAACAGCCGCGCCGAAGCCGAGGTCGAGAGCCCACACCAGCGCAACCATGAACACCACGAACACCAGGACGACGCCGGTGTACGTGACGAGCTGCTTGCGCGTCGGCCAGATCACCTTGCGGAGTTCGCCGACGACCTCGCGGATGTAGCGGAAGAACCGCCCGATCAGCGAGGGACGCTTCTCTTGTCCTTCACGGGCCTTGGTCGGGCGACCCTTCTTGGCGTCCTCGTCCGACTCGTCGGACTTGACGACGCTCTTCTTCGGCTCAGCGCTGCTGCCGTCCTTGCGGGCGGCTGGGCGAGAGGAGGCACGACGTTCACGTCGCGCCGCAGCAGTGGACGGCCGGACAGCGCCTTCGCGCTCCTCCGGCTGGTCCTGCTCGCGGCCCTCGCTCATGCCGTCCTCCACTCCACCCATGACGCTTTGACAGCAGGGGCGACAGGACTTGAACCTGCAACCTGCGGTTTTGGAGACCGCTGCTCTGCCAGTTGAGCTACACCCCTTTGAGATCCCGAACGAGACCCCCTGGCGCACAAGATTGAAAGTGTACGGGAGCATCCCCGGACCACTCCAACCAGACCGCTCAAGCATTCGCCGAGCGGCCTGTCGCACAGCCTACCCATACGAGTGCCGAGAAGACGAATCAGGGTCGGGCAACTGCGCCCGACCCCGTGTGTCAAAGAACACGTACGCGAGCAAAAGCGCCGGTCAGGACCGACTTGCCGTCGAAGGCCGCGTTGATGTTGACCTTCACAGTTCCGTCCTCGAAGACCTTGGTGATCTTCGCGGTCACGTCGACCTGCGCGCCCTCGTCGTCGTTGGGCACCACGACGGGCCGGCCGAACCGGCAGCCGTACTCCACGATCGCGCCGGGGTCGCCGATCCACTCCGCGACGATCCGCGACGCCACGGCCATCGTCAGCATGCCGTGCGCGATGACGTCCGGGAGGCCGACGTCCTTCGCGGTCTTCTCGTTCCAGTGGATCGGGTTGAAGTCCAGCGAGGCGCCCGCGTAGCGCACCAGGTCGTCGCGCCTGAGGCGGACGGACAGCGCCGGCAGTTCGGTGCCAACTTCGAAACTCACGCGTCTTCTCCCCTCACGACGAGCATCGACCTGGCGGTCGTGACGGGCGCGCCGTCGACCGTGCTGATCTCCGTCCGCACGGTCACCATGTCGTTGCCCATGCGGGACGTGATGGCGTCGATGTGCGCCACGCACACGAGCTGGTCGCCCGCGGTGATGGGCCGGTGGTGCGTGAAGTTCTGGTCGCCGTGCACGACCCGGCTGTAGTCGAGCTCCAGCACCGGGTCGAACATGACCGTCTCGTTCGTCTTCATCGACACCACGATCGCGAACGTCGGCGGCGCGATGACATCCCTGTGCCCCAACGCCTTCGCGGCTTCGGGGTCGCGGTACGCCGGGCTGGTCGCGCCGATGGCGTCGGCGAACTCGCGGATCTTCTCGCGGCTCACGTCGTACGGCTGCGACGGCGGATAACTACGTCCGGTGAAAGCGGGGTCGAGAGGCACCCGAAGAGCCTATATGCGACGAGGCCCGCCCCAGGTGTGGGACGGGCCTCGTCGAAGAATCGCTGCTACGCGCTCAGCGGGTTTCCTTGTGCGCGCGGTGCGTCTTGCAGTTCGGGCAGAACTTCTTGATCTCCAGGCGGTCCGGGTCGTTGCGCCGGTTCTTCCTGGTGATGTAGTTCCGGTGCTTGCACTCCTCGCACGCGAGGGTGATCTTCGGGCGTACGTCGGTTGCAGCCACGGTCCTTGCCTTCCTGAGAGCGCACTTGCCCCGGCCCCGGAGTGAGGCGACCGGTGCGGGCTTACCGCCCGGCGGGGATCTTGCTGAGTAGCGGTGGCCGGACTTGAACCGGCGACACAGCGATTATGAGCCGCTTGCTCTACCAACTGAGCTACACCGCTTTAACACAACTCAAGCCGCAGCGCTCAGCACTGCGGCCAGTTGTAGAGCCCCTTTACGGAATCGAACCGTAGACCTTCTCCTTACCATGGAGACGCTCTGCCGACTGAGCTAAAGGGGCCAGCTCTTCGTTCCTGCTGACACGCAGAACTCTACAACAGGCGTCCACCAAGAACGAAATCGGGGGGCCGCCTCAGTGGACCAAGGTGAGCACCGTCTCATCGCGAGCACCCCTGACCTGCACGGTTCGTGCCCGCAGCCAGGCTTCGAAGCGGTCCTCGGACAGCGGACGCGAGATCAAGTAGCCCTGGGCCACGTCGCAGCCCATGCCGACCAGCTGGTCGCGCGCGGCGTCGTCCTCAACGCCTTCCGCGACAACCACAAGGCCGAGCGAGTGCCCGAGCTCCACGATCGACCGGACCACGGCCATGTCGCCGAGATCCGTGCCCATCCCGAGCACGAACGACTTGTCGATCTTCACCTCGTCCACCGGCAGCTGCCGCAGGTACGCCAGCGACGAGTAGCCGGTGCCGAAGTCGTCGACCGCCAGCACGACACCGATCGCGTGCAGGCGCCGCAGCACCGGCAGAGCGCGCTCGGGATCGGCCATGACGCCCGACTCGGTGAGCTCGAAGGTCAGCAGCCCGGACGGCACGTCGTGGCGTTCCAGGGCCGCCGACACGCGGTTCGGGAAGTCCTCGTCGCCCAACGTCCGCACGGACAGGTTGACCGCGATGGACATCCGCAGCCCGCGGTCGAGCCAGCGGCGCACGCGTTCCAGCGCGCGATCCATCACGAAGTCCGTCAGCACGTCCACGAGACCGGTGGCCTCGACGGCGGGCACGAACTCGTCCGGGTCGACGCGGCCGAACTCCGGATGTGTCCAGCGCACCAACGCTTCCGCGCCCACGACCTGACGTGACGGCAGGGCGACCTTGGGCTGGTAGTGCACCGAGATCTGCCCGGTCTCGACGGCCTGGCGGAACTGCGTCACGAGCTGGAAGCGGCGCAGGAACAGGTGGCCCATCGAAGGCGCGTAGGCCTTCACGGGCGTGCCTTCCGTCGTCGCGCGCACGGCGACGTCCGCCCGCTGCAGCAACGCGTCGGGGTCCGGGTCCTCGGTCTCGGAGTCCGCTTTGGACGCGTAGCCGACGACCGCGGAGGCCTCGACCGTGAGCCGGTCCACCGGGTACGGCACGGAAAGCCCTGCACGCAACCGTTCCGCGATCTCGTGGGCATCGCCTGCGCGCGGGTCGTCGAGGTAGGCCGCGAACGCGCCACCCTCCAACCGCGCCAGGGGGACGTCGGCACCGAGAGCGTCGCGCAGCCGGCGTCCGGCCGCGACGACCATGCGGTTTCCCCAGGCCTGGCCCAGTGCGTCGGACACCGTCGACAGGATGTCGAGGTCGATCCGCAGCACCACACCCTTCTGGGAGTCGTGCAACGGCTCGGCGCACGCTTCGCGGAAGCCAGGTCGGTTCAGCAGACCGGTCAGCGGGTCGTGGTAGGCGTCGTGGCGCAACCGGGCCAGCAGGCGCCGGTTGTCGACGGCCGTCGCGAGGTGCGAGGCCAGGGTCCTGAGCAGCTGGATGTCCGCCTTGCCGAACCCGCGCCAGCGGGAGAGCCGGTCGTGCGCCTCGACCGCGCCGAGCAGCTGGGTCGCCCCGCGCAACGGGACGACGAGCGCTTCTTGCGCGTCGCGGCGGAGCAGAGCCTCGGTGACGTCCTCGGTCGCGTCGGCCACGCGGTAGTAGCGGACGTGCGTGCCGGGCAGCTGCAGGATCGGGTCCTCGCGCACGGCCCTCGGGTCGGTCGCGGTCATCTCCTCGGGCAGCGGTTCGCCGGCGACGAGGGTGATCATGGCTTCCTGCGGGTCGGTGCGCAGGCGCAGCACGACCCTGTTGGCGTTGAGCTGCTCGCGGATGCGTTCCGCGATGAGCTGCCACTCGTCCTCTTCGACGCCCGTCGTCAGGTCGTCGTCGGGCTGGCGCGGGCCGGTGCCGTGCTGTCCCGACCTCGCGACACGGAGGCTGACCTCGCTCAACGCCTCGAGGTCGCGCTGTTCGCGCAGCAGTCCCGAGTAGGCGAGGTAGGTGGCCACGATGCCCGCGAGCACCAGGATGATCAGGGCGGCGCCCCACGGCGTGGTGGCGACGATCTGATAGCCGACGAGACCGGCCGAGGTGTTCAGCAGCGCGACGACGAGCGTCTGCAGCACGAGACGGACGCTGTTGCCGACGCGCATCGACTTGCCCATGAGCCGCAACGCGCAGAGGCCCAGCACGCTCGCGAGCAGCGGCACGGTGATGGTGCCGACGAACGCGCCCGCCCAGAACGGCCCACCGGCGCCGATCATCCTGTTCACGGCCTCGGCCGCGGCGAACGCGACGGAGATCTCCATGAACATGAGGCCCGCGTTGTACACGGCGCGGTCCAGGATCCGCCTGCCGAGCAACGTGCCCACGCCCGCGACCACGTGCGCGGCGAGCACGACCTCGAACGGGGCCACCAGAAGCCCGAGCACCAGCGGGATCTCGGTGAAGGAGATCGTCCACGCGACGCCGCTGCGGACGTCGACGTTGATGGCGAGCTGTTCCGCCAGCAGGAAGCCGACTACGAGAAGGGGGCCGATCCAGAAGAGAGACGTGGTCTCTTTGTCCGGAAGCCAGGCCGCGACCATGCCCGCGCAGACGACGCCGGCCACCAGCAGGGTGACGGCGAACGCGCTGAACGCGCGGTTGGTCGACTTGGCCGACCAGGCGGCCGAGTCCGACACGGGGGCCGACGCTCGGTCGGACATCCAGCCTCCTCGTCGGCCTGGGGTGGGGGGGACCTCTAGGCGTGACTGAGGGGTCCCGCACTTGGCGATCAGGACCCCTCCAGGGGCACCAATGTACCCCGCTCGGGGGACGAAATGGCAGGTCGAGCACCCCTAGTGACTTCGATTCACCCAGACGTGGTTACACGCTCAGGTGTCCTCGGAGCACTGTGACCGCCTGCCCCGAGAGCAGTACGCGATCTTGGGCGAGGGTCGCCCGCACGAACCCTCCGCGCGGCGACGCCTGCTCCGCCAGCAGGTCAGCGCGCTGGAGCCGAGGCACCCAATAGGACGCCAGCGTGCAGTGGGCCGAACCGGTGACGGGGTCCTCCGGGATGCCGGCGGCCGGATAAAAACAGCGACTCACGATGTCCGCGTCGCCGTCGCCGGCGGCCGTCACGATTACTCCGCGTGACGAGATCTGTGTCAGTCCTTGGACATCAGGTCGCAAGGAACGGACTTCCGCGGCGCTTTCCAACTCGATCAGGTAGTCGAAGCGCCCACGTGAGACGGACTTGATCGTCGCATGTGGAAGCGCTTCCGCTAGTCCGATTGGCGGGTCAGTCAACTCTGGCGGGTCCGCCGGGAAGTCCATCCGGATCCATCCATCGTCATTCACGCATGTGAGGACCCCACTACGCGTGGTGAACTTCTGCTCCCCGCCCAGCACGTGCGCGGTGGCGAGCGTGGCGTGCCCGCAGAGGTCGACCTCGAGTTCCGGGGTGAACCATCGAAGGTGGTTGTCGGGGGTGACGAACGCCGTCTCGGCGTGCTTCATCTCGGCGGCGATGTTCTGCATCCAGGCGTCGTCGCGCGATTCCGTCAGGAGCACGACAGCGGCAGGGTTGCCCGCGAAGGGCCGGTCGGTGAACGAATCCACCACGTAGATCTCCACACCCCGACCCTGCCATGCTCAGATGGGGTTGTGAGCGAGATTTTCACGTACCGCGAAACAGATCCGGACTCGCTGGCGCCGACCTGGGGACCACTGCGCACCCACGGGCTGGCCTGGCAGCCGGGCTGGAACCTGCCCGCGCTGCTCGACGAGTGGGAACCCCGTCTCACGGGACTGGACGACCCGGACACCGCCGCGATCGTCACACTGCCCAGCCACGAGACCGCCGACGCGCTTCCGTTGATCCAACGCGGTTTCGCGCCGCTGATCGTGATCGCGGAACGCCTCGCGGGTGCGCCCGTGCCGTCTCGGCCCGCACAGGTGCGAGTGCGGCCGGCCACGCACGCCGACCTCGACGTCGCAGTCGAGCTGAACATGAACACGATCCGGTACGACACCGCGTTCGGCATGGTCACCGAACGCGCGAACAGCGCGGAACACCTGCGGACCTCGCTGGCCGCGGCACTCGACCGCGACCACGAGGCGATGTGGCTCGCCGTTCGCGACGACACGCCCATCGGCATGCTCTACCTCGACATGCCGCAGGACGCGCAGTGGATGGAGCGCTACACCGACGTCCGTCCGTTCGCCTACCTCGGACATCTGGGAGTACGGCCGGACGCACGTGGCAGCGGGGCGGGAGGCGCTCTCGTGAGGCACGCTCACTCCCTGTTGGACGCCTCCGGAGTGGCATCGACGCTGCTCCACCACGCTCTGCCGAACCCGCGCTCGACGCCGTTCTGGTACTCGCACGGCTATCGGCCGAGCTGGACGCTGTGGGTTCGCCGTCCGGCTTTGCGCACGTCGCACGGCGTGTCTTCGTGACCCGAACGGCGTAGTGGCGCATGATCTACCCGTTCACACAAGCGAAGAACCCAAACGAACCCGTACTTGTGGAACGAATTCGGCCTCTATTTCGACAAAGGGGTAGCGGATTCGGGCACCACACCTGGGGGGTCGAGATGGAACTCAGCGGAAGAGCAAGGTCAATGCTGCGGGCCGTCGAGGCGGGCCGTGCCGAGGTCACCGGCGGCACAGAGCCCGAGCTGTACGTCGACGGACTGCCCTGCTGCGACCAGATGGCGACGCACGACCTCGTGCACGCGGGACTGCTGCGCCCCACGCGGCCAACGAGCTTCGGCCGCCGCGTCTGCGCGGAACTGACCGACGACGGCCGGGCGGCGCTCGCCGCGAGTTGATCGGCGTGTTGATCGCCCAATGATCGAACATCTGTTCGACATGGGGTATGCTGCGCGCTGAGGCCGGCACGCAAGAGAGAGGAAGCTCTTGCGCGCCGGCTTCAACCTTCCCCTGTGGACTCAGGCCACCTTCTGCTGCGTGCCCACGTTCATCCGGTTCCAGAGGTTGATCGCACCGATGGCGATCATGAGACCGGCGAGCTGCTCCTCGTCGTAGTGCCTGGCGGCCTCTTCCCACACCTCGTCGCTCACGTGCACCTGCGTGACCTGTTCAGCGAGCGCGAACCCGGCCTTCTCGGCGTCGCTGTAGTACGGCACGTCCCTCCAGCCGGCGACGGCGTAGACCTTCTCGTCCGCCACCTTCGCCTCACGCAGGAGCTTGGTGTGGTAGTCGATGCACGCGCCGCAGCCGTTCATGATGCTGACGCGCAGGCAGATCAACTCGACGTAGTCCTTGTCCAGTCCCGTCTTCCCCGCGGCCGCGGACAGGTCGAGCAGGGCCTTCATGGCACCGGGTACCGACAAGATCGGGTTGGCGATCCTCATCTTCGTTCTCCTGTCTTCAACGTCTTCTGCCTTCTCGACCCGGCAGGCGACGCAGGTGTGACAGGTTCTTCGAAGATTTTTTCTACGCGCTGAGCCCCTTGCCGAGACCACCGTCGACGGCCAGCTCGGACCCGGTGGTGAAGGTGGCGTCGAACGCCAGGAACAGCACCGCGTCCGCCACCTCGTTCATCGTGCCGTGGCGCTTGAGCGGCGTGATCCGGTCGCCCTGGTCCTTGAACTGCTGCAGAACCTCTTGCGGCACACCGGTCACGCCCATCGACGGCGTGTCGATGAAGCCGGGGCTGACGACGTTGACCCGGATGCCGCGCGGGGCCAACTCGGCTGCGAGACCCCGGGAGAACGCCCTGACCGCTGCCTTCGCGCCCGCGTAGACGCTCAGGCCGGGCGTGCCCAGGTTCACGGCGACACTGGTGGTGAAGACGATCGAGCCACCTTCCCTGATCAGCGGGGCCAGGTGCTGGGCGGTGAAGAACGCGCCCTTGGTGTTCACGTCGAACGTGCGGTCGTAGTCGGTCTCGGTGGCCGTGTCGAACGGCGTGAGCGTGGAGAAGCCGACGTTGATGAAGAGCAGGTCGATGTCGTGGAGTCGTTGTGCGACTTCGGTTCTGAGGGCTGCCACGTCGTCGAGGTTCGCCGCGTCGGACGCGACGGCGTGGGCTTTGACGCCCTCGGCCTTCTCGATCGTGCGGCCGGTCAGCAGGACCTCGGCGCCTCCGTCGATCAGCTTGTCCACGACCGCGCGGCCCATGCCGTGCGTGCCGCCCGTGACGACGGCCTTCTTGCCCAGGTACTTCACCGGATCTCCTCGATGACGCTCGCGATGCTGTGCGCGCCGTGGCCGTTGCTCTGGGCGCGCCGGAACAGGTCGTGCAGGGCTTTTGGGACCGTGGTGTCGAGGCCTTGCTCCTCGCTGGCCCTGGTGAGCAGACGCAGGCCTTCCACGTTGATGTCCAAAGCGGACACGTCGGTCTCGTAGTTCCGGTGCGCTGTCTGCTCGCCCATCTCGGGCAGGAAGGTGCCGACGGTGGCGAGCCAGTCGGTGGCCAGCGGCGTGAACTGCTGCGCAGTGATGCCGGCGGTCTGGATCAGCGCTTGTGCCTGGAGGTAGCCGCCGAACGTCGACCACATGATTCCGAGCAGGGCCAGGTCGTACAGGGCGGCCAGGCCGGCGTCCTCACCGACGTGGACGGGCTCGCCGAACGCTTCGAGCACGTGGTGCTCGGGTTGGCCGCTGTACAGGATCCGGGCCTGCTTCGTGCCGATCTGCTGCGGCACAGCCATGATCACGCCGTCGACGTACTCCACGCCGTTGCTCTTCGCCCACTCCGCGGTTGCCCGTGCGTCTTGGGGCGTGCCGGAGGTCAGGTTGACGAGCGTCTTGATTTTGTTCGTCAGCAGTGGTTTCTGAACGTCGTAGGTTGACAGGCACGTCACCACGACGTCCGCGTCGAACGCTTCTTCTGGTGTGGCAACGCTTTTGGCGCCAGGAAGCGTCTTCGGCGTCCGGTTCCACACGGTCACTTCGTAGTCCTGGTCGACCAGGGCGGTGGCGAGCGCGCTGCCCATCCGGCCGAGGCCGAGCACGCTCACGGTTTTCTTGATCCCCATGCCTTGAATGGTCGTTCTGACGCTGTCAGGACGACAAGTACCTACTATTTTGTCAGGTACCCACCTTTTGGTAAGGATCCAGCATGCTGCCTCGGAAGTACTCCTGCGGACTCGACGCGGCGATCGACGTGATCGGCGGCCGGTGGAAGGCGCTGATCCTGTGGGCGCTGCACCACGGCCCGGTGCGCACGGGCGACCTGCGCCGGTCCGTGTCCGGAATCAGCGAGAAGATGCTGATCCAGGTGCTGCGCGAGATGGAGGCTGACGAACTGGTGCACCGCGAGGTGTTCCACGAGGTGCCGCCTCGCGTCGAGTACTCGTTGACTCCCCTGGGCGTTCGACTCAACGAGGCGCTGCTGCCGTTGGGCGACTGGGGCGAGGACAACATGCAGGCGATCGCGCGCCGCCGCGGCGTGGAGCCGGCGCCTAGGCATTGAGCAGCAGGCGTTCCGACCACTTCGGCAGCTCGTAACCACGAGCCACGGCGGCTTCCCTGACGCGCACCCGGAGCGGGCCGGGCAACCGTGCCACGTCCAGCCGCTGCTTGATCCTGCTGCTGCCCACGAGCAGAAGGCGGGCCGCGGCCGCGTCATGACGTTCGCCGGCCCGCGGGTCCTCGAGCGCGGCGATGATCTCCGCGATCGGCGTCTCGCGCAGGATCAGGCCCGGAACGTCCTCGTAAGGCGGGTACATCGACGGTTTGCCGACTCCGGCAGCGGACCAGGCCAGCAGCTGCAGCACGCGGGTGACGGAATCGAGGCCCTGCAACCGCTTGCGCGCCTCGATCACGTGACTGGAGTCGTCCGCCATCGCCCAGTGGCCGACCAGGTCCCCCGCCATCTCCTCCAACGCGGGCGGCATCGCGGCGATCCACGCCAGGCGCTCAGGCCGTTCACTGTTGCTGTTCGACAAGTACGGCAGGCCGTGCTCTCCCAGCCAGCGCAACAACTCCGCGCCGTCCGCGAGTTCCCCGTGGCCGCTGTCCCACTGCCAGTTGAGCGACACCCCGTGGTGCGCCACGACCTCGGTGAGCGGCTCGCCCCGCACGTCGAAGAACTCGAACCGGAACTGGCCGCGACAGGCGCACACGTAGCCCGGCAACGAGCCGATCCTCATGGCCGCCCGCAGCCGATCGCGGTCCTCGGCCCGGGACAGGTCGACGACGATCTCGCCGTACCACTCGATCTCGGAGATCCGGACGCTCGCGGCATCGCGCAGAACGTCGTCCAGCGCGGTGAGGCTCATCGCTCGAGATAGACGACAGTCGCGTCGTCGGAAACCTTCTTGCGCGGCCAATCGACGGTCTTGGCGTCTTCCTTTTCGACCGCGCGCATTTTGCGGATCAGATCGTCCGGCCCGTTCGCCGTCATCAGTTCGAGCGCCTTGGGCCAATCGAAGAGATTGAACAGATCGACCGCACGCGCGGCGCCATCGGAGAGGATCGCGACCCGCTTGACGTCCTGCAGCGGGATTTCCCCGGTGAGCGCGTGCTCGACGTCGCCGGCGTTCGCACCGGCCGTGCGGTTGGTGCTCGTGTCGCTCACGACGTGCAGCTCGCGCTTGGTGTCGACCACGACGGTGGCGTCACCGAGCACCAGATACCGCAGCACGTCGTCCTTGATCTGGACGAGGCCCACGGTCGCGCTGGGGCTGTCGGGATGATCGAGATCGCAGCTGCCCGAATGCAGCTCACGGGTCTGCTTGATGGCCTCTGCCAGCGCCGGAGCGGGCCCGAGGTGCGCGAACCGCAGCAGTTCCGCGGCCAACTGGTCGGCGAACCAGCCGACACCGTGCTCGCAGCCGTTCTCCTCTTTCGCCGTCACCCCGTCGAGCACGGCGAGCAGGTTCGGCCCGACGAGCGCGCGGTCCTCGCTCGGCGCGGTCGCCCGTCCCGCCTCGGTTGCCATCTGCGTGCGCACAGCGTCCCCCTCTGCACCAACACCGGATGTACGACGATGGGCCTCCGACCTGTCCGGTCGGAGGCCCATCGGTCCTGCGTGGCGGGCAGAGGATTCGAACCTCTGTAGCTTTCGCGACGGATTTACAGTCCGCTCCCATTGGCCGCTCGGGCAGCCCGCCCCACACCGCCGTAACGGTGCGGGCAGAACGATACATAACCCCGTCGAGAACACTCAAATCGGGGTACCCCAGTAGCATCGACGCTGGCTGTGACCCCGAGAGCGTTGAGGAGTGAAGTCGTGGCAGACCCGTCGTTCGACGTGGTGAGCAAGGTGGACCGGCAGGAGGTCGACAACGCGCTCAACCAGGCGGCCAAGGAGCTGAGCACGCGCTTCGACTTCCGCGGTACCAACACCACCGTGGCCTGGGCCGGTGAGGAGGCGATCGCCTTCACCTCGGAGACCGAGGAGCGCTGCAAGGCGGCGATCGACGTCTTCCAGGAGAAGCTGGTCAAGCGCAACATCTCGATGAAGGCGTTCGAGATCGGCGAGCCCGCGGTGTCCGGGAAGGTGTTCAAGGTCACGGGAAACCTCGTGCAGGGCATCACCTCGGAGAAGGCCAAGGAGATCGCCAAGAAGATCCGCGAAGAGGCACCCAAGGGCGTCCAGGCCCAGATCCAGGGTGACCAGCTGCGGGTGTCGGGCAAGAAGAAGGACCACCTGCAGGACGTCATCGCCCTGCTGAAGGGCTCCGACTTCGGGATTGCCCTGCAGTTCACGAACTACCGGTGAAGGGCATCGTCTTAGCCGGTGGCAGCGGGACCCGCCTGCACCCGATCACGCAGGCGGTCTCCAAGCAGCTGCTGCCGGTCTACGACAAGCCGATGATCTACTACCCGCTGTCGGTCCTCATGCTGGCCGGCATTCGCGAGGTGCTGATCATCTCCACGCCGGTGGACCTGCCGCACTTCCGGCGGTTGCTGGGCGACGGATCGCAGTGGGGCATGAGCTTCTCCTACGCCGAGCAGGCCGCGCCCAACGGTCTCGCGGAGGCGTTCGTCATCGGCGCGGACTTCGTCGGCGACGACGACGTGGCGCTGGTGCTGGGCGACAACATCTTCTACGGCCAGGGTTTCGCGTCGACGCTGCAGCAGCACGCGTCCTCTTTGGACGGATGCGTGCTGTTCGGGTACCAGGTGAAGGACCCCGAGCGGTACGGCGTGGGCGAGGTCGACTCGACCGGCACGCTGCTCTCCATCGAGGAGAAGCCCGCGAAGCCGAAGTCGAACAGGGCGATCACCGGGCTCTACTTCTACGACAACGGTGTGGCGGACATCGCGTCGAAGCTCAAGCCGTCGCCGCGCGGCGAGCTGGAGATCACCGACGTCAACCTGCACTACCTGCGCGAGGGCCGGGCGCGGCTGGTGGACCTGAGCCGCGGGTTCGCGTGGCTCGACACCGGCACGCACGACTCGCTGGTCGAGGCCGGGCAGTTCGTGCAGGTGCTGGAGCACCGGACCGGCGTGCGCATCGCGTGTCCCGAAGAGATCGCGCTGCGCATGGGCTTCATCTCCGCTCAGGAGTGCTACGCGCTCGGCGAGAAGCTGGGCAAGTCCGGGTACGGCGAGTACCTCATGGCCGTGGCGAAGACCGCACGTTAGCGGCGCGCCATCTCCTCCAGCCTGCGGATGCGGTCGGCGATCGGCGGGTGGGTCGAGAACCACTTCGCGAACTGCTCCCCCGAGCGGAACGG
This sequence comes from Lentzea sp. NPDC005914, assembly GCF_040629405.1. Classification (NCBI taxonomy): domain Bacteria; kingdom Bacillati; phylum Actinomycetota; class Actinomycetes; order Pseudonocardiales; family Pseudonocardiaceae; genus Lentzea; species Lentzea sp. NPDC005914. The sequence continues at coordinate 14,268 of NZ_JBEXVQ010000047.1, read as the reverse complement.
GTTCGCGATCATCAGGTGGCTCTGCGACACCACCTCCGGCTCCGGTGCGAGCGGCGCCGCCCGCGTTCCCAGCTCGATCTTGCGCAGCGCGTTCGCCAGCGCCAGCGGGTCGCCGGTGAGCTGCGAGCCGGACTCGTCGGCCTGGAACTCGCGCGACCGGCTCACGGCCAGGCGCACGACGGTGGCCGCGATCGGGCCGAGCAGCGCGATCAGCAGCAACCCCAACGGACCTGGGCCGTCGTCGTCATCGCCGAAACCGAAGATGCCGGCGAGCAGGGCCAGGTTCGCGAGCATCGTGATCACGGCGGCCAGCGCGCCGGCCACGCAGCTGATCAGGATGTCGCGGTTGTAGACGTGGGCGAGCTCGTGGCCGAGAACCGCGCGCAGCTCGCGTTCGTCCAGCAGCTCCAGGATGCCCGTGGTGCAGCACACGGCGGCGTTGCGCGGGTTGCGGCCCGTCGCGAACGCGTTCGGTGCGATGGTCGGGCTCAGGTAGAGCCTCGGCATGGGCTGGCGCGCCTTCTGCGACAGCTCACGCACCAACGCGTAGAGCACGGGCTGTTCGACCTGGGACACAGGTACTGCGCGCATCGCACGCAGCGCGAGCTTGTCGGAGTTGAAGTACGCGTAGGCGTTCACGCCCAAGGCCAACACCAGGCCGATGACCAGTGCCGTCCGGCCGAACAGCCCGCTGACCACCACGATCAGCGCGCTCATCCCGCCGAGCAGTACGGCCGTCTTCAACCCGTTGAAGTGCTTGTGCACGGTTTTCGCCTCCGGGTTTTACGTCCTACCCCTCAACGAACCAGGCCTCCTGCCAGTTCCGGTCGCGGTTTCCGGGGCGGCCTCCGCGGCCGGGTCGAGCGGTGGTGGCGGCGGTACCTTCTCGACCCACGTGGCCAGCACGTCCCGTTCGTGGACCAGCTCCGCCACGGCGCCGTCGCCCTCGATCGACCCCGTTCCCGGATAGCCGAACTCCGGTGCCCAGTGCAGGGCGTCGAACGGGCAGACCTCGACGCAGATGCCGCAGTACAGACACTGGCCGTAGTCGATCGCGAACCGGTCGAGCACGTTGCGGCTGCGCGGCCTTGCGCTTCCGGGCTGCTGCTCGACCTCGGTGTGGCTCGTGATGTGGATGCACCAGTCAGGACACTCGCGCGCGCAGATCATGCAGACAGTGCAGTTGGCGTCCAACAGCGCGATGACGCCCCTTGAACGCGGCGGAAGGTCGGTCACTGGTTCTCCTCCTCGCGGCGCGGGCCCCACGACGGGTCGGGCACGCCAGGTGGTGCGGTGCGGCGGCGACTCGGGGCGCTCGTGTTGTCCTCGCCCGGCTCCAGCGCACCCGGCCAGGGGCGCACGACGCGTGAGGCCAGCACGAAGTCCTTGCGCAGCGGATGGCCTTCGAAGCTGTCGGGCAGCAGCAGGTGCTCAGGCTCGCTGCCGACGGCGATGCCGAACATCTCCGCGGCCTCGCGCTCGTGCCACCGCGCGCCCTTCCAGAGGTGGGCGACGCTCGGCAGCGCGTCGGTCTCGCCGATCTCCGTCCGCAGCATCACGCCTTCGCGCGTCCGCGGGTCGATGACGTGCAGGAACACCGCGTGCCGCTGCCCGGCCGCGCCCGGCCTGCCCGCGTCCTCGACACCCAGCCAGTCGAACATGACGTAGCCGTTGCCGTGCTGCGCTGTTGCCGTCGCGAGCCAGTCGGCGAGCTCGACGTGGTGGATCGTCTGACCGAAAGCGGTCTTCGGGGTCGTCATGCGTTCACCAGCCCGTGCAGAGCCTTGAGGCCTTCGAGCAGCGCTTCGGGACGTGGCGGACAGCCCGGAACGGCGACGTGGACCGGCAGTGCCTGGTCGATGCCCTTGGTGACGCAGTAGGAGTCCCAGTACGGGCCGCCGGTGTTGCTGCAGGCGCCCACGGAGATCACGTAACGCGGTTCGGGCATGGCCTCGAAACTGCGGATCACAGCGGGCAACATGGCGTCCGTGACGGTGCCGGAGACGACGAGAACGTGGGCCTCGCCCGCGCCGGCGACCGGCGTGACGCCGAGGGCAGGAAGGCGGTCGAGAGCTGCCATCACTTCGACTCCGCAGCAAGCGAGCCCGAGTTCGAGGACGGTGACCCGGTAGGTGGTGCCCCAGTTCAGGACAACACTGTCCGGGCGAGCGGAAACGGTCACAACCAGCGAGGGTAATACTTGGGGGCCCACCAGCTTGCGCCTGGCGGACCCCCACCCCCCAATGATTCCCCCCGGAATCGGCTCCCACGCGTGGTCGCCGCGGATAGCTTTGTACACCGCACGATAAGAGTCCAGAGATTTACGAACAGGATCTGCAGATCATTTCCCTGCGAAATGCGGTCAAGTTCAGTTCAACTGATCGGTAGAACATCAGAGAGGGTTCCGATGTCCGGCTCGTCCCAGTTGGTGCTCCCCACGAGCACCTCCCTGCACCGCCTGCTGAACATGCCCGGCGCTCTCCTGGATACCACGATGGACCAGCTCAGGACGCTGTTGACCGTTCACGAGACCAGGTCGGCGCTGCGGGCGGCACGGGCGTTGGGACGCGAGCAGTCGAGCGTGCAGAAGCAGCTGGACACGTTGAACAGGAACTTCCAGGAACTGTGCGGCGAACAGCTGGTGGTGAAGCAGGGACGCGGAAAAGACGTGCTGTTCACGCAGACCGGTGAGTCGCTCGTCGAATTGGCGCGGGACACGCTCGCGGAGTGGCTCGACGGAATTCACGAGTGCCGCCGCAAGCTCGGCACGACCGTCACCGTCGGCACCACGCGATACATGCTCGACACGCTCGCGAAGGCGTGGCACCACGTCGCCGACGAGTTCCGCGAGCGCGACGTGGACCTCAAGGTCGTGCACATCCGCACCAAGGACATCTGGACGAAGCTGGACACGCAGGAGGTCGACGTGGTGTGCGGCAGCGTCGTGACGCGGGCCGGCGCGGGGTGGGAGCGACCCGAGTTCGACGTGATCGAGTGGCGGCGCGGCGGCCTGGCGTTGCTGACGAACCTGCCGCCGACGGTCGTCGGTGACCGGGTGCGAGTGCCGTCGTTGCGCTCGGTGCCGCTGGTGGTGCCGGGGGCCGGGTTGATCGCCGAGTTCCTGCGCGGCTGGTTCGGGCCCGACTACCGCCAGGGGCTCGACATCGCGGCCGAGATCGACGAGATCCAGTACGGCATCTCCCTGCTGCGCTCGAACCTCGTCCAGGGAGCCATGATCGTCACGTCTGGTTTGGGCGTGGTGGCGTCGAACAACGAGCTCCGGGAGGGCGGAGGGCTCCGCGTCGTCGAGCTCTCAGATGACTCGCTGGAGCGGCTTGTGGGCGTTTTCGCCCGAACGGACGAGCTGTCGAAGCATCCGGCCGATCATCCGTTGAACCTGCTGTGGTCGGCCTTCAAAGCAGAAGCGCCCCGGCCGTAGCCGAGGCGCTCACTGTCCTTACTTCACTTCTTCGCGGGTGTCATGGCGTCGTGCTCAGGCCTCCGCTGTTCGACTTTGGGACGTTGCTGGGCTTTGGCCATCTTGGCCAGCCAGCTCGTCGCCTCCGAGCGGATCTTCGCCAGCTCGTCGTCGCGTGCCTGTTGCTCGTTCATCGGCCACTCCCTGCGTTCGGGGATCGCTTCGATGGGAGCACTACCGGGCGTGTGCCCGCTAGGGCCGCCATGCTTGTGGGTGAACCTGATTGACAGCATCGCTCGCCGATAGGTTTCGCGCACCCCGACACGGCGCAATTGGCGCCTTTAGTACCCCCGGTACCCGCCACCCAGGCCGATGCTGACCAAACCCGGGTGGTTCTGGAAGCCGCCGTAGCGCGCGTACGTGTAGCGCACGCCGGCGATGATGTTGTCGACCGGCGCGAGGATGTTGTCGTAACCGGGCAGCTTGTACGCGCGGAACGTCGGGTCGATGCACTGCATGAGGCCCTTGGACGGCGTGCCGCGCAGAGCGTTGGAGTCCCAGTTGTTGACGGCGTTGGGGTTGCCGTTCGACTCCTTCATGATGATCGTGTAGATCGCCTCGACGCTGCCGTTGTCGATGTTCGTGCCGTTGGCCTGCAGGACCTTGATGGCTTCCTTGATCCAGCCCTCGACCTCGCGCTGCTTCGCGGGCTTGCGCATCTCGATCAGACGCTCGGCCTCGGCCTTCGCAGCCGCCTCGCGCTGGGCGTGGGCGTCCGCGGCGACCTTCGTGGCCTGCTCGAACGTCTGCTGCGCGTACATCTGCTGGAACTGCAGCAGACGGCCGACCTCTCCACCGGGGTTCACGTCGTGGATGGTCTGGATGTTCTTGGCCTGCTGGTCGGGGAGAGCGCCCAGCTCGGCCGCACCCGAGGCGAGCTCCGTGGCGGAGCCGCTGGTGGCAGCGTTGGCGATGGCGGCGGTGCCGGCGGCGACACCTGCTGCGACGACGATCGCGCTCACGCGGTGAGCGAGCGGAACCTTGTCGTCCTCGGCGCGATGCGCACCGATCTTCACTTCTTCGTTGGGCACGACCGTGTACACGGTTCGGCCGGCGGCCTTGCTGTGCCGGGCCAAGGGGGAGCCTCCTGCGTCGGGGAGCTTGGTCTCCGGCAAACCCGGCGGGGGATTCCAGGCGGACTTTGGACCCTAGTGCTGATGGTTCCTGTGTCCTGCCAGTGACCAAACCGTTATCGGCGGGCGAGAACGTAACCTCGCGTCACGAGCGCAGGCAAGCTTGAGCGCCCGTTGGGTGACTCTCGTCACGTTTCCGATGAGTTGGGCTATCCGTTGCTGACAGACAGTCAGCGAGCCGCTTGCATCCTGCTTAAGTTCATCGTTGCCTCCTGACGAACTGGCGGAGCTGTCTGTTAGTTCGGTGTGAGCCCGGCTCTCGTTATGGGTTACGTCCACGACCACGCGATCGAGTGATGCTGTCACGCTTCGTAGTTGGTTTTGGTTGTGTGGCGCTGACCTGCGCGTTCTTGATCGCTGGACAGCGTTTTCTGCAGTCTGATGAGGGGTACGGAGCGGCGGCCCTTGCGGTTCACGGCACTATGAATCTCATGGGGGACCAAGATCGAGAGGCGGCCCGTCGAGCCGTGCGCGAGGCACGCCTGGAGGCTCAGCGCCCCTGGTGGCAGAAGCGCTTCACGGCATGGCTCTTCTCGGTGCCGTCCCGGTTCTGGCGCTCGCTTCGGTGGTGGGGCGCGGAGCTGAGTGAAGTACTGCTGTGGTGGATCGTCCTGGCCGTTTTGTTCGGCGTCGGCCTGCTCGGCTGGTGGGTGTTCTAGCGGCTCCGCTGCTGTTCGAGAGCCTTGAGCACCCAGTCAGGGCTGTCGCCGGGACTGTCGTTGAACGCGAGCGCGGCGTCCGGCTGGTGCCAGTGCACGAGGTTGACCACGGTCTGGAAGAGCTCCAACAACCCAGGCCCCTTGCGGATGCCACCGCCGACCACGACGGCGTCGTACTTCTTCTGCCTCAGCTTCTCGACAAGCTTGGCCTCGGCAGCGCCGCCCAGCTCGGTGAAGTCGATGAGGACCAGGTCTTCGGTGAGGCCCAGCTCGGCGAAGAGCTTGCTGCCTTGTTCGATGCCTGCGGCGACCGGGGCCGGGTCGAAGCCGGGGATGGTGTGGGGGTCGAAGCCGATCACGAGGATGGTGGGCACCCTGGCGAGGTTAGGCCCCCGGCGCCGTCAGCGAGCCGAAACCGGAGCGACAAGCCGTGCCGTCGACCCGTACGCGGATCTGGAGCGCGCAAGCCTGTGCGCCTTCGACGGCGACGTGATGGCCTGTTTCGTGCCGAAGATGCGGTACGTGCGGTGGGCGCTCGAGATTTGAACGACGAAGGCCCCCGACGGGAGCCTTCGTCCCAGAGCACCTCTAGACGCGGTCGCCCACCTGGTCGACGAACCCGGTCGCGTCCAGCGGCTCGTTCTTCGTGCCGAGGTACTCGTAGGTGTCCTTGTCGAACACGATCACCGTCGGCTGGGCCTCGGGCAGCGACCCCTCCGGTACCGGCCAGCTGATCCCGATCCCGGGACGGCCGGACGAGACGTTCTGCACCACCGTCAGCCCCGGCACGCGGGTCGCCGCCTCGAACAACGCGGCCCGCTGCGGCCCCGGCAGGTACGCGCCGCTGAACATGGCCAGCACGTCCTTGCCGTACGAGTTGACCGATCGGCCCTTGTCGTCACCCTGCAAGAACTTCAGCATGTCGTCGGCCGTGGCGGGCAGATCGTCCCGGTACGCGCGGCGTGGCGTGCACTCCTCGGTCGCGCCCGTCGGCCGGTCGTACTTGTCGCGCACCTTGCTGCGGCCGTCGACGCAGCCGGACGTGGTGGTCTGCGTGGAGTTCCCGCTGGTGCTGATCCGGCCATCACGGGTGCCGTCGACCGAGAACCAGGCCTCATACTCGCCCCTGCGCAGGTAGTAGAACTGGTCGGGCCGAGGCACCTCGTCGGGCTTCGAACGGACTGCCGCGGCGGCGTGGTTCAGCAACTGCACGGCGGTTTCCACCGGGGCAGTGGGAGCGGCGTCGGTCGAGTCCGGTGAGTCGGAGGGCAGCACCATCGCCACGGCGGCGACCGATGCCGCCGCGGTGAGCGTGGCAATGGCGATGATCCCGGCGCGACCACGCTTGGGCGGTTTCATGCCCGCCACGAACTGCGCACGTGCGGCCGCCAACTGGTCGGCGGACTTGAGCGGGGTCTCGTCCAGTTCCCGGACGAGCTGAAGGTCATCCATTGTTGAGCAGCTCCTCGACCTCGGTGTGGTTGTCGGTTCCCAACGCTTCCCGGACCTTGCGGCGAGCCCGGTTCAGCCGGGACCGCACCGTGCCCACCGGAATCGCCAGCGCCTCGGCGACCTCGAGATAGCTGAGCTGTTCCCACGCGACCAGCAGCAGCACGTCCCTGTCCTCGATGGACAACGCCGCCATCGCACCGGTCAACATGGACCGCATGGCCTGCGCGGTGACATCCGCGGCCACCCGGTCGGCGTGGTCACCCACGTAGGTCCCGACCAAGTGCGTCCGATACCGGCGCACCTCCTCCCGCCTGTGCTGACCGACCAGGTTGGTGGCGATGCCGTACAACCACGGCCGGACGTCTGGGCGAGACGTGTCGTAGCGCGCCCGCTTGGAGAAGGCCACGAGGAACGTCTCGGCGAGCAGGTCGTCGGCGGCCTGCTGACCGAGGCGCCGGGCGAGGTAGCGCTGGATGTGCGGTGCGTGCCGGTCGAAGATCAGAGCGAACTTCTCGGGCACGTGCAGCGACGCCTCGATGAGCTCCGCGTCGGTTGCTGTCATGGTGGCCTTTCGAGCGAAGGGTCTTCGCCCTGTTATCAGCAGAACGGCGCGGACGAGTTCACGGCGCTGAGCGCAGGTCCATCGTGCGGCCCCTAGATGCGGCCTCTCGGATCGGGCCAGGTGAGAGCAGCTACGTCACCCAAAAGAGGAAATCTATGGTGGCGGAGGTAGACATCCTCTCCCGTTGGCATGTACAGTTCTCCTCGTTGGCCGAGAGATAACATGGCACGGGAGATGACGAACTACCCGTGAGCAAGACGGTCAGGTGTGCCGGAGCTGAAGTTGGAGCTCCAGGCAGGTGACCAAGGGCCGCCGGCGAGCAGTGACGCAGTGCGCAAGAAGATCGGAGCCGGTGGCTGCACGATCAGCAAGACGCAGTTGAAGTTGCAAGTGCAAGACAGTCATTTGCCGGAGCCAAGCAGCAAAAAGGCTCGGTAGGTGACCAAGGGCAGTCGGCGAGGTGAGTCCGGCATGTGCGTGATGTCCGGTGCCGATTGCCACGTGAGAAAAGGAAAATCAGTACCCAGAGGAGAAGGGAAGGGTTGCACACCATCGGATCGCCCGCCTTCGGCTGAACTCCGCCGAACGGGTACCGCAGTTCCATCAGATTGGAAGGTGGTCTTCGGTTACGCACACGCGATCCCCGCAGTGCCCGCTCCGAACAATGGGCACGCGGACAGAGGAAGCCGATCTCACGGTCGGCTAGGTGGAAGTGAACCCAACAACCCTTGGGGCCCCGGTGCTTCGGCGCCGGGGCCCCTCGTGATGTGGAGGCGCGATGACCCCTGACACCAACAAACCTGCGGACCACGAACCGCAGACCACAGCAGAGAGGTTCGACGACGAGCACTACCCCGCCTACTCGATGGGCCGGGCCGCGGAACTGCTCAACACCTCGGCGAACTTCCTGCGCAGCCTGGATGAGGCGAAACTCATCGAGCCACAGCGCTCGTCCGGCGGTCACCGCCGCTACAGCCGCCATCAACTGCGCCTGGCCGCCCGCGTACGCGCGCTGGTCGACCAGGGCACAGGCTTGGATGCGGCATGCCGCATCGTCACGCTGGAAGACCAGCTCGAGGAAGCTCAGGCGCTCAACGCCAAGCTCACACCGCCGTCAACGCCTGACGAGCCTTATCCGCCGCTGCAAAGCGTGTGACCGATTCGAGGATCGGGTCGTCGATGCGGGAGGTCGACGGAACGCCTCCACGCGACTGATCTGCGCTGGCGAAAGCTGGATCAGCTTTCACCGAGCGCAGGTCAAGCCGTGGGCGTGTCGATTATTCCTATCCGCAATGCGGCGTCTAGACATGAGATCTGGTGACTCAACGCCAGCCGAGCAGAGATGCGTCTATGACACTTGCAGTTCAGCAGCGGCCAATCAACGCCACGGTCTACAGGCGTTCCCGCAGCTGATGTCGCGGAGCGGGCGGGCCATAAGATCGACGTCCGGTTGAAGGTCTACGCGAAAGGTTCGCGACGGCTAGAGGGACAGTCCAATGACAAGATCGACGGAACCGGTCAGTGACGGAGATCGCCTGACCTCAGACGCAGATCTGCGCTGGTGAAGGCCTGTTTGAGGTCTCCAACCAGCGCAGATCCATCGACTGCGTGGGCGAGGTCAGCCGCGCAGTTCCATCGTGCAGCACTTCGGGCCGCCGCCCGACTTGCGCAACTCCGAGATGTCCACCAGCACCGGCTCGAACCCGCGGCGCGCCACCTGCTCGGCCAGGTGAGTGGCCTCCAGGGGCATGACGACGTGCTTGCCGTCGGACACCGCGTTCAGGCCCAGGCAGACCGCGTCGGCGTCGTTGGCGATCACGGCGTCCGGGAACAGGCGGCGGAGCACCTGCTGCGAACCCGGCGAGAACGCTTCCGGGTAGTAGGCGACCAGGGGGGACGGGGACTGGTCGTCGAGCATGAACAGGGCTACGTCCAGGTGGTAGAAGCGCGGGTCTACCAGTTGCAGGGAGACGACTGGGACGCCCAGAACTTCCTGCGCCTCGCCGTGGGCGTGGGGGTCGGTGCGGAAACCCGTGCCGGCCAGCAGTAGTGAGCCGGTCCAGGTGAAGTCGCCCTCGGCCTCGTTCACCGCGGTGGGCATGACCACGGACTTGTAGCCGGCGCCCAGGAACCAGCGGCGGAAGTGGTCGGCTTCGGCCGAGCGCTGGTCGGCCCTGAAGCGCGAGCCCAGGACTCGGCCGTCGATGACCGTGCCGCTGTTGGCCGAGAAGACCATGTCCGGCAGGCCGGCTACTGGCTCGATGACCTGTACGTCGTGGCCCAGGCGTTCGTAGGTTTCCTTCAGCGCGGTCCACTGCTCCACTGCCAGCGAGGTGCTGGTGGGCTGAGTGGGATCCATCCACGGGTTGATGGCGTACTCCACCGTGAAGTACGTCGGCGGGCACATGAGGTACCGACGGGTGGTCGGCATGCGCGTCGGCGCTAGGGGCTGAGCGATGTCTAGCGTGATCGGCTCGCCGGGCCCGGAGATGGATACGGTCATGGATCGAAATGTAAATCCCATGTGGACCCTCGATCAACGCCGCGACATTGCGTTAACTAGGGCAGAATGTTGCGTGTGGACAGCATCGACCAGCGAATCATTTCGTGTCTCATGGCCAACGCCCGATCCAGCTACGCGGAGATCGGCAAAGAGGTCGGGTTGAGCGCCCCCGCTGTGAAGCGGCGGGTGGACAAACTCCTGGACAACGGGGTGCTCAGGGGGTTCACGGCCGTCGTGGATCCCGAGGCGCTCGGGTGGGGTACTGAGGCGTTCGTGGAGGTGCACTGCAAGGGGAACGTGGCGCCGCACGACATCCAGCACCGGTTGGAGCCGATGGCCGAGGTCAGCGCGGCTTACACGGTGTCCGGGGCGGCGGACGCGATCGTGCACCTGCGGGCCGCGGACATCCATCACCTGGAGACGGCGCTCGAGAGGCTCAGGGCCGTCGAGATCATCGACCGGACGGTGTCCACGGTGGTGCTGTCGCGGCTGCTGGATCGGCCGCTGGCACCCTAGGGGCCATGGCTGAGGTTCTGCTGGAGCTCGACGACTCCATCGCCGTGATCACGATCAACGATCCGGAGCGGCGCAACGCACTGACGATCGACCTGTCCAACGAGCTGGCGGACAAGGTCGAGCAGGCGGAACGAGAGGCCAACGCGCTGATCGTCACGGGTGCTCCGCCGGCGTTCTGCGCGGGCGCGGACCTCACGCAGCTCGGCAACTCCAAGGACGAAGGCCTCAGGAACATCTACCGAGGGTTCCTTGCGGTGGCCAACGCCACTATTCCCACCATCGCGGCGGTCAACGGGGCCGCGGTGGGTGCTGGACTGAACCTCGCGCTCGCGGCGGACTTGAGGATCGCTGGGCCGAAAGCGCGGTTCGACGCGCGGTTCCTGCAGCTCGGGATCCATCCCGGCGGCGGCATGACGTGGATGTTGCAGAAGATCACCAACGTGCAGACGGCGACGGCCATGACGCTCTTCGGACAGATCTTGGACGCGGACCAGGCGTTGAAGACCGGACTCGTCTACGCAACCGCCGAAGACCCACTCGCAGTAGCAAAAGAGCTGGCCAAGGCGGCTGCCGAGGCGCCGGGAGCACTCGTGCGGACCATCAAGGCGACGATGCGGACGACCGATGCAATGCACGACCACGCGGACGCGGTGGAGACCGAGCTGCGGCCACAGGTCGCTTCGATCGACACTCCAGAGTTCGCTGCCAGGCTGGCCGCGATGAAGGCTCGGATCAGCGGTCGTTAGGTGTTACCTTGAGTAACAGGTATTGAGGGTGACGTGTGCCGCATTCGGGTATCCGCTGGTAGTGCTGTGCTTACCGTTTAGTTAAGGACCCGGTACGGCAGATGGGACAGTTTGTCTCGCCTAGTGGTACGCGGCCGGTCTGGGAGGCGGTCCTGGCGACTACCCTCGATGTGGGGCACAGCCACCCTTGGAGAGAGGTATCGGCGTAGGAATGAGCACTGAGACCCGCAAGCTGGATCGCGTCGTGATCCGCTTCGCCGGCGACTCCGGTGACGGTATGCAGCTCACCGGAGACCGGTTCACGTCGGAAGCGGCGGCGTTCGGCAACGACCTCGCCACGCAGCCCAACTTCCCCGCCGAGATCCGCGCACCACAGGGCACCCTCCCCGGCGTTTCGTCGTTCCAGCTCCACTTCGCCGACTACGACATCCTGACGCCCGGTGACCGCCCGGACGTGCTCGTGGCGATGAACCCCGCCGCGCTCAAGGCGAACGTCGTCGACCTGCCGGACGGCGGCATCCTCATCGTCAACACCGACGAGTTCACCAAGCGGAACCTGACGAAGGTCGGGTACGACTCGAACCCGCTCGAGGACGACTCGCTCGAGAAGTTCCAGGTGCACAAGGTCGCCATGGCGACGATGACCATCGGTGCGCTCGAGGAGACCGGGCTCGGCAAGAAGGACGCGGAACGCGCGAAGAACATGTTCGCGCTCGGCCTTCTGTCGTGGATGTACCACCGGCCGACCGAGGGCACGGAACGGTTCCTGCGCGAGAAGTTCGCGAAGAAGCCGGACATCGCCGAGGCCAACGTCCTGGCGTTCCGCGCCGGCTACTACTACGGCGAGACCACGGAAGCCTTCGCTGTCACGTACGAAGTGGCGCCCGCGAAGCTGAACGTCGGCACGTACCGCCAGATCACCGGCAACACGGCGACGGCGTACGGCATCGTCGCGGCGGCGCAGCGCTCCGGCCTGCCCGTCGTGCTCGGCACGTACCCGATCACGCCGGCGTCGGACATCCTGCACGAGCTCAGCAAGCACAAGAACTTCGACATCACGACCGTGCAGGCCGAGGACGAGATCGCGGGCATCGGCATCGCCCTCGGCGCGTCCTACGGCGGTGCGATCGGCGTGACGTCGACGTCCGGCCCCGGCATCGCGCTGAAGTCCGAGACCATCGGCCTCGCGGTGATGACCGAACTGCCGCTGCTCGTGATCGACGTGCAGCGCGGTGGCCCGTCCACCGGTCTGCCGACGAAGACCGAGCAGGCCGACCTGCTGCAGGCGATGTTCGGCCGCAACGGCGAGTCGCCGGTGCCGATCGTCGCGCCGCAGTCGCCGTCGGACTGCTTCGGCGCCGTGCTCGACGCGACCCGCATCGCGCTGAAGTACCGCACTCCGGTGCTGTTCCTCTCCGACGGCGCGATCGCGAACGGCTCCGAGCCGTGGCTGATCCCGGACGTCGACTCGCTGCCGGACCTGTCAGTCGAGTTCGCGACGGACCCGGAGAACTTCCAGCCGTACTCACGTGATCCCGAGACGCTGGCCCGTCCGTGGGCGGTGCCCGGTACCCCTGGTCTGCAGCACCGCATCGGCGGTCTGGAGAAGCAGGACGTCACCGGCAACATCTCCTACGACCCGGAGAACCACGACCGGATGGTCCGCCTGCGCCAGGCCAAGATCGACGGCATCGAGGTGCCGGACGTCGAGGTCGACGACCCGTCGGGCGAGGCGAAGGTCCTGGTCGTCGGCTGGGGCTCGTCCTACGGCCCGATCGGCGCGGCCGCCCGCCGCGTCCGCAAGCTGGGTCTGCCGGTCGCGCACGCGCACCTGCGGCACCTCAACCCGTTCCCGAAGAACCTGGGCGAGGTGCTCCGCGGGTACGACAAGGTGATCGTGCCGGAAATGAACCTGGGCCAGCTGGCGTTGCTGTTGAGGGCGAAGTATCTGGTGGACGCGATGTCGTACACCAAGGTGCAGGGCTTGCCGTTCAAGGCGGAAGAGCTGCAGGACGTGCTCGCTGACGTGATCAAGGGGGTGTCGGCGTGACTGCGATCGACCTCGGGATTCCGGGACTGACCGGAGTTCCCACCACCGACGAGAAGCAGACGGCCAGGGACTACAAGTCGGACCAGGAAGTCCGCTGGTGCCCCGGCTGCGGCGACTACATCGTGCTCAACACCATGCAGTCGTTCCTGCCGTCGCTCGGTCTGAAGCGCGAGAACATCGTGTTCGTCTCGGGCATCGGGTGCTCGTCCCGCTTCCCGTACTACATGAACACCTACGGCATGCACTCCATCCACGGCCGTGCGCCGGCCATCGCCACGGGTCTCGCCGTGTCGCGGCCGGACCTGAGCGTGTGGGTGGTGACCGGTGACGGTGACGCGCTCTCCATCGGCGGCAACCACCTGATCCACACGTTGCGGCGCAACGTGAACCTCAAGATCCTGCTGTTCAACAACCGGATCTACGGCCTGACCAAGGGCCAGTACTCGCCGACCTCCGAGGAAGGCAAGGTCACCAAGTCGACGCCGGTCGGATCGCTCGACCACCCGTTCAACCCGGTGTCGCTGGCACTGGGCGCGGAGGCCTCGTTCGTGGGCCGGGCACTCGACTCGGACAAGGCGGGTCTGACCTCGGTACTGCGCCAGGCGGCCGAGCACCGCGGTTCGGCGCTCGTCGAGATCTACCAGAACTGCCCGATCTTCAACGACGGCGCGTTCGACGTGCTGAAGGACGCGGACGAAGCACAGCGGCGGATCATCAACGTCGTCGACGGCGAGCCGATCCGCTTCGGTCGTGAGGGCGAGTACTGCGTGACCCGCGAGGGCTTCGGGCTCGCGGTCGCCAAGTCCGCGGACGTGGACGCGAGCGACATCGTCATCCACGACGCGTCGGACCTGAACCTGTCGTTCGCGCTCTCGCGGCTGTCGACGCAGGACCTCACGCACACCGTCACCGGTGTGTTCCGCAGGGCCGACCGTCCGACGTACGACGACAGCGCGCGGGCGCAGGTCAACGAGGCCAAGGCCACGAAGCCCGCGAACCTGAGCAAGCTGTTGCACGGCAAGGACACCTGGACCGTGGTCGGCTGACCCCGGAACACCCGAAAGGCCCCCACCGGCTTGGGTTCTAGGAGTCGTCGCAACACCCTGGTTGAGGGGTTGCGATGGAGTTCGAGATCCGGGACAGGTCGGTCGTTCAGGGCTCTCGTCGGC